>NZ_FPCB01000012.1:0-218370 GCF_900116815.1 Methylobacterium sp. 174MFSha1.1 | reverse complement strand
ACCCGATCCCATCTCGAACTCGGCCGTTAACCGCCCCAGCGCCTATGGTACTGTGTCTCAAGACACGGGAGAGTCGGTCACCGCCAGACCTGCCAAGCACGCACACCTTCCCTCATCGCGAACACACCCTGGCGCGGGGTGGAGCAGCCCGGTAGCTCGTCAGGCTCATAACCTGAAGGTCACAGGTTCAAATCCTGTCCCCGCAACCAACCACATGAACAAGCCCGTCAGCGAAAGCTGGCGGGCTTTCTCGCGTTCAGCTCAGCGACAGCCGTACGCGGCGGTTCTGCTTGCCCTTCTTCTCGATCGCCGTGACGGTGGCGGTACCGATCTCACCCGTCCGGGCGACATGGGTGCCGCCGCAGGGCTGGAGGTCGAGGCCCTCGATCGCCACCAGACGCACCCGGCCGCTGCCGATCGGCGGCTTCACCGACATCGTCTTGACGAGGCCGGGATTGGCCAGCAGCTCCTCGTCGCTGATCCAGCGCGTCGTCACCGCCTCCTTGTCGAGACCGGCATCCGGGATGTCGAAGTCGAGCCGGCCCTCGCCGTCGCCGATCGAACCGCCGGTGACCGGGTAGGGGAGGGCGACCGACAGCAGGTGCAGAGCCGTGTGCACCCGCATGCGGGCGTGGCGCAGAGGCCAGTCGAGGACGAGGCGCACCGTCTCGCCCGGCGCCGGCAGGACCATGCCCGGGGCGACGCGATGCAGAATCGTGCTCTTGTCGGGACCGTAGACGGTGTCGAGAACCGCGATCTCGGTTCCATCCGCCCGCACCACGTGGCCGCGGTCGCCGGGCTGGCCGCCGCCCTGCGCGTAGAACAGGGTCCGGTCGAGGACGAGACCGGTATCGTCCGCCGCAACGATGCGAGCCTCTGCTTCGCGGAAATAGGCGTCGTCGCGGAAGAGGAGTTCGGTGGGCATGGGGGCCTTATCACACTCTGAGGCGGGAAGCGCGACATTGGCGCGTCGCCGCGCCGCCGTCGAGGTTTTGGTAAACGTTAACCATCTCGGTTAGCGAAGGCGCAGGAGTGCCGGGCCTATCCTCCGGATCAGTTCCGCGTCCGAGCCCGCGATGATCGCCACCCCGACCTTCCCGGACCTCTCGGCCCTCGTGGTCGACGAGAGCCTCTATATCCGCCGTATCGTGCGCGACATGCTGATGCGCGTCGGCATCAAGCGCCTGCTCGAGGCGCCGGACGGCGCCGAGGCGCTGGGCGTGCTCGCCGAGAGCAAGCCCGACCTCGTTGTGCTCGACTGGGATCTGGCGATCCTCTCCGGCGAAGAGTTCATCCGACTCGCGCGCACCCCGGCGACCTCGCCGGCGCCGACCGTGCCGATCATCCTGATGCTGGCACAGCCGCGCCGGAACGTGGTCGACCGGGCGATCAATCTCGGCGTCAACGAGATCATCGCCAAGCCGTTCTCGCCCAAGACCCTGTGGTCGCGCCTCGACGAGGTGATCAACCGGCCGCGGCCGTTCTCGCAGGTCAAGAGCCTGCTGCGGCCGCAGCCGCGCCTGGCTGCGGCGGCCGCCGTCAAGGGCATGCTCTGAGGCTTCGTCGCGAGTTAATCCGCGAGTCTAAAGTCTTATCTCTTCCCCGGTAATCCTGCTTTCGGCCGGCCCGACCTTTGTCCAGTATCCCGTTCCAAACCGGGCGCTCCCGCCGTCCGGACGGATCAGGGAGAGAAGCATGCTCACGCGCCTCGCCGCCGTCGCTGCCGTTCTAGCAGCCATCTCCGGCCCGGCCGCCGCCCAGGACGTCGTGCGTCTCGGCAACCTGAAATTCGCCCATTACGGCGCGATCTCCTACATGAAGGAGATCGCCGCGAAGTATAACCTGAAGATCGACGAGAAGCAGTTCGCCAAGGGCGCCGACATCTACCCGGCGATGGCCGTCGACCAGATCGACATCGCGGCCTCGGGCGCCGACGGCGCGGTGGCGGCGCGCGGCAACGGCGTGAAGCTCCTGGTGGTGGCGGGCTTCGCCAATGGCGGCGTGCGCATCCTCGGCCGGCCTGATCTCGGCGCCAAGACCCTGGCCGACGTGAAGGGCAAGAAGGTCGCGGTGGTGCGCGGCGGCACCCAGGACCTGATGCTGCTGGCCGAGCTGGAGAAGAACGGCCTGACCTGGTCCGAGCGGGCGGGCAAGGACGTCCAGCTCGTCTACTTCAACAACTACGCCGACCTGAACCAGGCGCTCGCCCAGAAATACGTCGACGTGATCTGCCAGAGCGAGCCGCAATCGACGCAGGCCATCTCGAACGGCTGGGGCTACGAGATCGTCAAGCCCTACGACACCCCGGTCGGCGTGCCGTACCGCCCGCTGGTCATGACCGAGAAGATGTACACCGAGAAGCCCGAGATCGCCGCCCGGGTGCTGAAACTGTTCGTGGAGGCGACCAAGACCTTCATCGAGAAGCCGGACCTGGCGGAAAAGTACGTCCGCGAGCAGGTCTTCAAGGGCCAGCTCAGCAGCAAGGATTTCCGCGATTCGATGGAGAACGCGGATTACACCTACGACATGCCGGCCGGCCACATGCAGGTCACCGCGGACCTGATGCACAAATACGGCCTCGGCAAGATGGTCAATCCGCCGAAGGGCGACGCCGAATGGGTCAAGCTCGACCTGCTCGAGAAGGCGAAGGCCGAGCTCGGCGCCAAATCGACCACGAAGACGAACTGAGCTCCGCATCGTGACCCGCCTCTCCGCCTTCCGCGGCGCGCTGCTGCCGGTCGGGCTCCTGATCCTTTGGGAGCTCGCCAGCCGGGCCGGCCTGTTCTCCGCCGTGGTGCTGCCGCCGCCGAGCGCGGTGGCCTCGCGCTGGTTCGCCAGCCTGATCCCGGCCCTGCCCTACGATCCGGCGAGCCAGAGCTACGCCGCCTGGCTGGTCTCGGGCGAGCTGCCGCACGACGCGGTGGCGAGCCTCGGCCGGGTGATCGCGGGCTTCGCCATCGGCGTCGGCCTCGCCCTCCCGGTCGGCCTGCTGATGGGCACGAGCGACCGGCTCTACGGCCTCGTCAATCCGCTGCTGCAGATCCTGCGGCCGATTCCGCCGATCGCCTACATCCCGCTCGCCATCGTGTGGTTCGGCCTCGGCAACCCGCCGGCCCTGTTCCTGATCGCGCTCGGCACCTTCTTCCCGGTCCTCGTGAACACGGTGGCGGGGGTGCGCCAGGTCGATTCGATCTATATCCGCGCGGCGCGCAACCTGGGTGCGAATTCCTGGACGATGTTCCGGCGGGTGATCCTGCCGGCGGCGAGTCCGTTCGTCCTCGCCGGCATGCGCATCGGCATCGGCACCGCCTTCATCGTGGTGATCGTCGCCGAGATGATCGCGGTGTCGGACGGGCTCGGCTACCGGATCCTCGAGGCGCGGGAATACATGTGGTCGGACAAGATCATCGGCGGCATGCTGACGATCGGCATCCTCGGCCTCGTCATCGACGGCGCGATGTCGCGCTTCAACGATCACCTGCTGCGCTGGCACCGCGGCCTGGAGCGCTGACCCCATGACCGCACCGCTCCGCAAGCCCGAGCCTGTCCACCGCTCCGCGCCGGCCGCCGCCGAGATCACGATCGACCACGCCTCGAAGGTGTTCGGCACCGGCGCGGGCGCCGTGGTGGCGCTCGAGGACGTCACCGCCGCGATCCCGAGCGGGCAGTTCGTCTGCCTGCTCGGGCCCTCGGGCTGCGGCAAGTCCACCCTGCTCAACGCTATCGCGGGATTCTCGCCCCTCACGACTGGCGAGATCCGGATGGCGGGTCGTCCGGTCGTCGATCCGGGCCCTGACCGGGGTATGGTCTTCCAGGAATACGCCCTGTTTCCCTGGATGACGGTGGAGCAGAACATCCGCTTCGGCCTCGACATCAAGGGCGCGGCGCGGGGGGAGGCCGACGCGGTCGTCGCCCGGATCGCGGACAAGCTCGGCCTGTCGGACTTCCTCGGCCGCTTCCCCAAGGACTTGTCCGGCGGCATGCGCCAGCGCGTCGCCATCGCCCGCATCCTGGCCCTCGATCCGCCGGTGATGCTGATGGACGAGCCGTTCGGTGCCCTCGACGCGCTGACCCGGCGCACGCTCCAGGACGAGTTGCTGCGGATCTGGGCCGAGTACCGCAAGACGATCGTGTTCGTGACCCACTCGATCGAGGAGGCGATCTACCTCGCCGACCGCATCGTCGTGCTCACCTACCGCCCGGGCCGGATGAAGCGCGACCTGATCGTGCCGCTCGCCCGCCCCCGCGACACGGCCTCGGCCGAGTTCAACGCGCTGAAGCGCGAACTCGCCGGGCTGGTGATGGAGGAGCAGCAGCGCTTCACCCAGGCCGAGCTGCACGGGACGGCGGTCGATTGACCACAATTCGTTGGCGGACATCGGGATTACCCCGGTGATGGGGCGGCGGCCGCGGCACGATCGCGGCTTTGCGTTCCGCCCGGAGCCACGTAAGCTCCCCATCATGTGATGGACTTTTCGCCCCGCGAGGGTGCGGATGTGAGGGATATCGGCACGGCCGATGAGGGATGAGACGGTCGTCTCCGTGCCGGCGCGCGCCGCGGAGTACGCCGAGACAGCGCGCGCGACCGCGCCTCCGCCGCACCCGGCGGGGGATGATCCTCCACGTCGCCCGGACCGGCGCGCCTACGCGGCGCTCGATCTCGGCACCAACAATTGCCGGCTCCTGATCGCCGAACCGGCGCCCTACGGGTTCCGGGTGATCGACGCCTTCTCGCGCATCGTGCGGCTCGGCGAAGGATTGGGCAGCACCGACCGCCTGAGCGACGGCGCGATCGAGCGCACCGTCGACGCGCTGGCGGTCTGCCTCGGCAAGATGCGCTCCCGCGGGGTGGTGCGGGCGAAGTCGATCGCTACCGCGGCCTGCCGGCTCGCGGTGAACGGCCCGGCCTTCGTCGACCGGGTGCACCGCGAGGTCGGCCTCGACCTCGAAGTGGTGGACCGGCGCACCGAGGCCTATCTGGCGGTCACCGGATGCGCGGCGCTCGCCGACCGGCACGCCGAATCGGTGGTGATCTTCGACATCGGCGGCGGCTCGACCGAGATCGTCTGGCTCGACGGCTCGGCCGCCCTCGCCCGCAGTGCCGACCCGACCCTGCGCATCCGCGCCTGGGACTCGCTCCCCGTCGGAGTGGTCACCCTGGCCGAGCGCTACGGCGGGGCCGACGTGACCCGCCCGGTCTTCGAGGGCATGGTCGAGGAGGTCGCCGACCGTCTGACCAAATTCGCGCTGATCGCGGGCGCGGCCGCGCACGCGCCGAACTTCCACCTCCTCGGCACCTCCGGCACGGTGACGACGCTCGCCGCCACCCATCTGCGCCTGCC
Source organism: Methylobacterium sp. 174MFSha1.1 (assembly GCF_900116815.1). Lineage (NCBI taxonomy): Bacteria > Pseudomonadati > Pseudomonadota > Alphaproteobacteria > Hyphomicrobiales > Methylobacteriaceae > Methylobacterium > Methylobacterium sp. 174MFSha1.1. Next base: position 213,028 of record NZ_FPCB01000012.1, on the reverse strand, counting down.
GCGCTACGACCGGCGGCGGATCGACGGGCTGTGGATGCGCGACCGCGAGGTGACCGACGCCATCGACGGCCTGCTCGCCACGCGGCTGTCGGACCGGGCGCAGAATCCCTGCATCGGTCGCGACCGGGCCGATCTGGTGCTCGCCGGCTGCGCCATCCTGGAGGCGATCCGCCGCGCCTTCCCGTCCGAGCGCCTGCGCATCGCCGATCGCGGCCTGCGCGAGGGGCTCTTGATGAACATGATGCGCGAGGACGGGGTCTGGCGCCGGGGCGTGCGGCCGGGCTGACACGGCGTTCCGGGCTTGCGCATGTCAGCCCGGGGCGTCATCTGCCTTGCAAGATTTCGATCATCGAAGGTCAAGGCATATGAGCGATCGTCGCGGCGGCGGCGTCCGGGGCGACCTGAAGCAGCGGGTCAAGACCGCGCGCGGGCGCACGGTCTCCTCCAAGATCTGGCTGGAGCGCCAGCTCAACGATCCCTACGTGGCCCGCGCCAAGCGCGAGGGCTATCGCTCGCGGGCGGCCTTCAAGCTCATGGAGATCGACGACCGCTTCCGGCTGCTCAAGCCCGGCCAGCGGGTGGTCGATCTCGGCGCGGCGCCCGGCGGCTGGTCGCAGGTGGCGGCGGCCAAGGTCGGCAGCCATCCGGGCGCACCGACGCCGCGCGGCCGGGTGGTCGGCATCGACCTCCTCGAGATCGAGCCGATGCCGGGCGTCGACTTCGTCACCCTCGACTTCCTCGATCCGACCGCGCCGGGGCTCCTCACCGAGATGCTGGGCGGGCCGGCCGACGTGGTGATGTCGGACATGGCCGCCAACGCCACCGGCCACAAGAAGACCGACCACCTGCGCATCATGGGGCTCGCCGAGACGGCGCTGGCCTTTGCCCGCGAGATCCTGGCGCCGGGCGGCACCTACCTCGCCAAGGTGCTGCAGGGCGGCACCGAGGGTGGCCTGCTCGCCGACCTGAAGCGCGATTTTTCCGCCGTGCGCCACGTCAAGCCGGCGGCGAGCCGGGCGGATTCGAGCGAGCTCTACGTACTGGCGACCGGCTATCGCGGGGCCGAGGCGACCGACGGGCCGTATCGCGAGACCGATGACGGTGATGAGGAGGACGAGGCGGGCTGGCGGCCGTGACCCCGGCGGCGGCGATGGATCGCGCCCGGGCGCTCCTCCTGGCGGAGGGATTTTTCGAGATCGGGCAGGGGACGCGGGGCGAGAGCTTCTACTTCGGGCTGCCCGGTGCCGGGGGGCAGGTGCGGGTGGCGAATCACGCCCGCACGCCGAAGCAGCGGTTGAAGCATCCGGAGGTGGTGGCGAGCCTCGTCGTGACGGGGCCGTTGTCGGAGGCGACGCTCCAGGAGCGTGTGCGGGCCACCCTGCGGGATTTTCGAGCGCGCCAAGCATAGACAATGACGGCAATCGGGCCATCCTGACCCCTCTAGGGTAAGCGCGCTCCTCCTCTTGCATGGAGGAGCGGATCTGCGGTTCCAATTCTTATCAGCTTGGCTGCGTGAGTAGCTGATTTCAATCCCTTGCGGCCGTTCCACATCTCGCGCCCCCGGTCAGGGAGAGCAAGTGCCTGGCGATGACCGGATCGCCGACTGGTCGATCTGTTCCGGTGACCTCACCCAGTCCCTGTCTGCCCTGTGATACCATTTCCGGAAGATTACTTCCGGAAATGGTATCACCAGCCCGCGCGGCACCTGAGCGAAGCCGATTTCCGCATCGCGAAGCGATCAATCGGAAATCGTATGAGGCGCGGGCCGTCGCGTCGTGAGCGTGGCTCGATGCGACGTCCGCACGGGGCGCTGCCGTTCCCCGCGAGGTGTGGGGTCAGGTTGCCGCAACCACAGCGATGGGTCGCGCCGGCGAAACAACCTATCGTATTTATGATTTGTCTCTCCGCGCAATTCGATATAACGCGGAGTGCCTATACTTGACTTATTCTAAATAAGAAATAGTCGTATTTTCTGCCGAAAATCAATAGCTTGACCCGCTCACATGGATGATTTCCCTTTCAAGGATACGAATATCACCGGTCTCGCCTGTGATATCGTCGACACCTACGCCACGAGGAAGACCGTTTCGGTATCCGATTTGACGAGTCGTATTGCGGCAACTCACGCACGATTGGCGAAGCTGTGTGCAGGAATAGCGCCTCTCGAACGTAAGTTCATACCTATCGTCCCAATCGAAGGGACGGTTACCCCCGATCACATCATTAGTCTGGAAGACGGAAAACCCTACAAGGCGCTCAAGCGCCACTTGGCATCGCATGGACTTACCCCCGACCAGTACCGCCGCAAATGGGATCTGCCGCCCGACTACCCGATGGTCGCCGTCAATTACGCAGCGCGGTGTTCCAGCTACGCCAAGCGTATCGGACTGGGTCGAATCCGTCGCAAACCGACTATCGCTCAGGAAGCGAACATCAAAACGCAAATTCAGCTTCGCGCACTAAAATGTCGCTATAAGCACTAATCCGCGTTCTTCATTTGGCGCACAATTGCCTATCGATAACTAATGTTGGCTCTATGCCCGAGACAAGCAATGCCGAGATACTATTTTGATGTTCACGATGGACAGTACCTCACCCGGGACGAGGTCGGCATGGAGTGTCGTGATTCGGATGCGATCAGGGCCGAAGCGATGGCCGCCCTGCCAGCGACTGCGCGAGATGTCGTACCAAGGGAAGGGGATCGGCAGGCCTTGACGATACTCGTCCGCAACACGAGCAATCTGACCGTTCTCACGGCCACCTTGACCTTCTCCAGCATCTGGCTGGGGGAGGACACGCCGCCGTTGGCGGAAGATTTCGATCAAGCGGGACTTGTCTTTCTCATCTGAAGAGAGGTTTTCCGTACATGCTCCTCGGGTACGGACGAAGGGCTACGTCCCGCTCCGGGCCGCAAGAGGGACGACGACATCCGGGATAGCGGGATCCGACGACGCCGCGCCCGCTCACCCCGCCCGCTTCGCCGCATCCGCCAGGAACTCCGCCACCGCCTCGACGAAGGGCTGCCCGTAGGCGTCCCGCTTGCGCTCGCCCACCCCGTGGACCGAGCGCAGCGCCCAGAGGTCGACGGGCTTGGAGCGTGCCATCTCGATGAGCGTCCGGTCGGGAAAGATCATGTAGGCGGCGACGCCCTCCTGGCGGGCGAGCGTCGCGCGCAGGCCCCGCAGGTGCTGGAACAGGGCCTCGTCGGCCTCCGACAGGCCGAGCGTGTCGTCGCGGTCGGTCGAGCCGCGGCGGCGCTCCTTCGGGGCCTTCGGCTCGGGATCGGGGCGCAAGCTCACCGGCTCGCGGCCGAACAGGATCGCCTCGCCCTTGTCGGTGAGGGACAGGCCGCCATAGCCGTCGCCGTTCTCCGCCACGGCGCCGGCCGCGAAGAGCTGGCGCAGGATCGCCCGCCAGGCCGCCACCGGCTTGTCCGATCCGACCCCGAAGGTCTTGAGCTGGGCGTGGCCGTTGCGGCGGATCTGGTCGCTCTCCTTGCCGTGGACGAGGTCGCAGATATAGGCGGCGCCGAAGCGCTGGCCGGTGCGCACCACCGCGGACAGAACCTTCTGCGCCGCCACCGTGCCGTCGATGAGGGAGACGCCGCCGCGGCACAGGTCGCAGCGCCCGCACGGCTCGCTCTGCTCGCCGAAATAGCCGAGCAGCGACTGGCGCCGGCAGGTCGCGCCCTCGCAGAGCCCGATCATCGCCTCGAGCTTGCGGCGCTCGACCCGTCGGCGGTCGTCCGGCACCTCCTTCTCGTCGATCTGGCGCCGGCGGAGCGCCATGTCGTCGAGGCCGTAGAGGGTGAGCGTGTCGGCCGGCAGCCCGTCGCGGCCGGCGCGGCCGATCTCCTGGTAGTAGCTCTCGATCGTCGAGGGCATGTCGGCGTGGCAGACGTAGCGCACGTCCGGCTTGTTGATGCCCATGCCGAAGGCCACCGTCGCCACCACCACGACGCCGTCCTCCTGGAGGAAGGTGTCCTGGTTGCGCATCCGGACGGTCTGGTCGAGGCCGGCATGGTAGGCGAGCGCGTTGAAGCCGTCCTGTTGCAGGATCTCGGCGATCTGCTCGGTGCGCTTGCGGGAGGAGCAGTAGATGATGCCGCTCTCGGCCTTGCGCGGGCGCAGGAAACGGGAGAGCTGGCGCGTCGGGTGCTCCTTCGGCGCGAAGGTCAGGCGGATGTTCGGCCGGTCGAAGGAGTGGACGAACAGCTCCGGCTTGCGGCCGCGGGGAAACAGCCGCTCGGAGATGTCGGCCCGGGTCGCGGCGTCGGCCGTTGCGGTCAGCGCCACGGTCTGCACGTCGCCGAGCGCCTCGCGCGCGCGCGCGAGATCGCGGTATTCGGGCCGGAAGTCGTGGCCCCATTGCGAGACGCAGTGGGCCTCGTCGACCGCCAGCCGCCGGACGCCGGCGCCCTGCAGCGCCTCGATCAGGCCCTCCATCAGCAGCCGCTCGGGCGAGACGAAGAGCAGGCGCAACGATCCTGAGCGGATGCCGCGCCAGGTCTCGCGGGCGCTCGATTCCGAGACTGTCGAATTGAGGGTGCCGGCCGCGATGCCGAACCCCTCCATCTGCTTCACCTGATCGTGCATCAGCGCGATCAGGGGCGAGACGACCACGGTCAGCGACTGCTCCACCAGGGCGGGGAGCTGGTAGGTCATCGACTTGCCCGAGCCCGTCGGCATCACCGCGAAGACGTCGCGCCCGTCGAGCACGGCGCCGATCACCTCGGCCTGGCCGGGACGGAAATCCTCGTAGCCGAAGGTCTTTCGGAGCGCGGCGCGGGCCTCGTCGAGGCGGTCTGTCATGATGTTCGATGGCTCCGCGCGGCCTCGCGACGGGGCGCGAGGCGTGTCGATGGATCGGCGCCGGTGTCTATACAGGAACGCGCCCCCTGTCGCTCGACATCCGCGCCCGGACGATGGACCGGCTGGCTGGTAAATTGGCGACGAGGGCGGGCGCGAGCAAGACGGGAGCGGCCGGCCGGCGCCGGCCCGGGACGGTGTCGCGTCCCTACCGGCAGGGCGGGCCGCCCGGATGCCCGCAGCCGTGGCCCGGCGGAGGGGCGTGGGGGGCCGGGCGCGGCGCGGCTTGCGGATGGGGCGGCATCGGCTGGGGCCGCGGCGCCATCATCTGCGGCTGGCGCAGGGCCTGGGCCTGCTGGCGCCGCATCGCGTCCTGCATCTGCTGCTGCTGGCGCTGCATCATCTGCTGGCCCTCGAACCGCTGGCGGGCCTGGGCCTGCTGCGCCTGCATCATCTGCTGGCGCTGCATCGCCTGCTGGCGCGCCGCCTGCTCCATCCGCATCCGCTGCAAGCCGTCATCCGGCCGCGGCGCCCGGGCGGGAGCCGCCATGCGGGGTGGCTGTGCCGCCTGCTGGGGCTGCATCGCCGGCCGCGGGGCTTGCGCGGGGGCGACCATCCGGGGCGGCTGGACCGGGCGCGAGGGCACGACCGGCGGTCGCACGCCTTGAGGCTGCAAGCCTTGAAGCTGCGAGCCTTGGGGCTGCAAGCCTTGAGGCTGCAAGCCTTGGGGAGCCGCTGCGGCCGCCGGTCCCTGCGGGGGGCGGGCGGCGAGGGCGGGCTGGCCGGGCCTCCCGGCGACCGGGGGCGGCCCCGCCGGTTGCGCGGCGGCGGGCGGGAAACGGCCGGGCGCCTGCCCGGGAGTCTGGCCGGCAGCCTGATTCGGAGCCTGCCCTGGAATCTGGCCGAGCCCGACGGGCCGCCCGACCGGCTGGGGACCGGCGGGCCGGCCGGCGACGGCCGGCAGCGGCGTGCCGCCCGCACCGGGCAGCGCCTGCACGGGATTCGGCCGCGCCCCGGCCGGATTGGGAGCCGGGATCTGGCCGGGCAGGGGCTGCCCGGGCAGGCTCGGCCGCAGGGCCGCCGCGCCGGGCGGCACGCCGCCCACCGGCCCGCCGGCGCGCGGGATCTGGCCCGGCGCTGCTTGTCCCGGTGCTCCTTGTCCTGGTGCGCCCGGGAGATCCGGCCGCAAGGCCGCCTTCTGGGCGATGGCGGGCGGCAGGGCGACCCGGGCCGCGGCGGCCCCGAGCGCCGCGCCGGCGACCGCACCGGCCACCGGCGCGAGGCGGCCCGCGCCGGGCGGCGCCGGCTCGGGGGCGTGCTCGTTCACGACCGTGATGTTCTGGACGTGCAGGTTCTGGAACAGCACCGGGTTCGGCGGCGGCAATACGGACGGGGGCGCGACCACGTAGGTGGGCACCGGGACGTAGGCGGGCACCGGCAGGAGGTAGGCCTCGACCGGCGGCGGGGGCGGGGCCAGCTCGACCAGCATGGTCGGCCGCGGCGGCAGGAAGGCGACGGGCGGCGGCGGCAGGGCGTAGACAGGGTCGTCGAGAAAGAGCGCCGGCCGCTCGACGTAGATCACCTCGTCGGGCGGGGGCGGCGGCACGTCGTAGGCGAGCACGCGGAAATCCGGCGGCGGCGCGAAGGCGGCGGCGAGCGCCGTGAGGCGCCGGCGGGCGTCCCACGCATGCGGACCACGGGGATAGCGGCCGAGATAGGACCAGTAGGCCTCCGGCGTGTTGGCGAGCGCGCTGCGCCGCCAGGTCAGGGCCTCGCGGCGGGCCGCGATGATCGCCCGGACCCGCTTGGCCAACGGGTCGCGCGGATAGGCGGCGACGAAGTCCTCGTAGCCCGCCAAGGTGTCGCGGCCGAGGCAGGCGGCGTAGGCCTCGCGCGCGCCGATCTCGCCCAGGGGCTTCTGCGGCGGCTCGAACCCGGCGAGCGACGGCGCCCCGGCCTCCCGCTCCAGGAACAGGAACGGCGCGTCGATGCGCGACGCGCTCCACGGCACCTCGGCCCCGCTTGTCGCCTCCGCCACCCGCAGCCGCACCCGCTCGAACAGGGCGGCGGGGGCGAGCCCCCCTTCGCGGATCATCTCGACCAGCGCCAGCGCGTAAGCCCCGTAGGGGCCGGTCTCGGCCGGGCCGACGGTGCCGGGGGCGGCGTTGTAGGCGATCAGGCTGCCGGGCTCGGCCTCGACGAGCGGCAGGCCGCCGGCGAGCGGATCGCCGCGCAGGCGGAACGGCGCCGTGCGGGCGGCGTCGAGCACCACGAATCGGGCCTTGAGCGGCAGGGCGGCGAGGCGCTTGACGTAGTCCGAGACCCGCAGGGCCTGGAGCGGCACGTCGGAGGCGGTCTCGATCCGGGCGTCGACGGGCGCGAGATAGGCCTCGTTCTCGAGCTGCAGGCCGTAGCCGGAGAGGTACACGAAGGCCACCGCGTCCGAGCCGGCCGCCGCGGCTTTGTCGGTGAAGTCGCGCAAGGTGCGGCGCAGGGAATCCTCGTCGAGGTCGCGGGCGCCGACGACGTCGAACCCCGCCGCCTGCAGGGTCTGGGCGACGAGGCCGGCATCGTTGGCGGCGGTCGGGATCGCGCCGCCCGCATAGGCGCCGTTGCCGACCACGAGGGCGATCCGCCGCTCGGCCGCGGCCGAGGGGAGGGCGGCGGCGACGAGGCCCGCCAGGGCCGCGAGGGCGAGAACCAGAGGTCGGAGCGGCGACTTTCGGAGCGGCGGCATGGCGTTTGCCCTCCCGTGACGGGCGATCGGGGGAGTTCCCGGGGTTTCGCGTTGGATCGCCTCGTTTTCGGGCAGGACCATGGCGTGCCCCATCTCGAACCGTCGCGCTTGAACGGGCACTGAACGATGCGGCATCAGGCTTGCTGGGACCTGACCGAGAGGAAGACTGCATGCCGGACCGCCTGATCCACGCCGCCGCCAGCATCGCGGTCCTGATCGCGATCGCGATCCTGTTCTCGACCGACCGCCGGGCGATCCGGCCGCGGGTGGTCGCGTCGGCGCTCGCGGTCCAGGTCGGGCTCGGCGCCCTGGTGCTGTTCTGGCCCGCCGGCCGCACCGCGCTCGGCGCCGTCGCCGACGCGGTGCAGGCGGTCCTGTCCTACGGCGACCGCGGCGTGGCGTTCCTGTTCGGCGGCCTCGTCGAGCCGAAGATGTTCGAATTGTTCGGCGGCGGCGGCTTCGTCCTGGCTCTGCGGGTGCTGCCGCAGATCATCTACGTCTCGGCGCTGATCGCGGTGCTCTACCATTTCGGGGTGATGCAGGCGCTCGCCCGGGCGCTGGGCGCAGCGTTGCAGCGGGTGCTCGGCACCTCGCGGATCGAGACCTTCTCGGCGGTCATCACCATCTTCATCGGGCAGAGCGAGATCGCGGTGGCGCTGCGGCCGTTCCTGGCGCTCCTCACCGGCGCGGAATTGTTCGCCGTGATGACGAGCGGCGCGGCCTCGACCGCCGGCTCGATCCTCGCCGGCTACGCCGCCCTCGGCGTGCCGATGCAATACCTGCTCGCCGCCTCGTTCATGGCGATTCCCGGCGGGCTCCTCTACGCCAAGATCCTGGTGCCCTCGACCGAGCCGAGCCAGGTCACGACCATGCAGGTCACCTTCGGCGAGACCCGGGCGGTCAACGTGATCGAGGCCGCCGCCGACGGCACCCAGAAGGGCCTCGCGGTCGCCGTGGCGGTCGGCGCGATGCTGATCGCCTTCGTCGGGCTGATCGCGCTGGTCAACGGCATCGTCGCCGCTGCGGGCGGTCTCGTCGGGATGCCGGGCGCCTCGATCGAGGGCGGGCTCGGCTGGGCGCTGGCGCCGCTCGCCTGGCTGCTGGGCGTGCCGTGGGACCAGGCGACGCTCGTCGGCGGCGCCATCGGCCAAAAACTCGCCTTCAACGAGTTCCTGGCCTACGCCAACCTCTCGCCGGTCCTGAAGAGCGGCGAGCTCGGCCCCCGCAGCACCGCGATCCTGTGCTTCGCGCTCTGCGGCTTCGCCAACCTGTCGTCGATCGCGATCCAGCTCGCGAGCTTCGGCAGCCTGGTGCCCGAGCGCCGGGCGGAGGTGGCGGCCTACGGGCTCCGGGCGATCCTCGCCGGCACCCTGTCGAACCTGACCAGCGCGGCGATCGCCGGGGTGTTCATCGGGGCGTGAGCGATTGTTCGTGAATGGAATCGAGCAATTCGGCATCCGCGCCGACATCGCACTGCGTCATCCCGGGGCTCGACGAAGTCGAGAACCCGGGATCCATAACCGCCGACGGTGCAGACCGAGGCGGCCAGCGTTCCGTGTCTTCCTGAACCGTCAGCGGTTATGGATCCCGGGTTCCGCTGTCGCGGCCCCGGGATGACGCGGAGGGTTTCATCTTGGTCCGTCGCCTCAAGTAGGCTCTGACGTCCAAGATGGGATAGCCCGAAATCCTGCAAACTTCAGGACAGGCTCCGATACACCGCCGTCTCGAACTCCAAAAAATTCTCCACCGAGGTCGGATCGGCGAAGGGGAAGAGTTGCGTGCCCCAGAACCCCCCGATCCCGGCGGTCCGGTCGATCCAGAAATACAGGTTGGCGAGCCCCGCCCAGGCAAGCGACCCGGCCGAGCGCCCGGTCGGCGCCGCCTCGTCGTTGATCATGAAGCTCAACCCCCAGGATTTCGGCATTCCGGGGAAGAACTCGGCGTCGTGCGAGAGGTGGCGCTTCACCCCCGGCAGGGCGCGGATCTTCAGATCGGGGCCGAGGCCGTTCGTCGCCGCCATCGCGACGGTCTCGGGCCGCAGCACCGGCCCGTGCGGGCCGGCGCCGTCATTGAGCCACATCCGGATGAAGCGAAGGTAGTCCTCGGCGGTCGAGTAGAGCCCGTGGCCGCCCATCTCGACCTCCGGCTCCTGCGGCAGCTCGAAGCCGGCGATGACCGACAGGCTGCCATCCGCGGCCCGCTGGTGCATCCGCGCGAGGCGGGCGCGCATGGCGGAGGTCAGGACGAAGCCGGTCGAATCCATGCCCAGCGGTGCGAAGATCCGCTCCCGCATCACCGCCCCGAGGCGCCGGCCGGTCACCGCCTCGACCACCTGGCCGGCCCAGTCGATGTTGCTGCCGTACTCCCAGGATTCGCCGGGATCGAACAGCAGCGGCGTCATCAGCGAGGCGCGGGTGCCGCTGGTCACGCCCGGCCTTTTGCTCTCGCGCAGGAGCCGCGCGTAGGATTCGTTGAAGATGTCGTAGCCGAAGCCGGCCGTGTGCAGCAGCAGCATCCGGGTGGTGATCGGGCGCGCCGGCGGGCGCAGGCGCGGGGCGCCGTCCTCCGAGAAACCCTCGAGCACCTGGATCCCGTCGAGGTCGGGTACGTAGTCCGAGGCCGGGGCGTCGAGGTCGAGCCGGCCCTCCTCCGCGAGCTGCAGCACGGCGGTGGCGGTGACCGCCTTGGTGGTGGAGAAGATCGCCAGGACCGTGTCGATGGTCATCGGCGCGTCCTCGCCCCGCTGCCCGGCGGCACCGGCATAGAGCGTGCGCTCCCGGTCGGTCGCCATGGCGACGATCCCCGCCAGGTGCGGGGCCTCGTCGATCCCGCGCCGCAGGATCGCGTCGGCCACCGGCTTGAGATCGTCGTGCATCCCGTATCCTCCCGGTTCTCGTCTGGTCTGCCGTTCCGGCTGCTCTCTTGGCGGCCGCGAGCCTACCCTGACGAGTGTCGGCGTGTCAGTCCCGGAGGAGGTTGCGCCCGAAGACGAACCGGTCACGAGGGCACGATTGCCTCGCTCAAAATATAGATGGGCGGACGACCCGAAATCCCCGTCATCGAGCCGGTGTCGGCCACGCTATGCCGCTGCCTCATCAGAATGAAGGATGACGCCGCCCGCTTCTGTCTTTACGCCATTTGGGAATAAAGAAGCAGATCTGATCGTGCATCTCCGCCCGTTTGTTTCGGCAGATGGGCGATCACTGGTCTTCGGTGCGCCGGACCAAGCATCCGATCGCGCACGATTGGAGAGAGTTTCAGGACGATACGCCATTTGCTGGCCGCGACACAGGGGCGGGCCGGCCGATGGCGCGCACCCGCTCGATCGAGATCATCGAAGACCAGTCCGGCCCCGTCGACGATGGGCCGCAGGAGGCCGACATGCGTGTCCTGACCGCTCTCTCCGCCCTCGCTCTCGCCACCGGGCTGTTCTGGGGCACGATGCTGACCCGCCCGCCGACCAGCGAGGCCCGGCCCGGGCTCGGCATCGACACCCGCGAGATCACGCTGCGCGCGCATCTCGACGAGGCCGATCCCTGCGACGCCAATTGAGGCGTCGCCGCGGGCCTCAATGCTCCTTGGCGGCGGCGGTGACGGCGACGACCGACTCCGGCATCGCCGAGGAATGGTGGTGCGCGATCAGCCACTCGCCGTCCCGCAGCACGTAGACGAAGCTGTAGCGCGCCGGCACCACGACGTGCTCGCCCGGGTTCTTCCCGTCGATCAGGAAGGTGTAGGTGCCGACATCGGTCGCGATGTTGCAGCCGAGCTTGATCGTGTGGGTGTTGATGACGCCCTGCGGGTGCTTCTCCAGGAAGTGCACGAAGTAGTCCTGGATCATCGCCCGGTCGGTTCGCGGCATGTTGGACACCGTCGGCAGCAGCACGGCGTCGGGCGCGTAGTTCGCCGTGACCTTGGCCGCGTCGAGCGTCGCCAGCGCCTTGTTCCAGCGATCGAACAGGCCCTCGATCTGGCGCTGGCTCACCGCCGCGCATTCCGTCGCCTCGGCCCGCGCCGGCCCGATGCCAAGCATCATCGCCCCGGCGGCCGCGGCCGCGAGCATCGTCGTCCTCATGATTCGGCGTTCCCCCTGCCGCGATCGGCAGCGGGATAGTACGGCGACGGCGTTGCGTAATCGAGAAGAAAGCGCGCTGATCCGCATTGGCATCCGCTTTGCGGAGATTTAGGCCAGATTATATAGCGAAAGACGATAGGTTTTTAACTGTTACATTACGTAATAAGCGACCTATTTAACTGCTCGACATCTTGCGTCCCTCGTGCGGCCGCATCCTGAGCGCCTGTTCGCGTTGGCCGACCGACGTCGAACCCTCCATCGTCATCCCGGGGCCGCGACAGCGGAACCCGGGATCCATAACCGCTGAGCTTTCAGGATGAGGAGGAACGCCGGTCGCTTCGTTCGACATCGTCAGCGGTTATGGATCCCGGGTTCTCGCCCTCCAGGCGAGCCCCGGGATGACCCGGAGAGTCGTCGGGCTGGGTGCCGAAGAGCGCCGCCGCCGATAGAAGGGTCGCTGTGGGACAGGAGAGTGCCGTGCCGTACCGCTCGCGCGACCCGCTTCACGCGACGGCCGCGACCGGCCGCGTCGCCGCAGCCAGCCACTCGCGGGTCTGCGGATCGACCAGATCCGACAGCGTCTCGCGCACCCGGGCGTGGTAGGCGTCGAGCCAAGCGGTCTCCTCCGGGGTGAGCAGCTCCGGCACCACCAGGGCGAGGTCGAACGGCGCGAGCGTCAGGGTCTCGAAGCCGAGCATCGGGCGCTCTGCGCCCGTGATCTCCCGCTCCTCGACCAGGACCAGGTTCTCGATCCGGATGCCAAAGGCGCGGGTCTTGTAGTAGCCCGGCTCGTTCGAGACGATCATGCCGGGCTGGAGCGCCACCGTGCCGGTCTTGGCGATGCGCTGCGGCCCCTCGTGCACCGACAGGAAGGCGCCGACGCCGTGGCCGGTGCCGTGGTCGAAGTCGAGGCCGGCCTCCCAGAGCGGGCGGCGGGCGAAGGCGTCGATCTGTGCGCCCGTGGTGCCGCGGGGAAAGACCGCGGTGGCGATGGCGATGTGGCCCTTCAGCACGCGGGTGAAGCGGTCGCGCATCTCCGGGCTCGGGGTGCCGACCGCCACGGTGCGGGTGATGTCGGTGGTGCCGTCACCGTACTGGGCGCCGGAATCGATCAGGAAGAGCTCGCCCGGCTGCACCCGCCGGTCGGTGCCGCGGGTGACGCGGTAATGCACGATGGCGCCGTTCAACCCCGACCCGGAGATGGTCGGGAAGGCGACCTCGCGCAGGCAGCCGGTCTCGATCCGGAACGCCTCGAGGCGCACGACCGCGTCGATCTCCGACACCGCCCCGCCGGGCGCCTCCCGGGCGAGCCAGGCGAGGAAGCGGGTGACCGCGGCGCCGTCGCGAACATGCGCGGCGCGGGAGCCGGCGATCTCGGCGGCGTTCTTCTCCGCCTTCATGGCGGTGATCGGATCGGGCCCGACATCGAGCGCGCCGCCGGCCGCCGTGATGCGCCGGCCGAGCGCCACGGCGCCGGTCGCCGCATCGACCCGCACCCGGGCCTTGGCGGCGCCAAGCGCATCGAGCGCGGCGGGCAGCGCCCCCGGCTCGTCCCGCGCGGCGAGGCCGTCGAGGGCGCGGGCAGCCTCCTCCGTCACCTTCTCGGGGTCGAGGAAGAGGCGCGCCTCACCCTCCCGCGGGATCACCGCGTAGCCGAGGGGGATGGGAGTGTGGGCGACGTCGCCGCCGCGCAGGTTGAAGACCCAGGCGAGGTTGTGCGGGTCCGACACGACCAGCGCGTCGAGCCGGGCCTTGGCCAGGGCCTCGCGCACCCGCCCGAGCTTCGCCGACGCCGCCTCGCCGGCCAGGCTCTCGGGATGCGTCACCACCGGCGCCCGCGGGGCGGCCGGCCGGTCGATCCAGACGAGGTCGACGAGGTTGAGGGCGGTCGGCTCGACGCGCCCGCCGGCGTCCCTGGCGGCGCGCTCCAGCCGGGCGAGGCCGTCCGGGGTGTGCAGCCAGGGATCGTAGGCCAGCACCCCGCCCGCCGGCAGGTTGGCGGCGATCCAGCCTTCGACGCTGGTCTCGGCGAGCGGCACCGGGGCGACGACGCTCGTATCGACCTGCTCGCCGGCCTGGAGGGTGTAGCGCCCGTCCACCACCAGGGCGGCCTTGTCGGCGAGCACCACCGCGGTGCCGGCCGAGCCGGTGAAGCCCGTCAGCCAAGCCAGCCGCTCGGCGTTGGGGGGCACGTATTCCGACTGGTGCTCGTCGGCCCGGGGCACGACGAAGCCGGCAAATCCCCTCTGCGCCATCGCGGCCCGGAGCGCGGCGATCCGCGCCGCGCCCTCCCGGTGGCTGGGATCCTCGAAGCTCTGGAAGCGGGCGGTCTGGCTCATGCCCGCAGGCGTACGACGCCAGGGGCGGGGCGGCAACCGCCTCCGCTCAATACAGCGGCTGGAGCCGCACGTTCGGCACCGCGAAGGGACCGACCACCACGCGCCCGCCGGTGAGCCGCACGGTCGGCAGCACCTTGAGCGGCGGCTCGCCGGGGCGGTCTTGAGACCGGTCCTGGGACGGGCCCGCGCCCGGCGCCGGCTCCTTGCGGCGGCCGCCGAGGAACTGGCCGACGATGTTGCCGATCAGCGCCGCGCCGTCGCCGCCGAGCCGCGCCCCGAGCTGCTCGCTGATCAGCGGCGCGATCACCTGCTCGAGGCCGGCGGTGCGCACGTCGAGCTGGCCCGTCGGCCGGTGCTGGTCGTCGAGGGCGAGCACCCCTTGCGCCCGCAGGCGCCGGCTGCCCTTCTCGGCGGCGAGGCTGGCGATCTCGACCGTGCCGCCGGCCTCGCGCCAGCGCTCCAGTTCCTGCGCCAGGGTGCGGGTGCGAAAAGCCGCGGCCCGGGTCACGGTGGCGTCGAGGGCGATGTCGGCAGGCTCGGTCCCGCCGAGCACCGGGTCGAGGAGAGGCAGGCCCGCCTGCAGCACCCGGGCGCTCAGGTCGATCGCGCCATCGGTGGCGAAGCGGCCCGGGGTCGGCCGCGCATGCAGTTCGAGATGGCCGACCGTGAAGTCGATCGGCGAGGGGTCGGCGCCGGTGACGGCGCCTTTGAGCCCGTCCGCCACTACGGAGGCGCGCTGGAAGCCGTCGCTCGTGGCGTGCACGCTCGCTTCCAATTGGCTCCAGGTCACGTTGGCCTCGAGCCCGCCCTGCTGCACCCGGAACGGTCCGGTCGCCTCCAGGATCACGTGGCGCGGCTGGTAGACCTGCGCCACCGCCACCACCGGGCCGGTGGTGAAGCGCACGTCGGAGCGGGCGAAGGCGAGGTCCGTGCAGCGCAGCTCGAACCGGAACGGGAAGCCGGTCAGCGAGCGGTCCTTGCAGGTCCATTGCCGGCCGGCCTGCGCCTCGCGGGCGAACCACGCGCCGATCTCGCCCTCGGCCTTGCCGCGCAGCCAGAACCAGCCCGCGCTCCAGGCCAGGGCCAGCAGGAGCAGGAGCGCGAACGGCGCGAACAGGCCGAGGCGCAGGCCGGGCCCGCGGCCCGGGTGCCCGCTCGGCGGCGTCTCGTTGGTCGTCCCAACGGTGGTCGGCCTGTTCATCGGCATGATCCCGGCTCTGCGGCGGCCCGGCACGGGCCACCCGGATTGAACCGCGTCCCCGTAGCTGCTACCGGCCGCGCCCGGCAATAGTGGCAGGTCGGGCGGCCCGCTCACGAGGTCGTGCCGGACGAGGCTCCGGAAGAATCCTGCCGGGAGGAAACGAGGCGATGGAGACGGGCGAACCGTCGGATCTGTGGGTGTTCGGCTACGGCTCGCTGATGTGGCGGCCGGGCTTCCCCTTCGTGGAGAGTGGGCCGGGGCGCCTGCGCGGCTACCACCGCTCGCTCTGTGTGCTCTCGCACGTCCATCGCGGCACGCCGGAGCGGCCGGGCCTCGTGCTCGGGCTCGACCGCGGCGGCTCCTGCCGCGGCATGGCCTTCCGAGTCGCAGGGCGAGAGGCTGCCGGCACGCTCGCCTACCTGCGCGAGCGCGAGCAGGTCACGGCGGTCTATGTCGAGCGGGTGCTCGGCGTCACCCTCGACGACGGGCGCCGGATCGAGGCGGTGACCTACCTCGTCGACCGCCGCCACCCGCAATATGCCGGTCGCCTGCCGGAGGCCGAGCTGGTGCGGCTGGTGCGCCAGGGCCTCGGCCGCTCGGGCGCCAACCCGGACTATGTCCGCCACACCCACGACCAGCTCGTCGCCATGGGCATTCCCGACCCGATGCTCGCCCGCCTGACCGCCGCCTGCGTGGTGCCGAGCCCCTGACGGGATTTTTCCACGGGAGAGGGCGCCCCGCATCTCACCCGGGCCTCACCGCACCGATCCGATCATTCCCCGTTCAGGCGCGTTGGTCCGTGTGGGTCCGCCAAGAGACCCTGGCAAGAGACCCTGGCAAGAGACCCAGGCAAGAGACCTCGAGCGAACCGGAGCGCCTCCGCGTTGATGAATCCCACGACCCATCTCGCCCTGATCAACGCCTTCGTCGGCGACATCCAGGGCGGGCTCGGCCCCTTCCTCGGCACCTGGCTGGCGCAGGCCGCGCAATGGGGGCCGAGCCAGGTCGGCCTCGTCACCACCATCGTGGGCTTCGCCACGCTCGCCCTGAGCGCGCCGCTCGGCGCCCTGGTCGACCGGCTCGGCCGGCCCCGGATGCTGATCGCGGCGGCCTGCGCGGCGATCCTCGTCGGCACCCTGCTGCTCCTGCCGGCGCGCTCCTTCATGACGGTGCTCGCCGCCCAGTTCGTGGCGGCCGCCGGCGGCACGCTGGTGGTGCCGGCGGTGACGGCGCTCACCCTCGGCATGGTCGGCAAGCAGGCCTTCCCGAAGCAGCAGGGCCGCAACCAGGCATGGAACCACGTCGGCATCCTCGGCGCCGCCCTGGTGATCAGCTTCGGCACGCCGGTGATGGGCCCGAGCATCGCCTTCTGGGTGCTGGGCGTACTCTCCGCCTGCGCCATCGCGGCGGCGCTGGCGACGCCGAAAAAGGCCTATAACGGCCGGCGCGCCGTCGGCTGGAAGGAGGACGATCCGGACGACAAGCCCGAACGCTCCGGCATCCTCAAGGTCCTGTCCGACCGGCGCCTCCTGATCCTCTCGGCGGCGCTCGCCCTGTTCAACCTCGCCAACGGCTCGATGCTGAGCCTGCTCGGCCAGAAGCTGGTGGCGTCCGGCCAGGACGGCACCGGCTGGACCGCCCGCTACGTCATCGTCGCGCAAGCCGTGATGATCCCGGTGGCGCTCTTCGCCGGCTCCCTCGCCGACCGGCGCGGCCGGCGCCAGCTCCTGCTGGTCGCCTGCGCGGTGCTGCCGGTCCGGGCGCTGCTCTCGGCCTTCCTGTCCGATCCGTACTGGCTGGTGCTGGCGGAGGTGCTCGACGGCGTCGCCTCGGGCGTCATCGGCGTCGCGGTGCCGGTGGTGGTCGCCGACCTCACCTGGGGCTCGGGCCGCACCCAGACGGCGCTCGGCACCGTCGCGGCGGTGCAGGGGGTGGGCGGCGCCCTCTCGGGCTGGGTCGGGGGGCTGCTCGCGCTGCATCTCGGCTGGACCTGGGCCTTCCTGGCGCTCGCCGCCCCCGCCGGCGTCGCCCTGGTGCTGGCCCTGTGGCTGGAGGAGACCTGCGCCCCCGGCGGCCGGGACGGGGCGGGCGCGGCCTGCAGCCAGGACGCGCCGCCCGCGCCGCGCCGGGAGACGGCCGGGGCCCCGGCCGGCCCTTAGAGCATTTTTCGACGAAGTGGATGCCGGTTCGTTGCAGAAAAAAACGCTTCGAAATCAAGGGCATGGAGCGCACCCGATCGCAACGCGATCGGGTGCGCTCCAGAGATCGGGCCGGGGATTGCCTCCAGGCGCCCACTGGACAGGCCGGAGGCCGGCGTGATGCAATCGCGCCCGTCATCCCCGAGGCTCCTGAGGTGAGTGCGCCACCATGAAGACGCTCCTCGTTCCGGTCGCCCGCCACACCCTGCTCGATTCCGTCCTCGATACCGCGGTGCTCACCGCCCGCCGCTTCGGCGCCGGCATCGAGGGGTTCGGCCTGCGCCCGGCGCTGGCCGAGTACGTCCCCGTCGACATGGTGGGCGGCATGACCTGGGTGCGCGACGAGGAGACCGACCTCGTCGAGGCCCGCGATTGCGGCGGGCTGTTCACCGCCGCGATGGAGCGGCACGGCATCGCCCGCGAGAGCGCCGATGCGGGCAAGAACGGCCCGCGCTGGCGCTGGCGGCCCGACGCCCCTCCCGGCGACGGATTCCTGGCCCAGCACGCGCGGCTGTTCAACGCCACCGTGGTCGGCCGGCCCGGCAGCGGCGAGGGCGCGCCGCGCATGACGACGCTCGAGGCGGTGCTGTTCGAGAGCGGCCGTCCCCTGATCATCGCCCCACCGACTTCGCCCGCCAGCATCGGCGAGACCGTCGTGATCGCCTGGAACGGCTCGACCGAGACCGCCCGCGCGGTCGCCTTCGCGGCGCCCTTCCTGCGCGCCGCCTCCCGGATCGAGGTGCTGGGGGTCGATGCCGGCATGGTGCCGGGCCCGAGCGCCGAGGAGATGGCCGCCTCCCTCAACCGCGAGGGCCTGTCGGCGCAAGGGCGCACGCTGGCCGCCGGCCGCCGCACCGTCGGCGAGATCTTTCTGACCGAGGCCGAGGCGATCGGCTGCGACCTCCTGGTCAAGGGCGCCTATACCCAGAGCCGGCTGCGCCAGATGATCTTCGGCGGCGCCACCAGCCACATCCTCGCCCACGCCGCGATGCCGGTGCTGATGGCGCATTGACGGACCCGCATGACCGACGACGCTCCCGCCGACGATTTCCCCCTCGACCCACGGCTTGCCGCGGACACGATCCTGCTCGGCGACCTCGCCCTGTCGCGGGTGCTGCTGCTCGACGACAAGCGCTTCCCCTGGCTGGTCCTGGTGCCGCGCCGCGCCGACGTCTCGGAGCTCACCGACCTGTCGCCGGCGGATGCCGCCCGGCTGATGGAGGAGACCCGGCTGGCGGTGGGGGTGATGCAGGCGCTCGCGCAGCCCGACAAGGTGAATGTCGGCGCCCTCGGCAACGTGGTGGCGCAGCTCCACGTCCACGTCGTCGGGCGGTTCCGGTCGGATCCGGCCTGGCCCGGGCCGGTCTGGGGGCACGGCACGCGGGAGCCCTATCCGGCGCATGCGGCGGCGCAGCTGGTCGAGCGGGCGCGGGCGCTGTTCGCGGCGGCGTGAGGCCGGACGGTATCCGTTCCGCCGCGAGGCTGAGCTTCAGGGCCGGTCGAGGCCTTCGGCGAACGCGTCGAGGGCGACGAGGTCGCGCCGCAGGCGCGGAGCGTCGAGGGGGTCGCCGCCATAGACCATGGCGGATTGCCCGCGGCGGTCGAACAGCAGGATCGCGGGCGGCGGCTCGGGCAGCGAGGACGCCGGATAGCGCAGGGCCGCGGCCACCGCCTTGGCCCCGGCGGCGTCGGACGGGAGCACCCGGACCTGCGGCGCCGGGCCGAGCAGCTGCTTGACGACGCCGCGCAGGCGCGCGGCATCGTCGCCGGCCGGATCCATGCCGATGGCGAGGAAGACGACGCGGCCGCGCAAGGGAGCCGGCAGGTCGCGGGCCAGGGCGTCGAGGTCCATCGTCCGGGTGACGCAGAGGATCGTGCAGTCGGCGCTCACGAAGGAGACCACCGCCAGCCGGTCCCGCAAGGATTCGGGCAGGAGCGGCCGGCCGTCGACATCGACCCGGGGCCCCGCCTTGCCGGGCGCGGCGAGCAGGGCGTCGAGGTCGCTGCCCGCGGCCTGTGCCGCGAGACCTCCGGCACCGGCCCAGGCCCCGACCAGGCACAACCCGGCGATCCATGCATTCGCTTTCATTCTCACCCCGTCCCACAACGCGATGGTGCTGCGTCACCGAACGCGAGCCGTTGTAGGAGCCGGAGATTAACGGACGATCCCCAGCGGAAGCCTGCCGCCGCACGATGGGGGCCAGGCTATCCCCGGATCTCCCCAAGCCTTGACGGTGAGGGAAGCCGGCTTTTCGAGGCGACGCCGCCCGCGATCGATTGCGGCGTGGTACGATGTCCGTATCGCGAAGCGATCAGTCGGAAATCGTATGATGTGTACACCGGCTTCCCCGTCCCTGGCGGCTGACACGAGGATCGTTCCGAACCGGCTTCTGTCGTGACAGGATGTCAGCGTCTGCGTGCCAAGCGTGGTCCCAAGAGGGTCATCTGCGCCGTTGCCGCCTCGATGCGGCCCGCCATCGACCCCATGCCGAGGGACGGCAACGAACACGAGGATCTCGGCCTGAACCACTGCGACCGTCGGTCCGATCCGGTCAAAGCCGAGAGATCCGTCGCGCAACCGGCCACGCTCGGATACCCGACGTCGCTTCAACCGCTCCCGGTGGTAGCCTGAGCGCCACCGACGCCAAGCTCATGAACCTCCGTCCAGAAATCGGCGTCTTCGGAAAACCCGGGTCGGTTCCCATGGAAGGTTCCACGTCCTCCGAGACAGGCCGGCCGGCCAAGTGGATTCAGCGGCAGGAGATGTCGGAACCAGAACCGAGATCGCGTTGCATCGTACCAACTCGGCGGCGCCCTTCGAGGGCGTCTCGACGCTACGGTGTGACTGCGGCCCAGAGATCCTCATCCGTCGACCGACGAGAGAGTCGTGACGCTGGAACTTTCGTAGCAGGCCCCACGCTCATTCGCACTTTTGCCATCGTAAAAACCCGCCTTAACAAAAATTCCTTGTCGCCCCACCGGAACCGCCCGGTTGATCCGGCGCTCCGGAGCGCTCACGCTCCAGCCTAGAACGATAACGATCTGGGCTGGAAACCATGCCGAGCCACGACCTTGGCCGCGGAGCGGGCCGGGAGCCCTGGGATGCCGACCGGGCGGCCGCGATCGTCGCGTCCCACGCCCACCGCGAGGGCGCGACGCTGCCGATCCTGCACGCGCTGCAGGAGACCTTCGGCTACGTCGATCGGGAGGCCGTGCCGCTGATCGCCGAGGCGCTGAACCTGTCGCGGGCGGAAGTTCACGGCTGCCTCACCTTCTACCACGATTTCCGCAGCGAGCCGGCGGGCCGCCACACCGTGAAGCTGTGCCGGGCCGAGGCCTGCCAGGCGATGGGCGCCGACGCTCTGCACGAGGACGTGCTCGCCCGCTACGACGTCGCCTGGCACGGCACCACCCGGGACGGGCGGATGACGGTGGAGCCGGTCTTCTGCCTCGGGCTCTGCGCCTGCGGCCCGGCGGCCCTCGTCGACGGCGCGCCGGTCGGCCGCCTCGATCTCGACACCCTGGCGGATGCGCTGACGGAGGCCGCCGCGTGAGCATCACCCTCTACCTGCCGAAGGACGCCGCCAGCCTCGCGCTCGGCGCGGATCGGGTCGCCAAGGCGCTCGCTCGCGCGGCCGAAGCGCGTGGCCTCGACGTTACCCTGGTCCGCACCGGCTCGCGCGGCATGCTGTGGCTGGAGCCGCTGCTGGAGGTCGCGACGCCGGGCGGGCGCATCGCCTACGGGCCGGTGCGTCCGGGCGACGTCGAGGCGCTGCTCGATGCCGGGCTCGCCGAGGGCGGCGCCCATCCGCTCCGCATCGGCCGGCCGGAGGACCATCCCTATCTCGCGCGCCAGCAGCGCCTGACCTTCGGCCGCTGCGGGATCGTCGATCCGGCCTCGGTCGAGGATTACCGGGCCCATGGCGGCTATCGCGGGCTGGAGGCCGCCCTGGCGGCCGGGCCCGCCGGCACCGTCGAGGCGGTGAAGGCCTCTGGCTTGCGCGGCCGCGGCGGCGCCGGCTTCCCGACCGGCATCAAGTGGAACACCGTGATGCTGGCCGAGGCGGACCAGAAATACGTGGTCTGCAACGCCGACGAGGGCGATTCCGGCACCTTCGCCGACCGGATGCTGATGGAGGGCGATCCCCTCACGCTGATCGAGGGCATGACGATCGCGGCGGTCGCCGTCGGGGCGACGCGCGGCTACATCTATTGCCGCTCCGAGTACCCGCACGCCTTCGAGGCTCTGAACACCGCCATCGCGGCGGCGGAGAAGGCCGGCTGTCTCGGCGCCGACGTGATGGGTTCGGGACGCGCCTTCCACCTCGAGGCGCGCTTAGGGGCCGGCGCCTATATCTGCGGCGAGGAGACCTCGCTGCTCGAGAGCCTGGAGGGCAAGCGCGGCATCGTGCGGGCGAAGCCCCCGATCCCGGCCCTCAAGGGCCTGTTCGGGCGGCCGACGCTCGTCAACAACGTGCTCTCCTTCGCCGCAATCCCGTGGATCCTGGAGCATGGCGGCCCGGCCTATGCCGCCTACGGCATGGGCCGCTCGCTCGGCACCCTGCCGATCCAGCTCGCCGGCAACGTCGCGCGCGGCGGCCTGATCGAGACCGCCTTCGGGCTGACGCTCCGCGAGGCGATCGAGGAGTTCGGCGGCGGCACCGCGTCCGGCCGGCCCGTGCGGGCGGTCCAGGTCGGCGGGCCGCTCGGCGCCTACTTCCCCGAGAGCCTGTTCGACACCCCCCTCGATTACGAGGCCTTCGCGGCCAGGAAGGGCCTGCTCGGCCACGGCGGCATCGTGGTGTTCGACGACACCGTCGATCTCGCGCGCCAGGCCCGGTTCGCCTTCGAGTTCTGCGCCGCGGAATCCTGCGGCAAGTGCACGCCGTGCCGGATCGGCGCTGTGCGCGGGCTGGAGACGATCGACAAGGTGATCGCCGGCGAGTCGCCGCGCGAAAACCTCGCCCTCGTCACCGACCTCTGCGAGGTCATGACCGACGGCTCGCTCTGCGCCATGGGCGGGCTGACGCCCGTGCCGGTGATGAGCGCGCTCACCCATTTCCCGGAAGATTTTTCCGGCCGCGGCGCCCGGCTGCCGCTGGCCGCCGAGTGAGGACGCGTCCAATGGCCCTCATCAAGGAAATCGACTACGGCACCCCGATCCGCGTCAGCGACCAGACCGTGACGCTGACGATCGACGGCCAGAGCGTCACGGTGCCTGCCGGCACCTCGGTGATGGCGGCGGCGATGCACGCGGGAACCCAGATCCCGAAGCTCTGCGCCACCGATTCGCTCGAACCCTTCGGCTCCTGCCGCCTCTGCCTCGTCGAGATCGACGGGCGGCGCGGCACCCCGGCCTCCTGCACCACGCCGGCGGAGGCCGGCATGGTGGTGCACACCCAGTCGGACAAGCTCGCGCGCCTGCGCAAAGGGGTGATGGAGCTCTACATCTCCGACCACCCCCTCGACTGCCTGACCTGCTCGGCCAACGGCGACTGCGAATTGCAGACCCAGGCCGGCACGGTGGGCCTGCGCGAGGTGCGCTACGGCTATGACGGCGCCAACCACGTCTCGAAGAATTCCGAGCTCTACCTGCCCAAGGACGAGTCGAACCCGTACTTCGCCTACGACCCGTCGAAGTGCATCGTCTGCAACCGCTGCGTCCGGGCCTGCGAGGAGGTGCAGGGCACCTTCGCCCTGACCATCGCCGGCCGCGGCTTCGACTCGCGGGTGGCGGCCGGTCCCACCGACTTCTTCAATTCGGAATGCGTGTCCTGCGGCGCCTGCGTGCAGGCCTGCCCGACGGCGACGCTCCAGGAGAAGTCCGTCATCGCCATGGGGCAGCCCGAGCATTCCAAGGTCACGACCTGCGCCTATTGCGGCGTCGGCTGCTCGTTCAAGGCCGAGATGCAGGGCGACCGGATCGTCCGCATGGTGCCCTACAAGGACGGCAAGGCCAACGAGGGCCATTCCTGCGTCAAGGGCCGCTTCGCCTACGGCTACGCCACCCACCAGGACCGCATCACCAAACCGATGGTGCGGGACAAGATCACCGATCCCTGGCGCGAGGTGACGTGGGAGGAGGCGATCCAGCATGCGGCCTCCGCGTTCAAGCGCATCCAGGCGCAGTACGGGCGCGACTCGATCGGCGGCATCACCTCGTCGCGCTGCACCAACGAGGAGGCCTACCTCGTCCAGAAACTGGTGCGGGCCGGCTTCGGCAACAACAACGTCGATACCTGCGCCCGGGTCTGCCACTCGCCGACCGGCTACGGCCTGATGTCGACGCTCGGCACCTCGGCCGGCACCCAGGACTTCAAGTCGGTCGAGCAATCCGACGTGATCCTGGTGATCGGCGCCAACCCGACCGACGGCCACCCGGTCTTCGGCTCGCGGATGAAGAAGCGCCTGCGCCAGGGCGCCAAGCTGATCGTGATCGACCCGCGCCGGATCGACCTCGTCCAGTCGCCCCATATCCGGGCGGCGCATCACCTGCCGGTGAAGCCCGGCGCCAACGTGGCGATCGTCAACGCGCTCGCCCACGTCGTCGTGACCGAGGGGCTGGTGGATGAAGCTTACGTCCGCGCCCGCTGCGACCTCAAGGATTTCGAGATCTGGGCCCGCTTCATCGCCGACGAGCGCCACGCGCCGGAGGCGGTGCAGGACCTGACCGGCTGCGACCCGGTCGAAGTGCGGGCGGCCGCCCGGCTCTATGCCAAGGGCGGCGCGGCGGCGATCTATTACGGGCTCGGCGTCACCGAGCACAGCCAGGGCTCGACCATGGTGATGGGCATGGCGAACCTCGCCATGGCCACCGGCAATATCGGCAAGCCGGGCGCCGGCGTGAACCCGCTGCGGGGCCAGAACAACGTCCAGGGCTCCTGCGACATGGGCTCGTTCCCGCACGAGCTGACCGGCTACCGCCACGTCTCGGACGACGCGACCCGCGAGACCTTCGAGGCCCTGTGGGGCGCGCAGCTCTCGCCCGATCCGGGCCTGCGCATCACCAACATGCTCGACGAGGCGGTCGCCGGCACGTTCAAGGGTCTTTATATCCAGGGCGAGGACATCGCCCAGTCCGACCCCGACACGCACCACGTCACCGCGGGCCTGCGGGCGATGGAGTGCATCGTCGTCCAGGACCTCTTCCTGAACGAGACCGCGAAATACGCCCACGTCTTCCTGCCGGGCGCCTCGTTCCTGGAGAAGGACGGGACCTTCACCAATGCCGAGCGGCGGATCAGCCGCGTGCGCCAGGTGATGGCGCCGATGGGCGGCTACGGCGACTGGGAGGGCACGATGCTGCTCTCGAACGCGCTGGGCTACCCGATGAGCTACCGTCACCCGTCCGAGATCATGGACGAGATCGCGGCGCTCACCCCGAGCTTTGCCGGCGTGTCCTACGCCAAGCTCGAGGAACTCGGCTCGATCCAGTGGCCCTGCAACGACAAGGCGCCGCAGGGCACGCCGATGATGCATGTCGACCGCTTCGTGCGCGGCCTCGGCCGGTTCATGCTGACCGAGTTCGTCGCCTCCGACGAGCGCACCACCCGGAAGTTCCCGCTGATCCTGACCACCGGCCGGATCCTGTCGCAGTACAATGTCGGGGCGCAGACGCGGCGCACCGCCAACTCGCTGTGGCATCCGGAGGACGTGCTGGAGATCCATCCCTTCGACGCCGAGAGCCGCGGCATCGTCGACGGCGACCTCGTCAGCCTGGAGAGCCGGTCGGGCGACATCGCCCTCAAGGTCCGGGTCACGGAGCGGATGCAGCCCGGCGTGGTCTACACCACGTTCCACCACGCCAAGACCGGCGCCAACGTCATCACCACCGACTACTCGGACTGGGCGACGAACTGCCCCGAGTACAAGGTGACGGCGGTGCAGGTTCGGCGTACCAACCGGCCCTCCGATTGGCAGGCCCGGTTCTATGAGGAAGACATCTCCCTCACCCGCATCGCACAGAGCCTCGATGCCGCCGAGTAGCGGCGTCGCGACGAGCCATGCCGTCCCGACCCGGGTCGTCGCCTACGGGCGCGGCGAGGAGCGGGACGGGACGCGCCCGCTCGCCGTCGAGATGCCGGTGAACGTGATCTACGGCGACGTGCCCTACGCCGTGATGATGACGACGCCGGCCGATCTCGAGGATTTCGCCTACGGCTTCAGCCTGACGGAAGGAATCGTCGCCGGGGCCGACGAGATCCGCGGCGCCGTGGTCGAGGAGGGCGAGGGGGGCCTTCGCCTCGTCGTCGATCTCGCGCCGGGGCGCCTGCGCGAGCACCTCGCCCGCAAGCGGGCGCTGTCGGGCCGCACCGGCTGCGGCGTCTGCGGCATCGACGACCTCAAGGACATCCCCAAAGCCGAGCGGCGGAGTGCGGAGGGCGTCACGGTGTCCCTCTCGGCGGTCGAGCGGGCGTTGCAGGCCCTCGACGACCTGCAGGTGCTCGGCCGCGAGACGAGGGCGGTCCACGCCGCCGCCTGGGCCACCCGCGATGGGACCGTGCTGGCCGTGCGCGAGGATGTCGGCCGTCACAACGCCCTCGACAAGCTGATTGGCGCGCTCCTGCGGGCCGGCACCCGGCCCGAGGACGGCTTCCTCGTCATCACCAGCCGTTGCTCGTTCGAGATGGTCGAGAAGGCGGCGAGCTTCGGCGCGGCGATCCTGGTGGCGATCTCGGCCCCGACCTCGCTCGCCGTCGAGCGCGCCGACCTGCACGGCCTGACCCTGGCGGCGATCGCCCGCCACGACACCGTCACCCTGTTCACCGCCCCCGAGCGCCTGACCGTCCCGTGAGTCTCTCGCCATGAGTGTTTCGCAATGAGTGTTCTGCCATGAGCGCCGTCGATCCCAACGAGAAGCTCGTCCGCATGGCGAACCAGATCGCCGCCTTCTTCCGCTCCTACCCGCAGGACGAGGCGGTGGCGGGCATCCACAAGCACGTGACGGCGTTCTGGACCCCGCGCATGCGCAATCAGCTCGTCGCGTATTGCGGGGAGGCCGATCACGGGCTCGACCCGCTGGCGCTCACCGCCCTGAAGATCACCCCGAAGGCGAAGAGCCCGATCCGGGACGCGGTGACGGACCCGCACGCGCAGGGGCTGGGGGCGAGCGACGCCGGGTAACCCGGACCGTCATACGAAATCCGATTGATTGCTTCGCAATGCGGATTTCAGCTTCGCTCAGTCGCCGCGCGGGCTGGTGATACGAATTCCGGAAGGGATCTTCCGGAATTCGTATCACTGGACCAGGACCGCGCCGCCGCACCGCGTCCCGGTGACGGCGACGTCGGCGGAGCCGAGCGTCACGCCGGCGACGGCCAGGACCGACAGGAGGACGGTGTCGATCGGTGCCGTCGCCGCGCTCAAGGCAGCGGCGACCGCGCCTCGCAGGTCGAGCAGGCCCGGCAGCGCGAGGCCGTTGACCTGCAGGTCGAGATTCGTGAGCAGCGAGGCCGTCAGCGACGCGCCGATCATGTTGGTCGACACGGTCTTGACGCGGCCGGCCCGGATGTCGTCGTCGGAGAAGGTCAGGGATTGGTTCGTGGAGCCGAGCTGCACCGCCGAGCTTCCGGTGACCGCGACGAGAGGAGCCTGCAGGATCGTCGCCGGCGCGAGGACCGGACGGGGGGCGCCGAGGGCGAGCGCGCCGGACGGAGGCTGGCCGATCGCCAGGAACGCCACGCCGGTCGTGACGGCGAGGCTGACGCTGCGCTCGCCGACGGCGTTCCACGGGCAGGCGACCTTCGTCAGGACGGCGCGCGCCGGCGCGAGCTCGACGTAGACCGGAAGGTAGAGGTTGATGAGCGCGAGCGGCCCGGGCAGCCACAGCTCCACGAGGAGCCGTTGCTGGGCGGTACTCAAGGTGCCGCCAACGCCCGCGAACCCCGATGTGCGCCACGCCTCGCCGATGCGCAGCGTGATCCGGGCGCCGGCAAGGCCGGGCAACGCGGCGCCGAGGTCCAGGCTGACCTGATTGGCCGAGTTCGCCAGGAAGGCGGCTCCGGTGATCATGTCGAGCGCGTTGACCCAGAGCGCCTGGCCCGTCTGCGAGACCGGGGAGGTGCCGAGCTCGCCGGCCGTCAGCAGGCCCGCCAGGCGGATGGAGGCACCGGCGCCGCTCAGCATCGCCGTCAGGGCGTTGAGGGACGACCGGGATGCGGCGCCCGCGCTCCCCGGCTCGGAAGCCTGCCCGATCAGCGCCATGACGTCCGCGATCCGCAGGCTGGTCTTCAGGACGTCGTCGTAGGTCCCGGCCTGGAGGCCCAGCCGCGGCGCCGCGCCGCGCAGGAAGGCCAGGGCATCGACCCTCAGGCTGGCGAGGGCCCGGTAATCCAGGATCGTGAAGGAGACGGTCGTCCCGAGCAGGCGTGACAGCAGGGCGTTCGCGATCCCCGCATCGAAGCCGGCGAGGCGCGACCCGAGGCCGAACGAGGCGAGATCCGCGCGCAGGGCGGTGGCGTCGCCGGAGACCGTGAAGCTCGCCGGTCCTCCGACGATCCGCGTGAAGGCCGTCCGCACGGCGCTGGACATGCGAACCCGCGTCGCGTTGGGAGCCTGTCCGGCCGGCGTGAACCGGCCGGCGGCCGGAACTGCGCGGTCCGCGACGTAGGTGCCGGCCGCGACGCTCAGCGCGGCCGGGGCGCGATAGCCGTTGTCGAGCAGGGACCGGGACGCGGCGGCAAGACTGTGATCGGCCCGGGCCGCGGCGAGGGCGGCGAAATCGACGGCGGATTGGACGCGGCGTTTCTCGAGATAGACCTGGCCGAGATCGATCCCGAGGCCGGCGCACCCGCACAGGACCGTCAGCAGGACAGCCACGAGCGGCCCGATCGAGCCCGTCTCGTCGGCGCCGAAGCGCCGGCGCGGTCCGCGCCCGGTCACAGCCCGCCCCTCCGGATGCTGGCCGAGCGCGTGAGGGTCTGCGGCACCGGCGCCGCCGGCGGAAGCAGGTTGAGCAAAGTCGTCTTGAGGTTATACCGCAGGGTCACGACGAAGAGGTCGGGATCGTCCGGATCCGGTCCGGCGTCGATGACGACGGCGTCCGCCCGGAGCAGCTGGCCGACCGCAACGCTTCGTTGCGCCGCCGCCCTTGCCAGAGCCGCGCGCTCGGCGGGATCGAGCCCCGCGATGGCCGCCCGTGCGGCCTCGCTGGCGGCGGCCTGTAGACTGTGGGCGACCCCGAGGAAACTCCCGAATGCTATGGTGCCGAGGACGAGAGCCAGCAAGACCGGGGCGACGATCGCGAATTCGACGACGGCCGATCCCGATCGATCGTGGACGAACCGCGTCGGCGAGCCGCGTGGAACACGCATGGGCAACCCCGGGTTGATCAACCTGAGATTGATCTGAGTGTAGGAAAGTTTCACGCTCGTTAACGCGGTGGCGGCGTGTTGCGTATGGAACCTGACGCTTAACCCGGCTATGTATGCTGACGATTGTTTTCACTAGTCAGATAAAATTTTATCCAAAGACATCGTCGCCATACATGTAGCCGCCGATACGCTTATAAATATTTGCGATCGCCGCTACGATAATCAATCCGGCGGCACTTATTAAAATGTATCGAGCCGGAAATATGGAAGAATGAGAGTTGTTACAGCCACGAAGCGCAACTTCTGTTTGATTGGCTCGCGAATACCATCCAGCCGCCCGCAAGCTGTCTGCTCTCACGACCGCTTGCAGGTTGTGATGACCTATGGTCATCTGAGCGGGTGATCGAGCGGAACGCGCCAGGGCGTCACGGCCTCACATCCGGCAGGCGGCCGGGTGTCTCGGGCGAGAGCATCGCCGGTCACGAACCCAGGAGGCGACGATGGTGTGGTTCCTGCCACGCTTTCGCGTTTCGGTGGTCTACAAACGAGTGCGGAGGACCAGTGTGGTCCTGATCCTCCGCGTACAGCTCGGCTAGCATAGCCCCATCGAAAGGAGCGAGGTGCGGAAGCTCCTCGCTCCACTCCTGGGTCAGAATGTATGGGTCGGTGACGAACAGTCAACGCCGATCGGCCGGCTCATACGATTTTCGATTGATCGCTCGGCGATTGCTGCGCAATCGCTTTCGCGATGCGGAAATCGGCCTCGCTCACGTGTGTGGAGCCGTAGGCTCCACCGCGCGGGCTGGTGATACGATTTCCGAACTGATCGTCCGGAAATCGTATCACACTCCCTCTCCGGCACCGTTCGGCAACCGGATCGCGAAGGTGGAGCCCGGCTCGGGCGCGTGGGTCTCGGCCGTCGCCCGCCCGCCATGCAGTTCGGCGATCCGCTTGACGATCGACAGCCCGAGCCCTGTCGAGCCCTCGCCGGCGGTGGGCTTGGCCGAGAGGCGCTGGAAGCGGCCGAACAGCCGGCCGATATCCTCCGGCGACAGGCCGGGCCCGTGGTCGCGCACGGCGTAGACCGTCTCTCCGGCCTCCCGCGCCACCGTGACGACGATCTCGGCGCCCGTCGGCGAATACTTGATGGCGTTCGAAATCAGGTTGTCCATCGCCTCGCGCAGGCGCTCGGCGTCGCCGTGGAGCGTGAGACTGTCGGGGATGTCCGAGCGCAGGGTCTGGCCCTTGGTCTCGGCCAGCGGCGCGTTGGCCTGCGACACCTCCCGGGCGAGGGCGGCGAAGTCCACCGGCTCGCGGCGCAGCACGATGTCGAGGGCGTCGGTCATCGCGTCGGCGATGAGGGTCTCGATCATGCCGGTGAGGCGGCGCGCCGTCTCGCGGATATGGCCGATCTGGGCGTGCATCGCCTCGGCCGGCGGCGGCTTGGCCTCGATCATGTCGCCCAGCATCTCGGTCCGGCCGAGGATGACGGCGAGCGGGTTCTTCAGGTCGTGAGCCACCGTGCCCAGGATCTCGGTCTTGAGCTGGTTGGCGCGGCGCAGGTCCGAGCGCTGCATGGCGAGCCGGCGGTTGGCCCGCATCAGTTCGGCGGTGCGCTCCACCACCCGCTGCTCCAGGCCGATATTGGCCCGCTGCAACTGCTCGTAGAGGATCACGTTGTCGAAGGCGACCGACAGGCGCGAGGTGAACAGGCCGATGAGCGCACGGTCGGTCTCCGAGAGCGAGCGGTCCGCCTTCAGGAGCGCGACGATCTCGCTGCCGCTCGCGGTGTGGACGTAGAGGGTCGACCATCGGTCGCCGAAGGTGTGGCGCCGCTCGCTGAAGGCCTGGGCGACGATTCCCCGCACGTCGTCGTCGAGGGGGCGCTGGCCGTCGCCGCCGGCGAGGTGCTGGTAGCAGCCCGAGCCCGCGAGCACGCTGACCGCGTCCTGCGGGCCGGATTGCTCGCGCAGGACGAGGATGCCCTCGCAGGCGACGTTGAGCAGCGAGGAGACCTGGGTCAGCACGCCCTCGGCCAGCCGTTGCATCGACTTGTAGTCGAGCAGCATCGGCGCGGCGTCGATGATGATCTCCAGCCCGCGCCGGGTCTCCTCCAGGCGCTTGAGCTGCTGGTAGGCGCGGAGCGCCGCGGTCAGGCTGGTGAACAGCTTGTCGGCGGTAAGCTCGGTCTTCGCCTTGTAGTCGTTGATGTCGTAATCGACGATGACGCGCCGCTCCGGCGCCTGGCCGGGCTGGCCGGTGCGCAGGATGATGCGCACCGTGTCGTCCTTCAATTCGCGCCGGACGAAATCGACGAGGCGCAGGCCGGCATCGTCGGTCTCCATCACCACGTCGAGCAGGATCACCGCCATGCCGCGCCGCGCCGTCAGCAGGGAGCGGGCCTCGGCCGCCGAGTAGGCCGAGATCAGCTCGAGCCCGGCCCCGTCGAGCCCGTAGCCCGAGAGGGCGAAGCGGGTGCCCTCGTGCACCGCGGGGTCGTCGTCCACCACCATCACCGGCCAGGCGGCGGTTGGCTGGTCCGCACCGGGCTCGTCGTCCGGCAGCAGGAAGAGGATGTCGTCGTCGCTCATCGACCGTCCGTGCGCGCGGCCCCGGCCGCGCCGGCGGCGCGCGAAGCTTCGCGCCGGCATCCTGGCCGGGAGGACGCGAAACGACAAGGTCGCGCAAGGTCGTGACGGACGAACCGGCCCGCTCCAATATGATTTGTCGGGGCTCGACCGTTCGGCGGATCGACACCGCCGCCGCGCGACCCCCGATGACCGGGCTCTCGCCCGAGCGACGACACGGCACGTCGGGTGCGCGAGAGCACATCCCGCGCGACGACCTTCACCACGTAATGATCGTGCAACAGAGCCCGCCTACAAGCGCCGCGCTTGCAGAACAGGGAGGCACGCCATGCTTCACGTGGTCCCGGAACATGTCGGCGCGATCGCCGCTCCGCTGCCCGACGATGCGCCCTGGCAGCGCGATCTCGATGCCCTGGACGCGCTCCTGCAGGATTCGCGCCCGCGGCGCCCGAGCCGCGCCCAGATCGCCGCCCTGATCGAGGCCGAGGCGCCGGGCGCCCTCTCGGCCGCGTCCCGCGCCCGGATCGCCGAGCGGCTCGCCGGCATCCTCGCCTGATCCGAGCCCGGGGGGCGCGACGGATGGACCTGAGGACAAATTCCGTGCTGCAGCCCGGCCGGCGGCGCGGCACGTGGACGGAATGCGCCCAAGGCGGCATTGTCGTCACTGGCGACCCGGAGCTTCGGGGCCGCTGCGGCACGGGGGCGCGGAATGGTGGCGAGGCGGGGACGCGGGCGGTCGGCCCGTCCGGGAGCGGCGTGATGACGGGTGCCGCCCCGCACGTCGTGGTGGTCGACGACGAGCCCGATGCCCGCGCCATGGTGGGCGATTACCTGCGCATGCACGGGTTCGAGGTCAGCCTGTGCGACGGCGGCCGCGCCCTGCGCCGGCGTCTCGCCGAGGTCGCCCCCGACCTGATCGTCCTCGACCTCAACATGCCGGAGGAGGACGGGCTGTCGATCGTGCGCGACCTCAAGGGCCGTTCGACGATTCCCATCATCATGCTCACCGCCACCGCGAGCCCGATCGACCGGGTGGTCGGCCTCGAGCTCGGGGCGGACGATTACCTGCCCAAGCCCTGCGAGCTGCGCGAGCTGGTGGCGCGCATCCGCTCGGTGCTGCGCCGGGCGGCGCAGACGCGCGGCACCGCGCCCGAGGCGGCCCCGCCGGGGATCCCGCACGGGGTCCAGGCTCCGGCAAGGCAGGAGAACGGCGTCCGCTTCGGCCGGATGATCGTCGACACCGAGACCCTGCGCCTGCGCGACGAGGCCGGCACCGAGCAGATCCTGACCCGCTCCGAATACGCCCTGCTGAAGGCCTTCCTCGACAACCCCAAGCGCGTGCTGACCCGCGAGCGCCTGCTCGACCTCGCCGACGCCCGCGACCCGGAGGCGTTCGACCGGGCGATCGACGTGCGGATCAACCGCATCCGCAAGAAGGTCGAGCCCGACCCGGCCAATCCGCGTTTCATCAAGACCGTCAGGGGGATGGGCTACGTGTTCCGGCCCGACGGCGATTGAGCACGGGGCTGCCCCGCGGCAGGATTCCGCAACCCGGGTCTTGATCGAGGGCGGGGGCCTCGCCACGCTATTCCAGCACAATCCCGTCGCGCTATGTAGGGCGGACGAGGGAATCGTTCGCCCGTCGCCGCTGCCGAGGAGAAGGCCGTTGTCGCCCAGCCCCGCTCCCACCCTCTCCGGCGCCGATCCGGTCGCCGGCACCGTCGACCCGGTCTGGCGGCGGCTGCGCCAGGAGGCCGAGGCCGTGATGCGCGACGAGCCGCGCCTCGCCTCGTTCCTGTTCGCCAGCGTCCTCAACCACGCCACCCTCGAATCGGCGGTGGCGCACCGCGTCGCCTCGCGGCTCGGCCACCCGGCCCTGACCGCCGACCTGATCGCCCAAAGCTTCGGCGAGGCGGTGGCGGACGATCCCGGCATCGGCCAGGCTTTCCGGGCCGATATCGGCGCGGTGATCGACCGCGACCCGGCCGCCGGCCGGGCGATCGAGCCGGTCCTGTACTTCAAGGGCTTCCACGCCATCCAGGCCCACCGGCTGAGCCACTGGCTCTGGACCCGCGGCCGGCGCGACCTCGCGCTCTACCTGCAGAGCCGCTCGTCGGAGGTCTTCCAGACCGACATCCACCCGGCGGCGCGGATCGGCCGCGGCATCTTCCTCGACCACGCCACCGGCCTCGTCGTCGGCTCGACCGCGGTGATCGAGGACGAGGTCTCGATGCTGCACGACGTCACCCTCGGCGGCACCGGCAAGCAGGGCGGCGACCGCCACCCGAAGATCCGGCAGGGCGTGATGATCGGCGCCGGCGCCAAGATCCTCGGCAACATCGAGGTCGGCGCCCGCGCTCGGGTCGCCGCCGGCTCGGTGGTGCTCCAGGCGGTGCCGCCCTGCACCACGGTGGTGGGCGTGCCGGCCCGCGTCGTCGGCTCGGCGGGCTGCTCCGACCCGGCGCGGGCGATGGACCAGTTCATCCATCTGATGGACGGGATCTGACGGCCGGGCCGACTTGCCTTGCCGATTTGCCTTGCCACCCCTGCCTTGCCCGCCCGGCCTCGCCGTGGCAAGGCGGGGTCCCTACCGATCCGAGCCCCCGTGGACCGCCCGCGCGGCACGCCCGGCGGGGGAGGGTCGTCGTCGCATCCCGAGCCCGCCCGCGGCTCTCGGGGTCCTGGTTGAAGGCGGCCGAGGCCCGCGCCCGCTCGGGGCGCGGTCACGGCCGAGCCTAAAAGCACGTGAAGAGGCCAGCGTGAACAAGACCGAGATGACGAAGGTGGAAGGCTACCTTCGCCGCACTTTCGCCAACCACAACATCCGGCTCGTCGCCCGTCCCAAGAAGACGGATTCGGCCGAGGTCTATATCGGCGAGGAATTCGTCGGCGTGCTGTCGGTCGACGACGAGGATGGCGACCGCTCGTTCAACTTCTCGATGGCGATCCTCGACACCGACCTCGAAGAGTAGTCTTGGACAAGTAGTCCCGGCCGAGGATTTCCGGCCGTCAGGGGGTGGAGCCGAACAGCCGCTCCAGCCCCGCGAGGCCGGCGCTCCAGGAGGGCAGCCGGTCGGCCGAGAAGCGCAGGCGCAGGCTCACGCTGCCGACCCGGATCTCGCTAAGGCAGGCGGCATCCGGCTCGGGCACCCGTCCGGTGGCGCAGCGCACCGCGAACCGGCTGCCCTCGCCCTGCGCGAGATAGAGATCCTCGCCCTCGAACGGCGTGCCGGCCCGGAAGCGCCGGCGCATCAGGCCGTCGGTCAGCGGCTGCGCCTCGGCGGTCAGGAAGCGGGCGTAGCGCCGGGCCGGACTCAACGGGGCCTCGGTCTCGGGCGCCCGGGTCGCCGTCACCCGCATCAGGCCGGGCAGGGCGCTGCCGGTCAGCTCGGTCCACGGAATCGCGAGGTCGATTCGCTCGGACGTCGCCTCCGCGGCGGCGACGGGCCGCACGATCCAGGCCGCCGGCAGGACCAGGGGCCGGGCGGCGAGGGTGCTCACCACCACCGGCCCGGCCGGAGCCATCGGGCGGGCGAGCCAGGCCGCGACGACGCCCGTGAGGGCGAGCGAGCCGGCGAGGCCCAGGGCCGCCGCCAGGATCAGGCGCCGGTCGACCGGATGGCCGGCGACGGGCGGAACGGCGGGCCGGCCGACCCGCCCCGCATGCATCACGTCCCGTTCGAGTCGCGCCACGGTGGCGCTCAGTGCAGGCCCCATGGCGCCCGCCTCCGATTCGTTCGATCGATGCCCGGAGCGGGCATGTCCCGGAACGTTCGGCTCCGACCGTTAACGGCTCCTTACCGGAACTCGGGCACGGGGTGATTTTCTGTGGCACGGGCGACCCATGCCGAGGGGAATCCCGCAACGGGACCAGCCGCAAAGATCTGTGGATAACGAAAAATTAACCATAACCCCAAATCGCACCTGGCGCAGGGTGGGACGAACGCGGCTACCGGAGTTTAACCTCCCATGAACCTCTCGCCCTCCGCCCTCGAGAACATCCAGACCCTGGTGCTCGGCCTCGCCTTCGCGGGACTGCTGGCGAGCGCCTTCGAATGGGCGACGGCGCGGCGCGCGAGCTTCGGCCTCCTGTCGGGCGGCGGCCTCGTGGCCATCGCCTCCCTGCCGGTCCTCGCTTTCGGGGCACCGTTCATCATCCTGCGCAACACCGTGCGCGGCCGGCGCATCGAGGGGCGTCCGATCCCCTTCGTGATGCTGGCGACGATGCTGGCCTGCGGCTGGAGCCTGGTCTCGGGCCGGGTGGTGCTCGATCTGGCGCACTTGGTTTCGGGCGCCTGAGGGGCTGTCCGATCCGCCTCCTCGTTTCAAACGCTCAGGGTCAGTCCGGGGCCGCGCAGCGGAGACCGGAATCCAGAACCGCGGATGGTTCAGGATCGGGCGGAGGCCGTTCCGCCTTTTTCTGACACACCCGAGTGTCTGGATTCCGGGCTCCGCTGCGCGGCCCCGGATTGACGAGGAGATTTGTAAACGCGGTGGGAAGCCAACGAATAGGCGCCGAGCGTCTATCGAGAGGGGGCAGGCTGCCCATTCTCGTCCACTCGGACCGGCGTCTAGGCGCCCCCGTCAGCGGTTCGCCGTGGTGACCGGCGACGTCACACCGTTGAGCGCCACCCAGGCGAGGCCGTCCTGGCCCTCGCGCTTCACGTAGGTGTAGCCGGTGCGCTGCCAGGGCAGGATCGCGTTGGTCTTGTTGTCGAGGATGTAGTCGCCGCGGTCGGTGCGGACCATCAGGACCGCGTGGCCCTCGCCGATCTCGTCGATCACCACGGTCATCCGCAGGGCGCGGCGGGCAAGCCCGCGCTCCACCAGCATCCGGCGCTTGAGGAGCTGGTAATCCTCGCAATCGCCCATGCCGTCATCGGGGAAGTCCCAGCGGTCGACGACGCCCCAATGGTCCTGGTCGATCACCGGGCGGATGCGGCCGTTGACGCGCCGGTTCACCGCCATCAGCGTGCGCCACAGGGCCGGCGTCATCGTCAGCGTGGTCGGCTCGCTGGTGTCGACGGCGCATTCCGCCGGGTAGCGGGTGCAGAAATCGGTCCAGGCGCTCACGGGCTTCGCCGCCCCGCCGCGCTCGATCGCCACGCTGGCATCGGGCAGGGCCGCGAGGGTCTGGGTCTGCCCCTGGGCGGTCGCGCCGCCGATCAGCAGCAGCGTGCCGAGAAGTCCCAGCTGCGCCGCACGGGCGCCGCGCTTCAGGAGGCCCTGGCGATCGACATGCCGCACGTCGACATGGCTCGCCCGGCCGAGGCCGTCCATCACTGCCCGCATTGCCCCATCGACTCGTCGCTTGGTTCTTGCATCCAAGCTGCCACGGGGGCGGACGGCGCTCAACCGAAAAATTTAAACCCTGGTAAACGCCCCTGCCGCACTTTGGTTCCAATTCGGTACGCAGATTCTTCGACTGATTCGTCCCCTCACCGATTGGCGGTGACGGTCGGGGCGGTGGCACCTCCCAAGGACACCCAGGCGGTCGCGTCCTGCGATTCGCGCTTGATGAAGGTGTATCCGGTCTTGTGCCAGGGCAGCACGGCGCTGGTCTTGTTGTCGAGGACCAGATCGCCGCGGTCGGTGCGCAGCATCAGCACAGCGTGGCCCTCGCCCTTCTCGTCGATCACCACCGTCATCCGCATCGCGCGGCGCGGCAGCCCGGCCTGGGCCAGGAGCTTGCGCTTGAGGAGCTGGAAGTCCTCGCAATCGCCCGAGCCGTCCTCGGCCAGGTCCCAGCGGTCGGGCACGCCCCAGTGCTCCTGGTCGGTGACGGCGCGCAAGCTGGTGTTGACCTGGCGGTTGATGCCGGTGACCGTCTGCCACAGCCGCGGGGTCAGGGTGACCTGCGCCGGCTCGCTCGCATCCACCGCGCATTCCGACGCGTAGCGGGCGCAGAACTCGACCCAGCCGACGATCGGCCGGGCATGGCCGAGATCCGGGGCGCCGGCGCTCGGCATCGGCAGGGCGGCGAGGGTCTGGGCCGCCGCCTCGTTGCCCGGGGCCGACACCAGGGCCGCCGCGAGCATGCCGGCGCCGACCAGAACCCGCTTCACCTGCCGCTCGAAACCCGTGGTCATCTGCGCCATCCCCTTCGTTACGAAGGAGATTGGCCCCCGACCTGCTCGGCGGCGCTGAAATGGATCCGCGCAATTTTATCGATCGGACCGGCCCTGATGTGGTCCCGCGGACAGGACCAAAACCTCGCTCATCGGGTCCGGCGCATTCGCCGGACCGCGTTAGGGGTCGGAATACCTTAACCGGACGTTCCGGGCTGGATCGGCGCCTGGTACGTCAGGCCCATGTCCCACGGGAAGTAGATCCAGGTGTCCTGGCTCACCTCGGTGACGAAGGTGTCGATCAGGGGCCGGCCGGCGGGCTTGGCGTAGACCGTGGCGAAATGCGCCTCCGGCAGCATGGCGCGCACCACTTGGGCGGTCCTGCCGGTGTCGGTGAGGTCGTCGAGGACCAGCACGCCGCGGCCCTTGCCCTCGCCGATCGCCCGGATGCTCGGCGCCACGTCCTTGAGCACCTTGAGGGCGCTCTGCTCCTGGTAGTCGTGGTAGCTCGCCACGCACACCGTCTCGACCAGCCGGATGCCGAGCTCGCGCGCCACGATCGCGGCCGGCACCAGCCCGCCGCGGGTGATGCACACGATGGCCTCGAACGGGCCGGCGCCGGCGAGACGCCAGGCCAGCGCCCGGGCGTCGCGGTGGAACTGGTCCCAGGAAACCGGGAAAGCCTTGTCGCTCGGGGAAGCCATCGTCAGGTCCGTTCGGCTTGCAGGCGCGAGAGCAGCGCCTCGATCTCGGTGCGCGCCGCAGCGAGCGCCTCCGGCTCGCGCCCGCGCACCACGATCTGGTTGCGGAATCCCGCCGGGGTCATCGACGGATAGGAACCGATCGAGACGCCGGGATGCGCCTTGGCGATGAGCGCCAGGCCTTCGGCGTAGCCGCCCTCCGGCAGGTTGCCGGCCTCGATCGTCTCGGCGGTGACCCGCGCCCCGGTCTTCAGCCGCGGGGCGACCGAATCCATCATCGCCTGCATGATCGAGGGCACGCCCGCCATCACGATGACGTTCTCGATCATGAAGCCCGGCGCCTTCGAGATCGGGTTCTCGACCAGCTCGGCCCCGAACGGGATCCGGGCCATGCGCAGGCGGGCCTCGTTGAGGTCCTCCGGCTTGATCCGCTCGAGCAGCATGGCCTTCGCCCGCGGGTCGACGTCGATGCCGACGCCGAGGGCTTGGGCCACGCAATCGGCCGTGATGTCGTCGTGGGTCGGCCCGATCCCGCCGGTGGTGAACAGGTAGGTGTAGCGGCCGCGAAGCGCGTTCACCGCCGCCACGATCTCCTCGGCCACGTCCGGCACCACCCGCACCTCGCGCAGGTCGATGCCCGAATTGGTCAGGTACTCGGCGATGTAGCCGATGTTCTTGTCCTTGGTGCGTCCGGACAGGATCTCGTCGCCGATGACCAGGATGGCGGCCGTGACCGGGGCGGGGCTGGCGTCAGGCATCGTGCGGTTCTCTTCGGCTGCCCGCCGCCGCGGCGGCGACAGGGTTACGCCCGCCTTATCGCGACGCCTCCCGGGGCTCAAGCGTGACACCCAGGCCCGCGCCGGTTAAGCGCCGGACATGCCCATCGAATCCGTGATCTCATGCGCTTTCCCGGCCCGCTGACCGAGGGGCGGCTGCTGCGCCGCTACAAGCGCTTCCTCGCCGATGTCGAACTGGCGGATGGCCGCCTCGTCACCGCGCATTGCGCCAATCCGGGGGCGATGCTGGGGCTCGTCGAGCCGGGCCGGCCGGTGCTGCTCTCGGCCTCCACTAATCCGGCGCGCAAGCTCGCCTGGTCGTGGGAGCTGGTCGAGGCGGACCTGCCCGGCGGGCCGCAATGGGTCGGCATCAATACCGCCCGGCCGAACGCCCTGGTGGCCGAGGCCTTTCACGAGGGGCGGCTTCCGCCGCTCGCCGGCGCGACGTCCTGGCAGGCCGAGGTCGCCTACGGCCGCGCGAGCCGGGTCGATTTCCTGGCCGGCGACGCCGCCGGGCCGATCCATGTCGAGGTGAAGAACTGCCACCTGATGCGCCGGCCCGGCCTCGCCGAGTTCCCTGACTGCGTCGCCGCCCGCAGCGCCCGCCACATGGACGAGCTCGCCGAGGTGGTGCGCCAGGGCGGCCGCGCCCTGGTGCTCTGGGTGGTGCAGATGCGGGCCGACCAGTTCTCGGTCGCGGGCGACCTCGACCCGGGCTTCGACGCCGCGTTCCGGCGCGCCCGGGCGGCGGGCGTAGCGGCCCACGCCTTCACCTGCCGGGTCGACCGGACGGAGGTGACGATCGGTGAGGAGATCCCGATCGTCGCGTGAGGCGCTACCAGCGCCCCGGGCCGGGCTCGTCGTCCCCGTGCCGGTGGCGGTGCCAGGGCGGAGGGCCGTCCCGGTAGCCGCCCTCGCGATAGCCACCCTCGCGATAGCCCGGGCCCTCGTCGCAGACCCGCACCCGGCGCACCAACTCGTCGCCATAGGCGTCGATGCGGCGCTTGACGAAGACCCGGCACGGGCCAGGCCCCTGCACGAAGCGCGGCGGGGGAGGGGGTGGAGCGCGCCACTCGCTCCGTCCCTCGAAGCGGGGCGGCGGATCTTCGTCGAGGTCGGCCGCAGCCACCGGGCCGGCGAGGGCCAAGACGGTGAGAATTTGGAGAGCAACGGCACCGAGGACGAGGCGGGCGGTCGGGCGCGGGGGGCGCACGGTCATGGCGGGCGGCTCTTGGCTGGCGAAGCGGGGGGCGGTGGTGACCGCCGGCATGGGAGCATCCTCGCGGACCGGCGTTGAACCGCGGCTGAAGCGGCCGTTGCCCGGCAGACAGGTTGCGGCGGGCGGGGCCGCCCGCGCCGCCCCCGCGCACGGGCGCACCAGGATTCGTGCGCAAGACTCGTGGGACGGTGATCAGAATTGGACTGCCGGTCCCCTTCGGTAAGGTTTGATTAGACCGGCTGACCTACCCTTGCGCTCACGGGGGAACCGCCACTCATGAGCATCAAGCGGCTTTTATTCTCATCGATCGTGACGATCGGCGCGATCGCCTGCGTCCTGGCCGCCAGCATGGCGCTGCTTCACCGGTCCCGGATCAACGAGATCGATCGCGGCCTGCTCCGCCTCGACGTGGTGCGGGCCCTCTCGGCGATCCCGCAATCCGTCAACATGGAGCGCGGGCTGTGGGGCCTGCTCCTGCCGGCGGCATCCCTCGACGAGGCCTCGCGGCATACCGGGCTCGCCGACCTGCGCCGCCGCTCGGACGAGGCCGTGGCCGCGCTGCGCCGGGCGGTCGAGGCCGGTGCCGCGGCCCTGCCGGAGGCGGGCCCGCTCCAGGCGCGGGCCGCGGAGATCGAAGCCGCCTTCGGTGCATCCCGCCAGCTGGCGCGGGACCGGCTCGCCCTGCCGCCGGAGCAGCGCGGCGACGGGGCGGGTGCCCTCGGCAAGGCCATGGCCGAAATCAGCGACAAGGCCGCCGCTACGGCCGGCGAGCTGACGCGCGACCTCGCCGCGGCCGACGGCCGGGCCAACCGCTGGATCGCCGTCGCCGGCATGGCCGGCGACCTGCGCGACATCGGCGGACGGCAGGCCGGCTTCCTCCAGAACCTCGTCGTGCCCCGCAAGCCGGTGACGCAAGCGCAACGGGTCGAGTTCTGGACCTTCCAGGGCCGCGTCGACCAGCTCCTCGCCGGCCTCGAGAAGGCGGCGGCCGATCCGGCCGCCGGCGAGGCGGTGGCGACCGCCATGCAGGGGATGCGCCGCGGCTACGTCCAGGTGTTCTCGGAACTGAAGAAGGACCTGCTGCCCCATTTCGACACCGGCGCCTTCCCGCTCGACGGGACGGGCTACCGCGAGCGGGCGGTGCCGATCTGGCCGCCGGTCCTGCGCCTGCGCGACACCGCCTTCGACCGGGCCGCCGCCATCCTGACCGAGCGTCGCGCGGAGGCCGAGGGCGGCTTCGCCCTCGCGCTCGCCGCCCTCGCGGCGACGGTCGCGGTCGGCCTCGGCGTGCTGGTCCTCGCGGCCATGCGGGTGATCCGACCCCTCACCGGCATGGCGCAGGCGATCGGCCGCGTCGCAAACGGCGATCTCGACGTCGCGATCCCGGGCGCCGGGCGCCGCGACGAGATCGGCGCGATGGCGGGGGCCGTCGCGGTGTTCAAGGACAGCCTCGTCCGCAACCGGGCGCTCGAGGCGGAGGCGTCCACCACCCGCGCCGGCGCCGAGGCGCGGCGCCGGGCCGACCTGCACCGGATCGCCGAGCAGTTCGAGGGGGCGGTGAGCGCCGTCGTCGGCGGCGTGGCGCAGGCCGCGGACGAGATGCAGGCGAGCGCCCAGACCATGGCGGCCACGGCCACCCGCACGGCCGACCGCAGCCACGCGGTGGCGGCGACCGCCGGCCACACCGCCGCCAACGTGCACACCGTCGCGGCGGCGGCCGAAGAACTCGGTTCGTCGATCGCCGAGATCAGCCGGCAGGTCGACGGCTCGGCCGATCTCGTCCGGGTCGCGGCGGCAGAGGCCGCGCAGACGGTCTCGCTGGTCCAGGATCTCAGCGGAGCCGCGGCCCGGGTCGGCGACGTCGTGGCGCTGATCTCCTCGATCGCCAGCCAGACCAACCTGCTGGCCCTCAACGCCACGATCGAGGCGGCCCGGGCCGGCCCGGCGGGCCGCGGCTTCGCGGTGGTTGCCGCCGAGGTCAAGGAACTGGCCGGCCAGACGGCGCGGGCCACCGAGGAGATCACGAGCCAGATCTCGGCGATCCAGTCCTCGACCGGGCGGGCGGTCGGCGCGATCGACGGGATCACGGCGCGGATCGAGGAGATTTCGGGGGTGGCGAGCGCGATCGCGGCGTCCGTGCAGCAGCAGGGGGCGGCGACGCAGGAGATCGTCCGCAACGTCGCCGAGGCCGCCGCCGGCACCGGCGAGGTCACCGGCACCATCGGCACGGTCGCCCGGACCTCGGAGGAGACCGGCGCCGCCGCCGCCCAGGTGCTGGCCTCGGCCGCGGCTCTGTCGCGGCGGAGCGAGCAGCTGAGCGGGGAGGTGGCGCAGTTCCTGGCGACGATCCGGGCGGCGTGATGCCAGGCGGGGCGGCGGCCCTACTTCGTCGCCGCCACCACGATCTTCGTGCGGCTGATGAAGGCGCGCGGGTCGGCGCCCTGATGGCCGTAGAGGTCGCGGGTCACCGTCACGCTCTTGCCCCCGAGGCTCTTGCGGCACTCCTCCTTGACGAAGGTCTCGCCGAGCGGCGTCTCGTCGCCGGCGGGCTTGCCCTCGGCGCAGGCCCAGCCGTCCTCGCCCCAGTGGCCGCGGGCCTGGATGCCGAGGAGGTGACCCTTCTTGCGCAGGTAGAGCGGCACCTGATCGTCGGTCTCGATCACCAGCCCGGCGATCCGGGCGTCGTCGCCGACGAGCAAGGTCAGCCGGGCCGGGTGCCCGGCGACCCGGGTGCCGTTGCGGGTGGTGTCGTCGGCGTAGACGAAGCCGATGGCGTGGCGTCCCGAGGCGTCCGCCGGGCAGGCGCGCCAGTCGCTCCAGGCCGCCAGCGTACGGGGCGGGCCCTCGCGGCAGGCGAGGTCGCCGTAGCCGTGGGCGGCGATCTCCGAGACCGGCATTCCGACCCGGAGGTCGCGCAGGTCCGCGACCTCGGGGCCGGCGGCGAGCGCCGGCCCGGCGCAGAGGAGAGCGGCGAGAACCGCAAGTTCAATGCGAGACGGCCGGGGCATCGGAGCCCTCCTTCTTGCGGTAGATGTCGCAGGCCCGGGACGTCGCACCGAAGAAGGCGGTGCATTCCTCGATCGTCGGGTCGCCCTTGCCCTTGAGCTGGGTGGTGACGTAGGTGGCGACCGCGTCGATCTCCGCCGGGCGCAGGAACACCGCGGTTTCGGGCGGCATGCTGCTGCCCATGTCGGCCTTGAGCGAATCGTAGCACTTCACCGAATCGTAGGCGCCGCGCAGGTGGTAGGGCATCCCGGTCCCGGGCCGGCCGCAGCGCACCACCTCGGCGACCTGCTCCTTGTCGAGCTGCGTCTTGCGCAGGGACAGGGCCTCGCCGCCATAGCCGCCCCCGCCGCCGCCGTGCCACTTGTGGCAGCCCGAGCAGGCCTTCTTGAACACCGCGAGATCGCCCTCGGCCGCGCCGGTCCGGGCCGATTGGGCCCAGGCCGAATTCAGCGACGCCGCACCCGAGGCGAGCGCGAGGCCGGCGACCAGCGCCGGCAACACCATTTTACGCATCCGCATCCGCATGAACCCCGTGAGCGGCGGGGCGCGTCGAGCGCCCCGCCTTGCAAGGACGCCCGGTCAGAGCGCGAAGACGTAGAGCATCGAGCCGGTCTGGATGTTCTTCAGCTCCGGGGTCGAATCGATGAACCACTTGTCCCAGGCGCCGCCGAGGCCGACCAGGATCGCGAGGTACTGCTTGCCGTCGACCGTGAAGGTCATCGGGGGCGCATTGACGCCGCCGCCGGTGCGGAACTCCCACAT
This sequence comes from Methylobacterium sp. 174MFSha1.1, assembly GCF_900116815.1. Classification (NCBI taxonomy): domain Bacteria; kingdom Pseudomonadati; phylum Pseudomonadota; class Alphaproteobacteria; order Hyphomicrobiales; family Methylobacteriaceae; genus Methylobacterium; species Methylobacterium sp. 174MFSha1.1. The sequence continues at coordinate 169,238 of NZ_FPCB01000012.1, read as the reverse complement.
CTTGTCGAGGGTCTTGGCGTCGAGGGCCATCACGCCGCCCGAGGGCTCGCCGGTGAAGACGAGGTCCGGCGTCGCCAGCATGCCGCCGAGCAGCGGGAACTGGGTCTCGTGCTTGCCGGCGACCTTGCCGGTCTTCACGTCGATCGCCGTCACGCTGCCGGTGATCCGGAACGGCTGGCTCGGTCCGCCGCCGGTGAAGAACTCCCGCGGCTTCAGGTTGGCCTGCGTCATCGCCTCGTGGGTGACGCGGTTGCAGCTCTCGATGACCGGGATGTACCAGTATTGCAGGTTCGGGTTGTAGGCGGTCGGCGGCCAGTTCTTGCCGCCCATGTTGCCCGGGCAGAAATCGGCGTTCTTGTTCTCGGCGCTCGGCGTCGCCGCCGGGTTGTAGCGCTGCACGTCCTTGTTCGGATCGTACTCGAACGGCTTGCCGGTATCGGGGTTGATGCCCTTGGTCCAGGTCACCTTCTTGACGAAAGGCGTCGCCCAGACGAACTGGCCGGTGGTGCGGTCGACGGCGTAGCCGAAGCCGTTGCGGTCGGCCTCGATCGCGAGCTTGCGCCCGCCGACATCGACCAGGAGGTTCTCCGACACGCTGTCATAATCGTAGGGATCGTTCGGCGTGTGCTGGAAGTGCCACTTGATCTTGCCGGTCTTGGCGTCGAGGCCGAGCGTCGAGTCGGTGTAGAGGTTGTCGCCCGGGCGGTAGGCGTTGTCCCAGTCCGGGCCCGGATTGCCGACGCCCCACACGATCGTGTCGGTGTCGGGGTCGTAGGTGCCGGTGACCCAGGTCGAGCCGCCGCCGCTGACGGCCGCGTTGTTGTTGCCCTTCCAGGTCTCGTAGCCCGGCTCGCCCTTGCCCGGGATGGTGTGGGTGCGCCAGACCTCCTTCTCGGTCTTCAGGTCGGTGGCGGCGATCCAGCCGCGGATGCCGTACTCGGCGCCGCCGACGCCCGAGATCGCCATGCCCTTCACGATCAGCGGCGCGCCGGTGATCGTCTCGCCCTTGTCCGGATCGGCGACCTGGCGCTGCCAGGCGACCTGGCCGGTCTCCTTGTTGGTGGCGATCAGGCGCCCGTCGAGGGTGTGGCTGACCACGAGGTCGCCCCAGAGCGCGACGCCACGGTTGTTGACGCCGCAGCAGGCGACCGCGCCGGCCCATTCCCGGTCGGTCTTGGGGTCCATCTTCCAGAGGAGCTTGCCCTCGCCGCCGCGGGTGTCGATCTTGTAGACCGAGCCCCACCCGTCGGTGACGAACATCATGCCGTTCTCGACGATCGGCGTGCCCTCGAGTCCGCCATGGCTCCAGATGCCGCCGCCCTCGATGCCGCCGAGATGCAGCGTCCAGGCGACCTTCAGGTTCTTGACGTTGTCCTTGTTGATCTGGGTCAGCGTCGAGTAGCGGTGTCCGGCGAAATTCTTGTGGTGCTGGATCCAGTTGCCCTCCTCCTTGTCGGCGTTCAGCAGGCGCTCCTGCGTGACGCCGCCCTCGGCCGCGAGCGCCGGGGAGAGGGGCAGGGTGGTGGCCGCGAGGGCGGCGAGCGAGGTCGCGGCGAGGATGCGCCGCGCCGTACGGGACGTCGTCATGGGGTTTCCTCCTGGCGGCCTTTTGGTCTGTCCTCGCCTCGGCGCGGGCCGTCTCGCGGCCGGGCGTGTTAGGAAACTGTGCCTACTCGCGGCCTTGGTCTCAGGGGCCGGCGCGGACCTCCACCGGCACCTCGACGGAACCGGCCTTGCGGAAGCTCGCCGAGCAGGTGAAGCGCTCGCCCGCGGCCAGGGGCTGGCGGGTCTGGAGCAGCATCACGTGCATGCCCTCCGGGGTCAGCGCGGTCTCGCCCGATGCCTTGACGGCGATGGTCTGGACCGGGCGCTTCGAGGGCGGCCCCTCGCCGCCCTTGTCGACCGTCACGCGCTCGCTGAAATTCGCGAAGGGGCAGCGGAAGCGCACGAGGGAATCGGCTTCCGCGGCGCGGTTCATCACCGTCAGATGGAGGGGGATGTCCGACCCGACCTTCTCGGTGGGGGCGACGGAGGCGTGCACGACGTCGATGTCGCCGGCGATGGCCGGGACACAGCCTAGACACAAGGCAACGGCCGCGCCGTTCATCCAGTCAAAGGCGCGCCTCTTTAGCGGCATGGCGTTGCCGCCTCGGCGTCAAGGCGCGACATGGATGCTGACATCCACTCTCCTCCTCTATGATCAGCTTCGCCTTTTGGCGGCGAATTGCCCATGAGGGTAGCCGGCACCGGTGCTCCGTCAAGATCCGGGATTAATGCGCAACGGAAAATCGTCCGCGACCGATGCACACGGACCTGGCGTCGAGCCCCCTCCCGCCGGGGTGCGGACCGCGCTAGCTTGGACGGTTGACGCGAACGAACCGGGAGGGAGAACGATGGCCGAGACCGAAAATCCGGCGCGGGAGCGGGGCCGCTTCGACATCGGGGCGATCGCCGCCGCCCTGCCGGGAAGCGCCACCACGATGCTCGTCGACACCTACCTGACCGACCGGCCGGCGGCGAGCGCCCGGGTCTTTCGCGTCTACCGCCCGACGCCGGCCCATTACCACGCGGGCTGCGACGAGTACCTCTACGTGCTCTCCGGCCGCGGCACGTTCTGGATCGGCGATGCCTCCGACGAGGCGGAGTTCGGCCCGGGCCAGCTCCTGTTCTTCGAGCGCGGCGTGGTCCATGCCCTGCCGCAGCTCCTGGAGGAGCCGGTGGTCTTCCTCTCCGTCGACACGCCCCGGCGCGCGCCGGCCGACGTGATCTTCGTCGATCCCGCCGCCGGCTCGGCGCAGAGCTTCATGGCCCGCAACGCCCCGGGCGCCGATCCGGCTTGACCTCCTCGGACCTTGACCTTCTGGACCCCTGCCGCGATGCACGGGGCACAATGACGGGAGGATCCATGATGGCGGACGAGAGCAAGGTCGCGCTGGTCACCGGCGCGGCGCGGGGCATCGGTCTGGCGACGGCGCAGCTTTTCCTCGAAGAGGGCTGGCGGGTCGCGCTCCTCGACATCGACGGCGCGGCACAGGAGAAGGCCGTGGCCGCGCTCGGCCGGCCCGACGCCACCCTGGCGCTCACCGCCGACGTCGCCGACCCGGAGGCCGTGGCGGCGGCGGTCGCCGCCGTCGAGGCCCGGTTCGGCCGGCTCGACGCCCTCGTCAACAATGCCGGCACCGCGGTGTTCAAGCCGCTCCTCGACACCAGCCCCGCCGAATGGGCCCGGGTGCTCGCCGTCAACCTCACCGGCCCGTTCCTGTGCGTGCAGCAGGCGGCTCCCGTGATGGCGCGGGGCGGCGGCGGGGCGGTCGTCAACATCACGTCGATCTCCGGCCAGCGCGCCTCGACCCTGCGGGTCGCCTACGGCACCAGCAAGGCCGCGCTCAAGCACTTGACCAAGCAGCAGGCGGTCGAGCTCGCCCACCTGAACATCCGGGTCAACGCCGTGGCGCCGGGCCCGGTCGATACCGCGATGGCGAAGGAGGTCCACAGCCCGGCGATCCGCGCCGATTACCACGACGCCGTGCCGCTCAACCGCTACGGCCTGGAGCGCGAGATCGCCGACGCCATCGTCTACCTGTGCGGCCCGCGGGCGAGCTACGTCACCGGCCAGACGCTCGCGGTCGACGGCGGCTTCGACGCCGCCGGGATCGGGCTGCCGACCCTTCGGCGGGATCTGGCCGCCCGCTGAGGCCGCCGGATTTCGCCGCGGGCCGATACTCTCCCGTGTTGTAATAACGTTACGCTCGGCGCGCCTCATACGGGATGCGCCGAGTCTCCCCTTGCCAGCTCGCCGCGCGTCGCGTGAATGCAACGTTATACCATTCGTTGGGGGCGGGCATGGGCAAGGTAGGATCGTTCGGGGCGGGTCCGGTGCTGCTGGCGGCGGCCGTGACCCTCGCGGGGCCGGCCCGCGCCGAGGAGATCGCCCTCGACACAATCGACGTCGCCTCGCCGAGCCCGATCGCGGCGGCGCCGTCCGGCGGCGGGGCGGGGGTTCCGGGGACCTTCCCGGTCGGGGTGCTGCCGGTCGTCACGACCACCTTCTCGCCGGTCACGGTGGTGACCCGGGAGGACATCGTCCGCCAGCAGCCCCGGACCCTAGGCGACGCCCTGTTCGACCGGCCCGGCCTCTCCGCCACGACCTACGCCCCGGGGGCGGCGAGCCGGCCGATCATCCGCGGCCTCGACACCAGCCGGGTGCGGATCCAGGAGAACGGCATCGGCGTCCACGACGTCTCGGATCTCGGCGAGGATCACGCCGTGCCGATCAACCCGCTCGTCGCCAACCGCATCGAGGTGATCCGCGGCCCGGCCTCCCTGCGCTACGGCAGCCAGGCGATCGGCGGCGTGGTCTCGGCGGAGAACAACCGCATCCCGACGCTCGTGCCGCCGAACGGCATCGCCGGGCAGGTGACCACGGGCTATTCCTCGGTCGATAGCGGCCGCAACGCCGCCGCGACCGTGGACGCCGCCGGCCAGTCGGTCGCCTTCCACGCCGACGCGTTCAAGACAGCCGCCGACAGTTACGCGACGCCGCTCGGTATCCAGCGCAACTCGGCCAACGAGTCCCAGGGCGGCGCGGTCGGGATGTCGTACCTGTTCGATCGCGGCTTCGTCGGCCTGTCGTTCAGCCACTACGACGCGCTCTACCAGATCCCGGGCGGCGAGGCCGCGCAGAGCCGCACCCGCCTCGATCCGACCCAGGACAAGCTGCAAGCCAAGGGCGAGTACCGCCCGGTCGACGGGCCGATCGAGGCGGTCCGGTTCTGGCTCGGCGGCTCGACCTACAAGCACAACGAGATCGGCATCGGCGGCGACGGGATCGACGGCATCCAGGCGACCTTCAAGAGCCGCGAGGCTGAGGGGCGGCTCGAGATCCAGCACGTGCCGGTCCTCACCAGCCTCGGCACGCTGACCGGCGCGCTCGGACTCCAGGCCGACCGGCGGCTGATCGGCACCTCGGGCGAGGCCGGCGGCCTGCTCGCGCCGACCGATTCGCGCAGCAACGCCGTCTACCTGTTCGAGGAGCTGCGCCTGGAGCGGGGCCTGCGCCTCCAGGCGGCCGGCCGGATCGAGGGCGCGCGGTCCACCGGCACCGCGACGCTGTTTCCGGGCGATTACGTGCCGGTGGATGGCGAGGACCCGCTCGCCTACGGGCGCCGCCGCCGCTTCGCCCCGAAGAGCGCGAGCTTCGGCGTGCTGCAGGACCTGCCCGACGGCTTCGTCGCGAGTCTCACCGGCCAGTACGTCGAGCGCGCGCCCTCTGCCTTCGAGCTCTATTCCCGCGGGCCCCACGACGCGACCGAGACCTTCGAGATCGGCGATCCGAACCTGAAGAAGGAGCGCGCCCGCACCATCGAGGCCAGCATCCGCCGCGCCGTCGGCCCGTTCCGCCTCGATGCCACCGGCTACTACACGCGCTATACCGGCTTCATCTACAAGCGCTTGACGGGTCTGCGCTGCGGCGACGACTTTTCGAGCTGCGGCAGCGACGACGAGCTCGCCCAGGTCGTCTACTCGCAGCAGAACGCCACCTTTGCCGGCGCCGAGATCGGCTCGCAGCTCGATCTTCTCCCCATCGGCAACGGCTTCGCCGGCATCGAGGCGCAGTACGACTTCGTGCGCGCGACCTTCGACGACGGAACGTATGTGCCGCGCATCCCGCCGCACCGGGTCGGCGGCGGCGTCTTCCTGCGGGCGGAGGGCTGGTACGCGCGGGTGAACCTGCTCCACGCCTTCGCCCATACCGAGACCGCCCCCTACGAGACGCGCACGCCGGGCTACGACAACCTGCGGGCGGAGGTGAGCTACACCAAGGCATTCGATCCGGCGGTGACCGGCTGGAGCGAGGTGACGCTGGGCGTGCAGGGCACCAACCTGCTCAACGACGTGATCCGCAACTCGGCCTCGTTCAAGAAGGACGAGATCGTGCTGCCGGGGCGGAACGTGCGGGTATTTCTGACGGCGCGGTTCTGAAACTTATCGAGATGTCGTGACGCCCCTTTCCCGGACGACTGAAGCGTCAGCGGAAGGAGATCCGGGATCTAGCAGAAGAAGTGCCGCGAAGCGGCTCAGCATTCTGCAACGTTGCAGGGGGACGGACGCTTCGCGACTTCTTGTGCTGGATCCCGGGTCGCATTCCGCTGTCGCTGCATGCGCCCGGGAAAGGGCGTCGCGTTTAAACTTGCGGCCCTGCGGAAGGTCTTTCAGACCCTCCTCATCCCTTCTGCGGTCGCAACACCCCGTCGCTGGTCTTCGGATCCGGTGCCGGCGTCGTCGGCCGCACCGTGCCGGTCGAGTCCGCATCGCCCGGACGGACCTTCTCGGGCAGGGTCTCGTGGGGCGGCGGCATGTTGGGGGTCTGCTCGCGGCTGCGCTGCGGCGTGTCCGTGACCTGGGCCACGACCGGCGAGGCGGCCAGGACGGCGAGCAGGATGAGGCGGCTGGTGCCCCTGGTCATCGGGCTCTCCTCCAGAAGATGGCGTGTAGTCTTGGAAGAGTAATCGCCCTGCGCCGGATCCGGTTCCCGGCCGGGTCAGCGCCAGGATCAGCGCCAGGATCAGCGCCAGGATCAGCGCAACGCCAGCATCCCGATCACCGCATCGCCGACCATCCGCTTGTGGCGGGCGCGCAGGTCGGGCGCGTCGAGATCGACGGAAAAGATCGCCCCGAAGGTGTGGCGGTTCGAGACCCGGAAGAAGCAGAGCGCGCTGATCATCAGGTGCACGTCGAGGGGATCGACGTCGGCACGAAACAGCCCGTCGGCCTGCCCGCGGGCGATGATGTCGGTGATGGTCTGGATCACCCCGAGATTGAGCCCGCGGATCGTCTCTGAGCCCGACAGGTGCTCGGCCCGATGGATGTTCTCGATCGCCACGAGCCGGATGAAGTCCGGATGGGCGTCGTCGTACTCGAAGGTGAACTCGACGAGCCGGCGAATCGCCTCCGCGGGGCGTAAGTTGCCGAGGTCGAGGTCGGCCTCGACCTGGCGAATGTCGGCGTAGGCCTTCTCCAGCACCGCGAGGTACAGGCCCTCCTTGCCGCCGAAATAATAGTAGATCATCCGCTTCGAGGTGCGGGTGCGCTCCGCGATGGCGTCGACCCGGGCGCCGCTGAGCCCGAAGGCGGCGAATTCCTCGGTCGCCACCGCCAGGATGTCGGCCTTGGTCCGCTCGGGATCCTTGGTGCGGGAGGGGCGGGGCGTGACGGCGTCCATGATCTAACAATTAGGGGCGGCAGGATGAGCTTGCTCTATCATCCCGGCCGCCCCGGCGCATCGGCTCAGGCGAGTTCGTCGCCGAGTACCTCGCGGGCCCAGCGGAAGGCGCCGTTCGCCGCCGGCACGCCGGCATAGATCGCGGTCTGGATCAGCAGCGCCTGCAGCTCGGGAATGGTGACGCCGTTGCGCAGGGCCGGGCGGACATGGAGCTTGAACTCCTCCTCGCGGCCGAGCGCCACCATCATGGCCAGCGTCACGAAGGAGCGGGTCTTCCACGGGATGCGCGGATCGCCCCAGACTTCGCCCCAGGCGGTGCGGGTGATGAAGTCCTGCCACGGCCCGGCGAAGTCGCCCGCCGCGGCGAGCGAGCGCTCCACGTGGGCGTCGCCGAGCACGCTCTTGCGGTTCGAGAGCCCCGTCTCGAACGCCACCGCGCCGGTCGCCGTGTCCGGCGCCTCGCGGTGCCGGTCGAGGAAGCCGAGGAGGTGGGCGGCGGTGGCCGCCGGCTGCTCGACGGAGAGGAGGTGGGCGGCGTTCGGCAGCACCACCAGCTCAGCGTGGCGGATGCCGTCGCAGATCTCCTGCGCCATGGCCGGCGGCGTCGCCGGGTCGTCGCGCCCGGCGATCACCAGGGTCGGCGACGTGATGCGGTTCAGCACCGGGCGCAGGTCCATGCGGCCGATGGCGTTGCAGCAGACCGCGTAGCCCGCCGCATCCGTGTCGACGAATTGCTGGCGCACCGGCGCCACCGCGTCGGGGGAGGCGGTCGGGAAGTCGGGCGTGAACCAGCGGGTCATCGTCGCCTCGACGATCGCCGCCGTGCCCTTCGCCCGCACCAGCTCGGCGCGCTCGTTCCACGACGCCTCGCTCGGCATGAAGGCGGCGGTCGCCATCAGGGTCAGGCTGATGACGCGGTCCGGATGACGGCTCGCCGCCGCCTGGCCGGTCATGCCGCCGAGGGACAGCCCGACCACGTGGGCGCGGGGAATCTCAAGGGCATCGAGCAAGCCGACCAGGTCCTCGGCCAGATCCTCGACCTCGATGCGGGCGTCGCGCACCTGCGAGGCGCCGTGGCCGCGGGTGTCGTAGCGCAGCACCCGGTAGCGGCCGCGCAGGTGCGGCACGAGCGGGTCCCACATCGCCAGCGAGGTGCCGAGCGAGTTGGAGAAGACCACCACCGGCGCGCCGCTCGGGCCGGACAGCTCGTAGTTCAGAAGGGTACCGTTGGCCTCGATCTGGGGCATTGGGAACCTCGTGTTCAAGCGGAATGCAGGAAGGCGGCGAGGCGCGAGACCTCCGCCAGCGCCCGGTCGGCGGTGCGGGCCCCGGCGCGGATGGCGGGGGTCAAGTCGAAGGCGGGCTCAATGTCGGCGCCCGCCGCCTCGGGCCGGGCGCGCAACACCTCCCGGAGCGAGCCCTGGCCGTCGCGGACCGCGCCGGCGGCCTCCTCGACCAGGGCGTGGGCGGCCTTCGCGCCGATGACGGGACTGAGCCGGCTCGCGGCGGCGTCGGCGAAGAGCAGCCCTTGCGTGAGGTCGAGGTTGCGCTGCATCCGCGCCGGGTCGGGCACCAGCCCCTGCGCGAGGCCGCGCGCTTCACGGAGCGAGCCGGAGGCAAGGCCGAACAGGGTCGGCAGGGCGTGCCACTCGGCGTGCCAGGCGCCGGCCGGGCGCTCGTGGGCCGCCGCCATCCCGTCGAGGAGGGTCAGGCTCGTGCCCTTGGCGGCGCCGAAGGCCGAAAGAATCACCGTCGAGGAGACGGGGTTGCGCTTGTGCGGCATGGCCGAGGAGCCGCCGCGGCCCGGCACGTAGGGCTCGGCCACCTCACCGACCTCGGTGGTGGCCAGATGCGCGACGTCGGTGGCGAACTTGGCGAGCGCCCCCATCAGCAGGGTAAGCCACGAGCCGGTCTCGGCGATGCGGGCGCGCCGCGTGTGCCAGGGCGCGAGGTCCGGATGCAGACCGAGCGCGGCGGCGAAGCCGTCGCCGACCGCCTCCGCCGCCTCGCCGAGGCCGGCCAGCGTGCCGACTGGGCCGCCGAGGGAGGCGGTGAGCACCCGGTCGCGTAAGGAGGGCAGGAGCGCGGCCACCTCGGCGATGCCGAGCGCCCAGATCGCCGCCTTGAAGCCGAAGGTGACGGGTGCCGCGTGCTGGCCGTAGGTGCGCCCGACGCAGGGCGTCTCGCGATGCTGGCGGGCGAGGCCGGAGAGCCCGTCGAGGATCGCCTTCAGGTCGGCGGCGACGAGGTCGAGGGCGTCGTGGACCTGGAGCACCAGGGCGGTGTCGGCGATGTCCTGGGTGGTGGTCGCCTTGTGGAAGGCGGGCTCGAGTTCCGGCGGCAGCGCGCCCTGCACCGCCTTGACGAACGGGATCACCGGCACGCCCGACACGGCGGTGCGTCGGCCGAGGGCCGCCGGATCGAGGGCGGTCGACTTGACCGCCTCGATGGCGGAGCTGAGGGCGGCCGGCACGAGCCCGGCCTCCGCTTGCGCCCGGGCGAGGGCCGCCTCGGCCCGCAGCATCGCCGCCACCCGGGCCTCGTCGGCGAAGACGGCGCGCATGGCGTCCGTGGCGAAGAGGGGCCCGAGCAGGGCGGAGTCGAGGGCCGAGAGCGTCATCGGATCAGGCCGCGGGCTTGAGGTGGAGCAGCGCGCGCGCCTCCGCCGGGGTCGCGACCTTGCGGTTGTTCCGCGTCACCATCTCGGCGGCGAGCGAGACCAGCTCGGCGTTGCTCGCCGCCAGCCGGTCCTTGGTCACCCGGACGTTGTCCTCGAGGCCCGTGCGCACCGCGTCGGCCCCGCGGGCCAGCGCCCAGCCCATCACGCGGGCCTGCTCGCGGCCGATGCCGGCGGCGGTCCAGGTCGCGCCCGGGATCACCCGGCGGGTCTCGGCGAGCAGGATGTCGAGCAGGTGCTCGTCGGCCGGCATCGCGTTCTTCACGCCCATCACGAACTGCACGTGGGGATGGGCGTCCATCAGCCCCTCCTCGATCAGCCGCTTGGCGCCGTGGATGTGCGAGAGGTCGAAGATCTCGATCTCGGGCCGGATGCCGTGCTTGTGCATCGAGCCGGCGAGGTCGTTCACCAGGGTCGCGTGGTTCTCGTAGACGATGCTCGGGAAGTTGACCGAGCCGGTCGAGAGCGAGGCCATGTCCGGGCGGTGCACCAGCGAGAGGCCGCGCGCGCTCGGATCGCGGCCGCGGCCGCCGGTCGAGAACTGCACGATCATGCCGGGGCAGTGCTTGCGCACGCCCTCCTGCACCGCCGCGAACTTGTCGGGGTCGGAGGAGGGCGACTCGTCGTCGTTGCGGACGTGGATGTGGACGAGGGTGGCGCCGGCCTCGAAGGCCTGGTGCGTCGACTCGATCTGCTCGGCGACGGTGGTGGGCAACGCCGGGTTGTCCTTCTTGCGCGGCACCGAGCCGGTGATCGCGACGGCGATGACGACGGGGTTCATGGTGGTCTCCTCAATGATGCTGGTTGTGCTGACCGGGATAATCCACCCTCCGGGTCATTCCGGGGCCGCGAAAGCGGAGCCCGGAATCCAGAACCTCAGGTCTTCGAAACGTTCGCGGAACGCGATCCGCTCGCTTCGGCACCACCTGCAGTTCTGGATCCCGGGCTCCGCTGCGCGGCCCCGGGATGACGCGGAGGGCTTCAATATCGGTGGCGACTTGGTTCTTCGCGTTTGAGAGGGCGTTGCCTTACACGTCGAAGAAGACGGTCTCGTTCGGCCCCTGCAGGTAGATATCGAAGACGTAGACGACCTTGCCGTCCCGTTCCTCGCGCTTCGCCAGCAGACTGTCGCGCAGGGGACCGCGCTCGACGAGGTTCAGCACCGGGTCGTCGGCATTCGCCGCGGTCTCGTCGGCGAAGTAGAGCCGGGTCTGGAGGCCGATATTGATGCCGCGGGCGGCGATCCAGAGGTTGATGTGCGGCGCCATCGACCGATGGCCCTTCCGGCCGTCGACCGGGCCGGGCTTGACCGTCTCGAAGTGCCACACGCCCGTGTCGAAGTCCGAGCCGGTACGGCCCCAGCCTCGGAACGTCTCGTCGAGGGGCTTGCCCTCCTGGCGGTCGGCCGGGTGGTTGTAGCGGCCCGCCGCATTGGCCTGCCATATCTCGATGAAGGCGTCGCGCACCAGCGAACCGGCACCGTCGAAGACCCGGCCCTCGATGCGGATGCGCTCGCCCTTGGTGTCGGGGCCGGTCAGCACGTTGGAGAAGTTGGTCTCGAAGATGTCGAAGCCGGCCTGGTGCGGGATCAGCCCGATATGGACGTAGGGACCCGCGGTCTGGGACGGCGTCTCCTGGAGACGGACGGGAAGCGGCTGGACCATCGTCAGTTCCCCTGAAGCTTGTTCTCGAACAGCGTCTGCTGGCGGCCGCGCAGCACGATGTCGAACTTGTAGGCGAGCATGTCGAGGGGCACCGCGGCCCCGAGGTCGAGGGGGGCGATCAGCCGCTCGGCGGCCGAGCGGTCGGGAATCCCGAGCACCATCGGGTCGCGCCAGATCAGCGGGTCGCCCTCGAAATACATCTGGGTGATCAGGCGCTGGGCGAAGCCGGTGCCGAACACCGAGAAGTGGATATGGGCCGGGCGCCAGGAATTGAGGTTGTTGCGCCAGGGATAGGGCCCGGGCTTGATCGTGCGGAAGTAGTAGAAGCCGTGCTCGTCGGTGATCGTCCGGCCGCAGCCGCCGAAATTCGGGTCGATCGGCGCGAGGTAGCGGTCGTTGCGGTGGCGGTAGCGCCCGCCCGCATTGGCCTGCCAGAACTCGACCAGGGTGTGGGGGATGCCGCGGCCGTTCTCGTCGCGGACATGGCCGTGGACGAAGATCCGCTCGCCGATCGGCTCGCCCTCGCGGGCGTAGTTGAGGATCAGGTCGTTGTCGAGCGGGCCGAGCTCCGAATGGCCGAAGGCCGGGCCGGTCACCTCCGACAGGGAGGATTGCAGCGACAGCATGGCGCGACGCGGCGAGCGCAGCACGCTGGTCTTGTAGTCCGGCGTGAAGGCCGGCGGATGGATCGAGCGGTCCCTCTGCAGGAACTCGCTGTCGGCGTGGCTCATCGTTTCCTCCTGTGCGCTCCTTGGCGGAGGCGGGTCGTGCGAGGGGTGATCCTCGGTCGGGTCTCGATGGCCCGGTCGTTCGACGCGCCCGCGGGATTTACCACCGCCCCGGGGGCCGAGCCATGTCGGGGTGTCGTCTCAGGGTGTCATGCGGACGTGACCTTGGACCGGCCGCCGAGCGCCCCGAGATATTCGGAGAAGGCGCCGACCGAGGACAGGTCGGCGGCCGCCGCCAGCAGCTCCGGCGCGATGGCGTCGCGCTGCGCCTCACCGAGACGCAGGCTCGGGCCGGCGACGCTGAGGTTGCCGATCGCCCGGCCGGTCTGCGGATGGACGATGTTGGCCGCCATCGCGGCGGCGCCCGGCGTGTTGGTGTCCTGCACCCAGGCGTACCCGCGGGCGCGGGCCTCGTTCACCAGCGCCATCAGGCCGGCGACCGTGCGCGGCGCGTTGGGGCCGCATTCCTCCGGCGTGCCGAGGCCCTGGCGCATCACGAGGCTCAGGGCCTCCTCGTCGCTGAGGCTCGCCAGCCACGCGATGCCGGTGGAACTCGTGGAGAGCCGCGCCTCGGTGCCCATGTCGCCGTCGTAGCGCAGGCCCGTGCGCGCACCCTGCGCCTTCGCCACCCAGACGAGGCGCGGGTAATCGACGACCGCGAGCCGCGCCAGCTCGCCGCTGATCTCCGCCAGCCGGTTGAGCACCGATTGCGCCACGTCGACCACGCCGGTGCGCGAGAGATGCTTGAGGCCGAGCGTCGCGAACTTGGTGGTGAGGAGGTAGCGGCCGGTCTCGCCGTCCTGCACGACGTAAGAATGCTCGGCGAGTTCGGCGAGCAACCGGTGCGCGCCACTCTTCGGGATATCGAGCGTCTCGGCGATGGTCTGGAGCGGCAGCCCGCGCGGATGGTTCGCGAGGAGTTCCACCAGGTCCAGGGCGCGCCGCAGCAGGGAGCCGGCCATCTGTCGTGCTCGAGTCTCGCGCCCGCAAATCTGGAACGCGGTTCTGGATTTGAACGGAGTTCCGCTCTAAGTCAAGACTCGGCGACGCAAACGGGGAGGCGGGGCATGCGCGGCGGAAACGGCCTCCGGAAGACGGGCCTGCGGGAGACGGGCCAGCGGGAGACCCTGACCGGTATCGCCCTGATGGTGAGCGCGGTGGCGGGCTTCGCCTCCATCGACGCCTCGGCGAAGTTCCTGAGCGGGACGATGAGCCCGATGCTGATCGTCGCCGTGCGCTACCTCGTCAGCTTCGTGATCGTGGCCGCCTTCCTCGCCGCGCGACGCGACATCGTCGGGCTGATGCGCACGCGAAAGCCCGGGCTCCAGGTCTTGCGCTCCCTGTGCCTGGTGACGGCGACGATGTGCTCGTTCGTGGCGCTCCGCTACCTGCCGCTGGCGCAAGTGACCTCGATCACCTTCGCCTCGCCCCTGGTGGTGGCGCTGATCGCCGGGCCGCTTCTCGGCGAGCGGGTCGGCTGGCGGCGGGCGGTCGCGGTGCTGGTCGGCTTCTCGGGCGTGCTGGTGGTGAGCCGCCCGGGCGTCTCGGGGATGCACCCGGCGGCGTTGCTCGCGGTGGTCACCGCCCTCGTCAACGGGGTCTACATCGTGGTGACGCGGATGCTCGCGGCCCACGATCCGCCCGAGACCACGATGTTCTATACCGGCCTCGTCGGCTCGGTGCTGACGGCGCCGTTCCTGCCCTTCCTGTGGGAGACGCCGGCCGAGCCCTCGACATGGTTCGGCATCCTGTCGGTCGGCTTCTTCGGCGCGCTCGGGCACTGGCTGCTGATCCTGGCGCACCGCCGGGCGCCGGCCTCGACGCTCGCGCCCTTCGCCTATGCCCACCTGCTCTGGGCGGTGCTCCTCGGCTTCCTGATCTTCGGCCACCTGCCGGACCACTGGACCGTGATCGGCGGCGCGGTGGTCGCGGCTTCGGGGCTGTACCTGCTCTACCACGAGCGCCCGCGGGTCACGCCGCCGGGGGAGGAGGGGGCGGTGTGACGCCGCCCGCGGCATGGGGTTGTTCGGGGAGGGGAGCGAGCCCTGGCTTCTCCTCTTCCCGCGGGCGGCAGGGCTGTCCGAGGCAAGGAAATGGCGCATCTTCCCTCTCGCGTTCGGGGGAAGTGCGCTTGATCCTAGAAGGGACTTCCCGTCAAAAGCCCTGCGCGGGCGGGGAGAGGAGAAGATCGGAGGCTGTCACGGCAAAGGTAGGCTCGGGACTATCTTCGTATCGTCCGCAAGGGACCGGGACTCCGGCATGCAATTGACACCAGAGGCCGTTGGAAACGCCCCTTGGTTCCGTACTCGCATATCGCCGGGCCCAGGGTTCCGGACTTCCGGGCTCGGCATCGAACATTCCAGAGAACGCGTCGAGTCGATCTCGGGCCGCTGGTCTCAGTCGGAAGTCGCATGAGCGCTACATCCGGGCCGTGAGCGTCGCCAGCACCGAGAACGGCGCCCCCGGCAGATTGTTGAACTGGTTGAACGGCTGCTCGATGTAGCGCGCGTCGGTCAGGTTCTTCAGGTTCAGCGAGAACCGGGCATGCTCGTTGAGGTCGTAGAACACCGCCGCGTCGACGCGGGTATAGGCGCCGACCTTGTAGGTGTTGGAGATGTCGCCGAAGCGCGAGCCGACATAGGTCACGCCGACGCCGAGCCCGAGGCCGCGCCAGGCACCCTCCTGGACCTGATAGGTGGTCCAGAAGCTGCCGCTGAACAAAGGCGCCGCCTCCAGCCGGTTGCCGACCGGGATGGTGCTGTCGCGCGTCACCCGGGCATCGGTGTAGCCGACGCCGCCGATGATCTTCCAGCCCGGCAGGATCGTGCCGGCGAGATCGGCCTCGACGCCCTTCGAGCGCTGCTGGCCGGTGATGATCGAGAAGCCGGTATTGACCGGATCGTTGGCCGCGACGTTGTTGCGGGTGATGTCGAACACCGAGGCGGTCAGGCTGAGGTCGGGCGTGAAGTCGAACCGGGTGCCGACCTCGATCTGCTCGCCGGTCTCGGGCGCCGGGTTGACGGCGTTGAACACGTTCGCCGTCTGCGGCTTGAACGAGGTCGTGTAGCTCGCGTAGAGCGCCAGCGGCTCGGCCACCCGATAGATCAGGCCGACCCGCGGCGACACGCCCGACAGCTCCTGGTCCGGCGGGATCGTGCGCGAGGTCGGCGTGCGGCTGAAGTAGAACTGCGTGCCGGTGTCGTAGCGCACGCCGAGCAGGAGCTGCAGGCCGTAGCCGAGGTCGATCTGGTCCTGGGCGTAGAGCCCGGTCAGCTCGTTCTTCTGCTTCAGGTCGCTCTGGAGCGAGAGCGCGCCCGGCAGCGCGAGGCCGGCGACGGGATTGAGGAAGCTCACCGAGGCGAGCGCGCCCTGCGTGGTGACCGCCCGCCGGTAGCCGTTGAAATACTCGACGCCGAGGAGCGCGGTGTGGCGCAGGCCCAGGAAGTCGAACTTCGCCACGAGTTCCGTCTGGCTATCGACGGCGGCATAGGTCGAGGTGGCGGCAGTGGTGCGGCGCTGGACCGTCAGCCCGTTGGCCGAGACGCCGGTGGCGCGGGAGGCGATGGCGTCGAAGCTGCCGCTCTGGGCGTTGAGCACCTGGCGCAGCATGAGGTGCTCGTTGAAGTCGTGCTCGACTTTCAGCGTGCCGAAATTCGCGTTGGCGTTGTAGCGCGAGAACGGCTCGCCGTAGTAGCGCGAGATGTTGTCGAGCGGCACACGGCCGTTCCGGGCGATCAGGCCCTCGTCGTAGACCGTGTCCTGTCGGGTGAACTCGCCGATGAACGAGACCCGTGTGTCCGGACTCGGGTTCCAGGTCAGCGACGGGGCGATGAAGAAGCGGGAATTGTCGCGACCGGCAAGGTCGCGGAAGGTCGGGTCGACCTGCGTTCCGAAGCTCAGGCGGGCCGCCACCCCGTCGGCGCCGGGCACCGGGCCGGAGGCCGAACCCTGGACCCGCCGGAAGCCGAAGCTGCCGCCCTGGATGCTGGCATCGGCGGTGGGCACCAAGCTCGGCTGGCGGGTGACGATGTTGATGACGCCGCCCGGATCGCCGCGCCCGTAGAGAACCGAGGCCGGGCCCTTCAGCACCTCGATCCGCTCGACATCGGCGAGGTCGCGCTGGACGGGGTAGAAGTTGCTGGCCTGGTTCATGAACACGCCGTCTATGGCGTAGGTCTGAGTCCGGAAGCCGCGGATGATGAAGGTGTCGCTGCGGCCCTGGATGGTGCCGCCGGGCTGCACGTTGCTGACGTTGAACAGGGCGTCGGTGAGCCGCGTCTCCGCGCGGTCGACCAGGACTTCGCGCGGGACGACGTTGACGGTCTGGGGGATGTCGCGCAGCGGCGTGTCGGTCTTGGTTGCGGTGGCGCTGCGGGTCGCGCGGTAGCCCTGGACCGGGCCGTAAGCGGTCTCGGTGAAGGCCGGGACGCCCGGGCTCTGCGACGGGCCGGCGACCGTGATGGTGTCGAGGGCGATCTCGCCGGAGTCCTGGGCCCCGGCCCCACCGATCGCGAGGCCCGGCGCCGCGCCCGCGAGCAGGGCGAGGAGCAGCGGCGAGCGGCGCCGTTTCGCGGGGCGAGGGGTAGAGCGCACGGGAACCTCGGGCGGAAGATACGTCTCACCCGCGGGTAATCGCGCCGAACTTGGCAATCAATCGCTTCGTCCGTGCAAGCATTTGAACCGTTCCAGGCCCGGTCGCTATCGGTTCCGGTGTTGCGTCAGCGCATCTATCGCGGGGGCGGATGCTGCGTCAGGCCGGTGGATAACTCGGTCGGCATTCTGCGAATTGGAATAGATCTAATCCCCTGTCGTCACTGCGCGGAGTGCCACCTGCGGCTCTACCGCTCTCCTCGTCATCCTGGGCTCCGCGTCCCGGCCTCGGGATGACGCTCCGGGGCGGTTGCGACGCGGTCGAGATCCCCCGAACGCAAACAGGACCCGCTCCAGTCCGGAGCGGGTCCTGTCGATCGGTCACGACACTCTGTGGGCTCTCGCCGCCTCAGAGCGGCAGGGTCGTCGCGCCCATCAGCGCCTCGTCGATGGAGCGGGCGGCCTGCCGGCCCTCGCGGATCGCCCAGACCACCAGGGACTGGCCGCGGCGCATGTCGCCCGCCACCCAGACCTTGTCGGTCGAGGTGCGATACTGGCTGTCGTCGGCGAGCACGTTGCCGCGCTTGTCGCGGGCGACGCCGGATTCCTCAAGGAGCCCCTTGGCCACCGGGCCCGCGAAGCCGATCGCCATGAAGACGAGGTCGGCCGGCAGCAGGAACTCGGAACCGGCGATCGGCTTGCGGGACTCGTCGACGCGGGCGCAGACCACGCCCTTCACCTTGCCCTTCTTGCCCTCGATGCGCAGGGTCGCGGCCTGGAACTCGCGCTCGGCGCCCTCCGCTTGGCTCGACGAGGTGCGCATCTTGGTCGCCCAGTAGGGCCACACGGTCAGCTTGTCCTCGCGCTCCGGCGGGCGCGGGCGGATGTCGAGCTGGGTGACCGAGAGGGCGCCCTGGCGGAAGGCGGTGCCGACGCAGTCGGACGCCGTGTCGCCGCCGCCGATCACCACCACGTTCTTGCCGGCGGCGAGGATCGGGGTCTCTGGCGTCGCGGGCTCGTGGCCGACGCGGCGGTTCGATTGGACGAGGTAGGGCATGGCGAAATGCACGCCCTCGAGCTCCTGCCCGGGCAGGCCGGGGTCGCGCGGGGCCTCGGCGCCGCCGGCGAACAGCACGGCGTCGAACTCGTTGTGCAGGCTGGCGAAGGAGCGGTCGACGCCGACATTGACGCCGTAATGGAACTGCACGCCCTCGGCCTCCATCTGCCGCACCCGGCGGTCGATGTGGCGCTTCTCCATCTTGAAGTCGGGAATGCCGTAGCGGAGGAGCCCCCCGGCCTTCGGCTCGCGCTCGAAGACGTGGACGTCGTGGCCGACGCGGGCGAGCTGCTGGGCCGCAGCCATGCCGGCCGGACCCGAGCCGATCACCGCCACACTCTTGCCGGTCTTCGCCTCGGCCGGCTCCGGCACGACCCAGCCCATGCTCCAGGCCTTGTCGGCGATCGCCTGCTCGATGGTCTTGATCGCCACCGGCTGGTTCTCGAGGTTGAGGGTGCAGGCCTCCTCGCACGGCGCCGGGCAGATGCGTCCGGTGAACTCCGGAAAGTTGTTGGTGGAGTGCAGGTTGCGCGCCGCCTCCTCCCAATCCGCGTTGAAGACGAGGTCGTTCCAGTCCGGGATCTGGTTGTGGACCGGGCAGCCGGTCGGGCCGTGGCAGAACGGGATGCCGCAATCCATGCAGCGCGCCGCCTGCTTCTTCAGGTCGTGCTCGTCGAGCGGCAGGGTGAATTCGAGGAAGTGGCGCACGCGGTCGGCCGCGAGCTGATACTTCTGCTCCTGCCGGTCGAATTCGAGGAAGCCTGTGACCTTGCCCATCGGTGGAGTGCTCAGTTCGTGAAGTGATCGGGCCGGCGGCGGGTCTTAGGCGACCCCGGCGACGGTGGCGGATGTGGGGAGCGCCTCCCCGCAACGGGTGAGCCAGGCCCGGATGGCGGGCCGGGCCGAGAGATCGAATCCGCCCTCGTCGGCGAATTGCGTATAGGCGAAGAGTGCGACATCCGCGATGCTGACGGCGTCGCCGACGAACCACCGCGCAGTGGTCAAGTGTCGCTCCATCAGGTCGAGGGCGGCCTCGCCGCCCGCCACCTTCTTCGGGTCGCGGGTCTCGGCCGGTTCGCCGCGGTAGCGCATGTGGAAGCGGCAGACCGCGATGGTCGGCTCGTGGCTGTACTGCTCCCAGAACAGCCACTCGTCGATTCTAGCCTGGGTCCAGGGGTCGTCCGGCAGCAACGCGCTGCCACGGGCGAGATGGCGGATGATCGCGTTCGACTGGGCGAGCGTCCGGCCGTCCGGGAACGCGACGGCGGGCACCTGGCCCATGGGGAAGCGGGCGAGGTAGTCGGGGGTGCGGCTCTCACCCTTCATGATGTCGATGGGCACGAAGGTGTACGGAAGGCCGAGGGCTTCGGCGACGTAGATCACCTTGAGGCAGTTGCCCGACATCAGGTCGCCGTAGATCTGCACCGCGGTCCCTCCTTCGTCCCGATCGTCGATCCTAAGGCTCCACCCAACCCTCCCCCCCTCTGCGGGGGAGGGTGGTCCCTGCGTCAGCAGGGGCCGGGAGAGGGGCAGCGCGACGGTGATCCAGGGACCGCCCGTCATGACGCTCGCGACCTTTCCGGAAGCGGCGTCCCCTCTCCCGCCCCGCTCCGCGGAGCACCCTCCCCCGCAGAGGGGGGAGGGTTCACTCGCCGCGCCGCCCTTTGACCCCCCGGATTACTCCGCAGCCACCGGCATCCGGGCCCGCTCCATTTCGCGAAGCGCCCGCCGGTACTCGACCGGCATCACCTTCACGAACTTGGTGCGGTAGGTGTCCCAGTTGTCGATGATCGCCTTGGCGCGCACCGAGCCGGTGTACTTCAGGTGGTTGTTGATGAGGCCGACGAGCCGCTCCTCGTCATGGCCGGACATGTCGGCCAGGATGTCGATGCGCCCCTTGGTCTCGAGGTCGCCGTCCTGGTGGAAGCGGCGCATGAACTCGTCCTCCTCCTCGACGGGCTCGAGATCGACCATCGACAGGTTGCAGCGCTTGGCGAAGGACCCGTCCTCGTCCAGCACGTAGGCGATGCCACCCGACATGCCGGCCGCGAAGTTGCGCCCGGTCTCGCCGATCGACACGACGACGCCGCCGGTCATGTACTCGCAGCCATGGTCGCCCATGCCCTCGACCACCGCGATGGCGCCCGAGTTGCGCACGGCGAAGCGCTCGCCCGCCGAACCCCGGATGTAGGCCTCGCCGGCGATGGCGCCGTAGAGCACCGTGTTGCCGACCATGATGGTGCGGTCCGACGGCGAGCCGAGCGCGTCCGAGGGCCGGATGATCAGCTTGCCGCCCGACAGGCCCTTGCCGACATAGTCGTTGGCGTGGCCGGTCAGGCTGAGCGTCACGCCGGCGGCGAGCCACGCGCCGAAGCTCTGGCCGGCGGTGCCGGTGAGCTTCACCGTCAGGGTGTCGTCCGGCAGCCCCTCGTGGCCGTGCGCCTTGGCGACGGCGCCCGAGAGCATCGCGCCCGCCGCCCGGTCGGAGTTGCGGATCGTGTCCTCGACGGTCACCGCCACGCCGGTCTCGATCGCGTCGCCGACGGCTGCGATGAGCCGCCGGTCGAGGACTTGGTCGATCGGGTGCTTCTGGGTCTCGACGTGGCGGAGCGCCACCGTCTCCGGCACGTCCGGCTTGTGGAACAGCCGGGTGAAGTCGAGGCCCTTGGCCTTCCAGTGCGAGATCGCCGCGAGCTTGTCGAGGTATTCCGAGCGCCCGATCAGCTCGTCGAGCTTGGTGACGCCGAGGGACGCCATCAGCTCGCGCACCTCTTCCGCGACGAAGAAGAAGTAGTTGATGACGTGCTCAGGGGTGCCCTTGAAGCGCTTGCGCAGCACCGGATCCTGCGTCGCGACGCCGACCGGGCAGGTGTTGAGGTGGCACTTGCGCATCATGATGCAGCCGGCCGCGATCAGCGGCGCGGTCGAGAAGCCGAACTGGTCGGCGCCGAGAAGCGCCGCGATCAGCACGTCCCGGCCGGTGCGGATGCCGCCGTCGGCCTGGAGCGCGACCCGGCCGCGCAGGTGGTTGAGCACCAGCGTCTGCTGGGTCTCGGCCAGCCCGATCTCCCACGGCCCACCGGCATGCTTGATCGAGGTCAGCGGCGCCGCACCGGTGCCGCCGTCGAAGCCCGAGATCGTGATGTGGTCGGCGCGCGCCTTGGCGACGCCGGCCGCCACCGTGCCGACGCCGACCTCCGCCACCAGCTTGACCGAGACCTCGGCCGCCGGGTTGACGTTCTTAAGATCGAAGATCAGCTGGGCCAGATCCTCGATCGAGTAGATGTCGTGGTGCGGCGGCGGCGAGATCAGGCCGACGCCCGGGGTCGAGTGCCGAACCTTGGCGATCTTGGCGTCGACCTTGTGGCCGGGCAGCTGGCCGCCCTCGCCGGGCTTGGCACCCTGCGCCACCTTGATCTGCATCATGTCGGCGTTGACGAGGTACTCCGCCGTGACGCCGAAGCGGCCCGACGCCACCTGCTTGATCGCCGAGCGGCGCGAGCGGCCGTCCGGCAGCGGCCGGTAGCGCTCGCGCTCCTCGCCGCCCTCGCCCGAGTTCGAGCGGCCGCCGAAGGAGTTGACGGCGATCGCCAGAGTCTCGTGCGCCTCCTTCGAGATCGAGCCGTAGGACATCGCCCCGGTGGCGAAGCGCTTGACGATCTCGACCGCCGGCTCGACCGCGTCGATCTCGACCGGGGCCCGGCCGATCTCCGCCGCGCTCTTGATCCGGAACAGGCCGCGGATCGTCTTGAGGTGGTTCTCCTGCTCGTTCACCATCTTGGCGAAGGCCCGGTAGCGGTCGGGCAGGTTGAGCCGCACGGCGTGCTGGAGCGTGGCGACGGTGTCGGGCGTCCAGGTATGGGCCTCGCCGCGCAGGCGGTAGGCGTACTCGCCGCCGACGTCGAGGGCGGTGCGGTAGACGGGCGCGTCGCCGAAGGCGTCGCGGTGGCGGCGCACCGTCTCCTCGGCGATCTCGGCCATGCCGATGCCTTCGATGGTGGTCGCCGTGCCGAAGAAGTCGCGCTCGACGAAGGCCGAGTTGAGGCCGATCGCGTCGAAGATCTGCGCGCCGCAATAGGACTGGTAGGTCGAGATGCCCATCTTGGACATCACCTTGAGCAGGCCCTTGTCGATCGACTTGATGTAGCGATAGACGATCTCGTCGTCGGTGAGCTCGGGCGGCAGCTCGTCCTTCATCGCGATCAGCGTCTCGAAGGCGAGGTAGGGGTTGATCGCCTCGGCGCCGTAGCCGGCGAGGCACGCGAAGTGGTGCACCTCGCGCGGCTCACCCGATTCGAGCACGAGCCCGACCGAGGTGCGCAACCCCTTGCGGATCAGGTAGTTGTGCACCGCGGCGGTGGCCAGCAACGCCGGGATCGGGATCCGGTCCGGGCCGACGGCGCGGTCGGAGAGCACGATGATGTTGTACCCGCCGCGCACCGCGGCCTCGGCGCGGTCGCAGAGGCGGTCGAGCGCCCCCTCCATCGCCTGCGCGCCGGTCTCGGCCGCGTAGGTGATGTCGAGAGTCTTGGTGTCGAAGCGGTCCTCGAAATGGCCGATGCAGCGGATCTTCTCCAAGTCCGCGTTGGTCAGGATCGGTTGGCGCACCTCGAGGCGCTTCTTGCGCGAGGTGCCCTCGAGGTCGAGGATGTTCGGCCGCGGCCCGATGAACGAGACGAGGCTCATCACGGCCTCCTCGCGGATCGGGTCGATCGGCGGGTTCGTCACCTGCGCGAAGTTCTGCTTGAAGTAGGTGTAGAGCAGCTTCGGCTTGTCGGAGAGCGCCGAGAGCGGCGTGTCCGTGCCCATCGAGCCGACCGCCTCCTGGCCGGTGACGGCCATCGGCTGCATCAGGAGCTTCAGGTCTTCCTGGGTGTAGCCGAAGGCCTGCTGGCGATCGAGCAGCGACACGTCGGTGCGCGACTCGCGCGGCTGCACTGGGCGCAGGTCCTCGAGCACGATCTGGGTGCGCTTCAGCCACTCCTTGTAGGGGTGGGCGGCGGCGAGCTCGTTCTTGATCTCCTCGTTGGAGACGATGCGGCCCTTCTCCAGGTCGATCAGCAGCATCCGGCCCGGCTGGAGGCGCCAGGACGAGACGATCTTCTCGTCCGGGATCGGCAGCACGCCCATCTCGGAGGCGAGCACGACGAGCCCGTCATCGGTGACGAGGTAGCGGGCCGGGCGCAGGCCGTTGCGGTCGAGGGTGGCGCCGATCTGGCGGCCGTCGGTGAAGCAGAGCGCGGCCGGGCCGTCCCACGGCTCCATCAGGGCGGCGTGGTACTCGTAGAAGGCGCGCTGCTCCTCGCTCATCAGCGGGTTGCCGGCCCAGGCCTCGGGCACCAGCATCATCATCGCGTGGGCGAGCGGGTAGCCGCCCTGGACGAGGAATTCGAGCGCGTTGTCGAAGCAGGCGGTGTCGGACTGGCCCTCGTAGGAGATCGGCCAGAGCTTCGAGATGTCGTTGCCGAACAGCTCGGAATCGACGCTGGCCTGGCGCGCCGCCATCCAGTTCACGTTGCCGCGCAGCGTGTTGATCTCGCCGTTGTGGGCCACCATCCGGTAGGGGTGCGACAGGCGCCAGGTCGGGAAGGTGTTGGTGGCGAAGCGCTGGTGCACGAGCGCCAGGGCCGAGACGAAGCGCTCGTCCTTCAGGTCGAGGTAGTAGTGGCCGAGCTGGTTCACCAGCACCATGCCCTTGTAGACGATGGTGCGAGAGGACAGGGAGACCGGGTAGAACTCCTTCAGCCGTTCGTCCTTGAGGGTGTAGACGGCGTTCGAGATCACCTTGCGGACGAGGAACAGCCGGCGCTCGAAGGCGTCCTGGTCGGCGCTGGAGGCCGGGCGGCCGATGAACACCTGGCGGTGGCGCGGCTCGCTGGCCTTGACGCTCTCGCCGAGGTCGCTCGGATCGACCGGCACGTCGCGCCAGCCGAGCAGGGCCAGCCCCTCGTCGGCGATCGCCTTCTCGACGATCGCCTCGACGGTCCTGAAGCCCTCCTCGTCCCGCGGCATGTAGAGCTGGCCGACGCCGTAATGGCCGGCCTCCGGCAGCTTGATGCCGAGGCGCTCGGCCTCCGCCGCGAAAAAGCCGTGCGGGACCTGCACCAGGATGCCGCAGCCGTCGCCCATCTTCGGGTCGGCGCCGACGGCGCCGCGATGGTCGAGGTTCTCCAGGATCTGCAGGCCCTGCTGGACGATGGCGTGGCTCTGGCGGTTGTGCATGTCGGCGATGAAGCCGACGCCGCAGGCATCCTTCTCGTTGCCCGGGTTGTAGAGGCCCTGGCGCGCCGGCAGGGCCGGATCGCGCACGACGAGGGCGGGGACCGCCTGCCCGCGGGTGGGGTGCTGGGACTGGTCCGTGCCGCTCATGGTCTGGTCTCCCAAGGTCCGGTCTCGAGGGTGCGCGGGCGAGCGCGCGGGTTTCTGTCGATGGCGGCCGGTGCGCTCCTCCGCGCATGGCCGGTCAGGATTGCCTGCCGCAGGGGCGGGCTTGCCTGCCCCAGAGGCAGGCCCGCCGCCCCGGGCAGATATACCCGCATCATCGAGCGGGCGAAGTCGTGCGGACAGCCGCAGGGGCGCCGCGGGCGGGCTGGCCGAGGGCACGGCCGCCGCCTGTCTTGTTCAGTCCGCGGGAGGGTCGGTCGCGTCTCGCGAAGGGAGCGCCCGCACCTCGCGAGCGCCCGGCAGGCTGGTGTTCAGCCCGCGTGCGCCCGCACCGCCCGAATGGCGGCGCGTTTGGTATCTCGTTTGGCTATCGTGCAAGCCACAAGCCAGCGCCCTTGCGACCCGGGGGCGCGGGGCCCGACCGGGAAAATGGGACAGCGGTACTGTCCTAACTCGCGGAACCTGCCAGATTTCAACCGCTCCAGCAAGAGGCCATTCCGTCCAGGCTTGTGCTTTTCTTGCGTTTCGCGCGCCGGCCTCGCAACGAAACACCGAATCCGGGAGGGAGCGCGCATCTTTCCCCCGCGGGACACCGCCGGCGGCACATGCGAGGCATGAGCCGGCGCGCCTCGCTCTGGCCGGCCCTTCCCGTCATGATGCTCGGCCGGACCATGGCAGGGGCTTGGGTACGCATGAATTTCGCGAGCGACAACGTGGTGGGGGCGAGCGCTCCGATCCTGGAGGCGATCGTGCGCCACAATGGCGGGGCGATGCCGGCCTACGGCGCCGACCCGCTGACGCTCGGGCTCACCCCGCGCTTCCGCACCCTGTTCGACCACTCCGATCTCGCGGTCTTCCCGGTCGCCACCGGCACCGCGGCGAATGCGCTCGCGCTCTCCGTGATGGTGCCGCCCTTCGGCCTGTGCGTGTGCCACGAGGAGGCGCACGTGATGGAGGACGAGTGCGGCGCGCCGGAATTCTACACCCACGGCGCCAAGCTGCACGGCCTGCCGGGAGCCGGCGGCAAGATCGCGACCGAGACCCTCGACACTTTTCTCTCCGGCCTGACCCGGCACGTGAAGCAGATGCCGCCCCGGGCGCTCACCCTGTCGCAGCTCACCGAGAGCGGGCAGGCCTACACGGTCGAGGAGATCTCGGGCCTGTCCCGCATCGCCCAAGACCACGGGCTCGCCGTCCACATGGACGGGGCGCGCTTCGCCAACGCCCTCCAAGCCCTCGGCTGCTCGCCGGCCGAGATGACGTGGCGCGCCGGCATCGACATTCTCTCGTTCGGAGCGAGCAAGAACGGCGCGCTCGCCGCCGAGGCGATCGTGGTCTTCCGCCCTGAGCTCGCCGAGACCCTGGAGTTCCGCCGCAAGCGCGCCGGCCACATCCTGTCGAAGGGCCGCTTCCTCGCCGCCCAGCTCGACGCCTACCTGACCGACGATCATTGGCTGGCGAACGCCGCCCACGCCAACCGGATGGCGGCCCGGCTCGCCGCGGGGCTGTCCGAGATTTCCGGCGTGCGCCTGGCCTGGCCGGTCCAGGGCAACGAGCTCTTCCCGATCCTGCCGGTCCGGCTCGATGCCGCCCTGCGCCGGGGCGGCGCGGTCTATTACGACTGGACGAGCCGCAGCCTGCCGGCGGGCGAGAGGTTGCGCGAGGGCGAGCGGATGATCCGCCTGATCACCGCCTTCTCGACGAGTGAGGCGGAGGTGGAGGAATTTTTGGAATTGGCGCGGCGGATACACGGCTGACCGCCAGATGCGTGTCTCGGTACGAGCGAAACCCGGACCTCGGCCCCATGTCTGCGGCTCGAACAAACCCTGCCGCAGCGGGTCGACCGGGCGCGAGATCGGGACGCCCGGGCGGTGGCGCCGCAGCGCCAGACGCAGCAACGCGAGGGTGATCGTTGCCGCCGCCCGTTGCAGGCGCACGGCCTCCATGCCGTGCATGGCCCGGGACGCGGCGGATCACCTCCGGCGCGGCAGGGCATGCACCCAACGCAGATTGTGCCGGACGGCTCTGCCGCCCGCGGGGCGCGGGGATCCCGCGCCCCGAATCCGACCGTGAGATCAGTCGCTTGGAATGGGCCTCGATTTAGATATCGAGCTCGATCTCGTCGGCGAAGACCGCCCGCTCGGAGATGAAGGCGAAGCGGGCCTCGGGCTTGTTGCCCATCAGCCGCTCGACCGTGTCGCCGGTGGCGTCGCGCGCCTCCTCCACCACCTCGACCCGCAGGAGCGTGCGCTTCTTGGGGTCCATCGTGGTCTCCTTGAGCTGGCCGGGCATCATCTCGCCGAGGCCCTTGAAGCGCCCGATCTCGACCTTGCCAGACTTGAAGGTGGTCTTGAGCAGCTGCTCCTTGTGGCGGTCGTCGCGGGCATAGGCGCTCTTCGCCCCCTGCGTCAGCCGGTAGAGGGGAGGGACCGCGAGGTAGAGGTGGCCGCCCTCGATCAGTTCCGGCATCTGCCGGTAGAAGAAGGTGATCAGGAGCGAGGCGATGTGGGCGCCGTCGACGTCGGCGTCGGTCATGATGATGACCTTCTCGTAGCGAAGGTCATCGTGCCGGTACTGCTTGCCGATGCCGCAGCCGAGCGCCTGGATCAGGTCGGAGAGGAGCTGGTTCGCCCCGAGCTTGTCCCGGCTCGCCGAGGCGACGTTGAGGATCTTGCCGCGCAGCGGCAGGATCGCCTGGGTGGCGCGGTCGCGCGCCTGCTTGGCCGAGCCGCCGGCCGAATCGCCCTCGACGATGAAGATCTCGGAGCCGGCGGCCCCGGCCTTCGAGCAATCGGCGAGCTTGCCCGGCAGGCGCAGCTTGCGCGTCGCGGTCTTGCGGGCGACCTCCTTCTCCTGGCGCCGGCGCAGGCGCTCCTCGGCCCGGTCGATCACCCAGTCGAGGAGCTTGTTGGCCTGGGTCGGCGAGGCGGCGAGCCAGTGGTCGAAGGCGTCGCGGATCGCCGCCTCGACGATGCGGGAAGCCTCCAGCGTCGCCAGCTTGTCCTTGGTCTGGCCCTGGAACTCGGGCTCGCGGATGAAGACCGACAGCATCGCCGCGCAGGTCATCATCACGTCGTCGGCGGTGACCGAGGCCATCCGCTTGACCTGGCCGACCCGCTCGGCGTGGTCGCGCAATCCCCGCAGCAGGGCCACCCGCATCCCGCTCTCGTGGGTGCCGCCCTCCGGCGTCGGGATGGTGTTGCAGTAGGACGACGAGAAGCCGTCGTCGTTCGCGAGCCACGCCACCGCCCATTCGAGGGAGCCGTGGCTGCCGGGCCTGGTGATCTTGCCCGAGAAGACGTTGTCGGCGACGAGTTCCTTGCCGTCGATCTCGCGGGCGAGATAGTCCTTCAGGCCGGCCGGGAAGCGGTGCACGGCCTCGGCCGGCACGTTCTCGACGCCCTCCAGCAGACTGGGCGCGCAACGCCAGCGGATCTCGACCCCGCCGAACAGGTAGGCCTTCGAGCGAGCCATCTTGAACAGGCGGCGCGGATCGAACTTGTGCTCGCCGAAGATCTCGGCGTCGGGATGGAAGCGCACCTTGGTGCCGCGCCGGTTCTGCACCCGGCCGACGGTCTCGATCGGCCCCTGCGCGTGGCCGCGGGAGAAGGTCTGCCGGTACAGGGTCTGGTTGCGGGCGACCTCGACCTCGAGCACGTCCGAGAGCGCGTTCACCACCGAGATGCCGACGCCGTGCAGGCCGCCGGAGGTCTCGTAGACCTTCGAGTCGAACTTGCCGCCGGCATGCAGCGTGGTCATGATGACCTCGAGCGCCGACTTGCCCGGAAACTTCGGATGCGGGTCGATCGGGATGCCGCGGCCGTTATCGGTCACCGCGAGGCAGCCGCTCTCCTCTAGCTCCACCTCGATGAAGCTGGCGTGGCCCGCCACCGCCTCGTCCATGGAATTGTCGATCACCTCGGCGAAGAGGTGGTGCAGCGCCTTCTCGTCGGTGCCGCCGATATACATGCCGGGCCGGCGCCGGACCGGCTCCAGCCCCTCCAGCACCTCGATCGCCGAGGCGTCGTAGCCGGCCTCCGCCGCCTCGGCGGGAGCGGGCACGGCGACGGGCTTCGGCCGCTTGACGGCCTCCGCCTTGAGCGGGTCCGCCGGCGGCTTCGATCCCGGGGGCTTGCCCCCCGGCCCGAACAGGTCTCGTGCGGCCTCGCTCACGCGACGGCCTCGCGGTGGGGGAAGGGCTCTGGCAGCATTCGAGGTCATCCTTTCCCTATACCGGAACAAACGCGGAACAAAAAGAGCCTTTGCGCGGCTGCGGGGTGTGGCGAACGGGCGTGGCCGGGCGGCGGGGAATCGCCGCGCCGCAGAACCCGTACCAGAGTCACCGAGACGTAAACAAATTCCCTTAAAGCCTGGTGACGCGCGCGATACCCCCCGGAACCTCGGCCGTGACCGCCCGTTGTCCGGGTGGCCGCTCCCGACGCCGGACGGGCGGCGCGCCGCAGGAGCGTTCCGACGATGAAGACCGTCAACCGCCACGCCCGCCATCTCTCCCTCGCCCGCGCCGAGCAGGCCGCCGGCCAGGCCTTCGGCTTCGCCGAGGAGGGCGTCGCCGCGGCCGCCGTCGGGATCGGCCGCGTGGCAATGACGGCGACCGGCGCGGCCGTCGCGGCGGCCTTTGCGGCGACCCTCGCCTGGGCGTTCTGAGACCCCGACGCGGACCATCCCCGGCGACCACAGGGTCCTGCCATTGCCGCGGGCGGGGAGCGCCTTAGCTCCCGCTTCGCGATGCAGCTCCCGCAATGCGGGAACGGCCCGCGGAACCTGCGCAATCGACCCGAATTTCCTGAGCGGCACCCCACGCCGCTCGCATACTCTTGCTCTCGAAGGATGGTGGCCCGATGCGGCGCGCCCACAGCATGCCATTCGGTGCGGAAATCGGACCGGAGGGCGTGCGCTTCGCCCTCTGGGCGCCGACCGCGGCGAACGTCGCCCTGATGCTCGACGGGACCGAGCATCCGCTGGAGGACCAGGGCGAGGGCTGGCGGCGCGTGACGGTGCCGGGCGTGCGCGCCGGCGCGCGCTACGGCTACCGGATCGACGGCGACCTCGTGGTGCCCGATCCGGCCTCGCGCTTCCAGCCGGAGGACGTGTCGGGCTTAAGCGAGGTGGTCGATCCGTCCGCCTTCGCCTGGACCGACGGGGAATGGGCCGGGCGCCCGTTCGAGGAGACGGTGATCTACGAGTGCCATGTCGGCACCGCGACGCCCGAGGGGACCTACGCGGCGCTCGAGAACAAGCTCGAAGCCCTGCGCGACCTCGGCGTCACGGCGATCGAGCTGCTCCCGCTCGCCGACTTCAAGGGCAGCCGCAACTGGGGCTATGACGGCGTGCTGCCCTACGCGCCGGATTCCGCCTACGGCACCCCCGACGACCTGCGCCGCCTCGTCGACAAGGCGCATTCCCTCGGGCTGATGGTCTTCCTCGACGTCGTCTACAACCATTTCGGACCGGCCGGAAACTACCTCCACGCCTACGCCAAGTCGTTCTTCACCGAGCGGCACCAGACGCCGTGGGGCGCCGGCATCAACTTCGACGGCAAGACCAGCGGCGAGGTGGTGTGCGACTACTTCATCCACAATTCGCTGTACTGGCTCGAAGAATTTCACATCGACGGCCTGCGCTTCGACGCGGTCCACGCGATCCTGGACGATTCCGACAAGCACTTCCTCGGCGAGCTGGCCGAGCGGATCCGCGGGGCGTTCCCGGAGCGCCCGATCCACCTGATGCTGGAGAACGAGGCCAACCAAGCCTCGTGGCTGGAGCGCGACGGGGCGGGTCGGCCGCGCTACCACAGCGCGCAATGGGCCGACGACACCCATCACGGCTGGCACATCCTGCTGACGGGCGAGGATTCCGGCTACTACGAGAGCTTTTCCGACAAGCCGGCCGCCCACCTCGCCCGCAGCCTCGCGGAAGGGTTCGCCTATCAGGGCGAGCCGTTCAAGACGCTCGACAACCACCCCCGCGGCGAGCCCTCCGGTCACCTGCCGCCCTCGGCCTTCGTCACCTTCCTGCAGAACCACGACCAGGTCGGGAACCGGGCGCTCGGCGAGCGCCTGAGCCACCTCGCCGACCCCGACAAGCTGGCGCTCGCCCGCGCCGGGCTGCTGCTCAGCCCG
Organism: Methylobacterium sp. 174MFSha1.1; assembly: GCF_900116815.1. Taxonomy (NCBI): domain Bacteria; kingdom Pseudomonadati; phylum Pseudomonadota; class Alphaproteobacteria; order Hyphomicrobiales; family Methylobacteriaceae; genus Methylobacterium; species Methylobacterium sp. 174MFSha1.1. The sequence continues at coordinate 138,776 of NZ_FPCB01000012.1, read as the reverse complement.
CAGATCCCGATGCTGTGGATGGGCGAGGAATGGTCGGCCTCGACGCCGTTCCTGTTCTTCGTCGACTTCGCCCCCGACGAGGAGCTGAACAAGGCGGTGCGCGACGGACGGCGTCGCGAGTTCAAGAGCTTCGCTGCCTTCGCCGACGAGGAGAAGGCGAAGACGATCCCGGATCCCACCGCCGAGGAGACGTTCCGGCGCTCGAAGCTCGACTGGGCGGAGCGGGAGCGCTCGCCCCATCGCGAGGTCCTCGCCGACACGACCGCGCTGCTGGCGTTGCGCCAGCGCGAGGTGGTGCCGCTGACGAAGACCGCCTGGCAGGGCGGACGATACGCGCTGCCGCGGCCCGACGTGATCGACGTCACCTGGTCCTACGCCGGGGGCACGCTCCGCTTCGTCGGCGTGTTCGGCGGCGACGCGTACGAGCCCGGGCCGCTGCCCGGCCGCGTCGTCTGGCGCTCATCCACCGTCTCGCAGGACGAGGACGGTTCCCTGGTCCTGCCCGCCTGGTCGGGCGTGTTCGTGAAAGAGGTGCGTTGAGATGGCCGTGACCGAGGATGTCGTCGCGCGGCTCGCCGATGAGGCGGGCATCGCCGCGGACTACACCGACGCCTTCGGCCAGCGCGTCGAGACCCCGCTCGAAGTGCGCCAGGGGCTGCTCGCGGCTCTGGGCCTGCCGGCGGGGACCGACGCGGAGGCGCAAGCGAGCCTGGAGCGCATCCGCTCCTTGCGCCACGGCCTGATGCCGCCGCTGGTGCCGGTCGAGGCGCGCCGCGCCGCGCGAGTGTCGATCCGGCCGGGGCAAGGTCCTGGTCAAGCCTCCGGCACGGTGAGCTGGCGGATCGTCGACGAGCGCGGCACGGCCCGCGACGGGCGCGTGGCCCTCGGCTCGGAGACCGACGCGATCGAGTTGCCGCCGCTCACCCCCGGCTACCACCGCCTCACGGTGACGTTCGGCGATCGACGGGCCGAGGCGACCGTGATCGCCGCGCCGCAGCGCTGCTGGCGGCCCCGGGCACTCGGGGACGAGGGCGCGCGGGACTGGGGCCTGGCGGCCCAGCTCTACGGGCTGCGCTCGGAGACCAATCTCGGCATCGGCACCTACGCCGATGCCGGGCGCGCGGCCGCCGATGCCGGCGCGCGGGGCGCCGCCTTCTTGGGCTTGAGCCCGGTCCACGCCCTGTTCTCGACCGACCGGCAGAAGGTCTCGCCCTACTCGCCGTCCTCGCGGCTGTTCCTCGAGACGCTGTTCATCGATCCGGCCTCGCTCCCCGGCCTTCCCGGCAGCCGGGCCGCACTCATCTTGAAGGGCTCCGCCTCCGAGGTCGCGCGCCTGCGCGACGCCTCCCTGGTGGACCATGCCGGCGTCTGGCAGGTCTTGAGCCCCGTCCTCGAAGCGTTGTGGCAGGATTCGCCGGCCCGGGCCGGACGGGACACCGAGTTCCTGGCGTTCCGCGCCGCGGGAGCCGAGAACCTGGAGGCCCACGCCACCTTCGAGGCCCTGGCCGAGCATTTTGCCAGCGACGGCGCCAACTGGCTCGGCGACTGGCCGGAGGCCTACCGCCGCAACGGCACGCAGGAGGTCTCGGCCTTCGCGGCCGAGCACCAGGAGCGGGTCTCCTACCACGCCTGGCTGCAATTCCTCGCCGACCGGCAGCTCGCCCGCGCCGCCGCGCAGGGGCTCGCCTCCGGCATGCGGCTCGGGCTCTACCGCGACCTCGCGGTCGGCGCCGACCGCGGCGGCTCGGAGATCTGGTCGCATCCGGAGCGCTTCGCCGCCGGTCTGTCGATCGGCGCGCCGCCGGACATCCTGGCGCCGAACGGCCAGGATTGGGGCCTGCCGCCCTTCGATCCCCTGGAGCTGGAGCGCGACGGCCTCGCGGCCTTCCGGGCGCTGGTCCAGGCCAACATGCGCCATGCCGGCGCGATCCGCATCGACCACGCCTTCCAGCTCGCCCGGCTGTTCCTGATCCCGGTCGGGGTGGGGGCGAAGGGCGGCGCCTACGTGGCGATGCCGTTCGAGGCGATGCTGGCGGTGCTCCGCCTCGAGAGCCACCGGGCGAAGTGCCTCGTCATCGCCGAGGATCTCGGCACCGCGCCGGCCGGCTTCTCCGACGCGCTGATGCAGGCCGGCATCCTGAGCTACCGCATCCTGTCCTTCGAGAGGGGGGAGGGCGGCACGTTCAAGCGTCCGGCCGAGTATCCGCGCGACGCGCTCTGCGCCATCACCACCCACGACCTGCCGACCTTCGTCGGCTGGTGGCGCGGGGTCGACACGGAGCTGCGCCAGTCCCTCGGCCTCTACGACGCCGAGCGGGCCGGGGCCGAGCGCGAGGAGCGGGTGCACGAGCGCCGGCGCCTGGCGGAAGCCCTGAACCAGGAGGGCCTGATTCCGAGCGCGGACGTGCCCGGCGAGCCGCCCTTCGAGGCGGCGGTGCGCTTCCTCGCCCGCACCCCGTCGGTGCTGACGGCCGTGCAGTACGAGGACATCCTCGGCGAGGTGAGCCAGGCCAACATGCCGGGCGTCACCGAAGGCTACCCGAACTGGCGCCGCAAGCTCGACCGCGACCTCGCGGCCATCGCGGCGCCGGGTGGGCCGCTCGCCAAGCTCGCCTCGTCGCTCGCCGCGGAGGAGCGCGGGCCGCGCTCGGGCGCCGCGCGCCTCGCCTCGCCGCCGCCGCGGGCGACCTACCGGCTCCAGTTCCACAAGGACTTCACCTTCGACCACGCGGCGAAGATCGTCCCGTACCTCGCCAAGCTCGGCATCAGCCACGTCTACGCCTCACCGATCCACAAGGCGCGGCCGGGCTCGATGCACGGCTACGACATCGTCGACCACCGCGAGATCAACCCGGAGCTCGGCGGCGAGGAGGCGTTCATCCGCTTCAGCGACGGGCTGAAGGCGCACGGCCTCAAGTTCCTGCTCGACATCGTCCCCAACCACATGGGCGTCGGCGGCGCCGACAACCCGTGGTGGCTCTCGGTGCTCGAATGGGGCGCGCTCTCGCCGGCGGCCGACGCCTTCGATATCGACTGGGGCCGGTTGGGCGCCCGCAACAAGCTCGTCGTGCCGTTCCTCGGCGACCGCTACGGCGAGGCCCTGGAGAAGGGCGACCTGAAGCTCGCCTTCGATCCGGAGGAGGGCGGCTTCAGCGTCTGGCACTTCGAGCACCGCTTCCCGGTCAACCCGTTGAACTACCCGATCGTCCTCGACCGGGCGCTCGCGGCCCTGTCGGAGGTCGGCGACGAAGCCTCGGCGGAGGTGCTGTCGATCTCCGAGCGCCTGCGCCGGATGGGCGACGAGACCAATGCCGAGCGCCAGGCCGCCTTCCCGGAGGAGGCCGAGGGGCTGAAGCGGCGCCTCGCCCACGCGGTCGCCGGCTCACCGGACCTGAAGGCGGCGATCGACCGGGCGGTGACCCTCGTCAACGGCTTCAAGGGCCATCCCGACAGCTTCGGGGCGCTGCACCGCATCCTGGAGGCCCAGGCCTATCGCCTCGCCCATTGGCGGGTCGCGGCGAGCGACATCAACTACCGCCGCTTCTTCGACGTGAACTCGCTCGCCGGGCTCAAGGTCGAGGACAAGCGGGTGTTCGAGGGCGCCCACGCGATGCTCTTCCGGCAGATCCGCGAGGGGCGGATCGACGGCTTGCGCATCGACCACATCGACGGGCTGGCCGACCCGGCCGGCTACGCCCGCGCGCTCCAGGCGGCGCTCGGCCCGGGCTTCTACATCGTGGTGGAGAAGATCCTGGAGCCCGGCGAGAAGCTCAGGCCCTGGCCGATCGCCGGCACCACCGGCTACGACGTGCTCAACCAGATCGACGGGCTGTTCGTCGACCAGGGCAAGCGCGAGGCGGTCGCGAAGCTCTATGCCGGCGCGACCGGCATGGACGAGCCCTACGCTTATCTCCTGCGCAACGTGAAGGGCGAGATCCTGGAGACCAGCTTCGCCAGCGAGCTGGAAGTCCTGACCTCGGACCTGAAGCAGGTGGCGGACGCCGACCGGCGCACCCGCGACTTCTCGGTCAACGCGCTGCGTCAGGCGCTCTCCGAGATCATCGCCCGCTTCCCGGTCTATCGCAGCTACCTGGGCTCGGACCTCGACGAGAATGAGATCGAGCCGGAGGACCTGAAGCTCATCGGCGACACGGTCCGCAAGGCCAAGCGCCGCTCCAGCCTGCCCGACCGCTCGGTGCACGACTTTGCTGAGCGGGTCCTGCTCGGGCGCCTCGACACCGAGGGACCGGGACGGCCCGACCCGGAAGTGGTGCGCCGCTTCCGCCGCCGCTTCCAGCAGCTCACCGGCCCGGTGATGGCCAAGAGCCTGGAGGACACGCTGTTCTACCGCTTCGTCGAGCTCCTGGCGCTCAACGAGGTCGGCGGTGATCCGGGCGAGTACGGCCTGACGGCCGAGCATTTCCACGCGCTCCAGGCCGCCCGCGCCCGCGACTGGCCGAACGCGATGATCACCACGGCCACCCACGACACCAAGCGCGGCGAGGATGCCCGCACCCGGCTGCTGGCGCTCTCCGAGATCCCGGCGGAATGGGAAGAGGCCTGGGCGTTGTGGGGGCGGCTGGTGCAGCCGCACCTGGGCCACGTCGACGGCGAGGCGGCGCCCGACGCCAACGACCAGTGGATGTTCCTACAGGCGATCCTCGGCGCCTGGCCGCTGGAGCTGCTGACGGAGTCTCCCGAATCGAAGGACGTCGAGGAATTCCGCAAGCGGCTCGGCGCCTATGCCGAGAAGGCGATGCGCGAGGGCAAGCGCCGGTCGAGCTGGGTCAACGTCGACGAGGCCTATGAGGGCGCGGTCGCGAAGCTCTTCGACGCCCTGGTGGCGCCGGGCTCTGAGTTCCTCCAGGAATTCCGACCCTTCGCCGAGCGGCTGGCGCGGGTCGGGATGGTGACGGGCCTCGCCCGCTCGGCGCTGAAATGCACCCTGCCGGGCCTGCCCGACATCTATCAGGGCACGGAGTTCTGGGACTTCTCCTTCGTCGATCCCGACAACCGTCGCCCGGTCGACTACGCCGAGCGCGAGGCGGCGCTCGGGCAGGACGCGGCGGTCGAGGATCTGCTGGCATCCTGGCCGGACGGGCGGATCAAGCAGGCGGTCCTCGCCCGTCTGCTCGCCGACCGCGCCGCGTATCCCGGCTTCTACGCCGAGGCCGACTACACCCCGGTCGCGGCCGAGGGGGAGGGGGCGGAGCGCGTCGTCGCCTTCCTGCGCCAGGACGCGACGGCGGGCTCCGAGGCCGGCGACCTCCTGGTGGTCGTGCCGCGCCGGGTCGCCGCCGAGGACGGCCCGCACCTCGCCGGCGCCTTCGCCGGGACGAGCCTGCCGGTGCCCGAGGGCAGCGTGTGGCGCGACCTGGTGACGGGCGACGAGGTTCGTTCCGAGGGCGGACGCGTGAGCCTTGGGCGACTCTTCGCGCGCCTCCCCCTGGCGGTTCTGCGTCTCTCCGCCAGTTGAGACCTCGGGCCGGCCCGCACCCGACGGGTGCGGGCCGGCCCGCCTGAATGGATCGAGAAAGAGCAGGCAGGATCGGGCCGATGAACGTACCCCGCACCAGCACCAAGCCGGCGAAGCGCACCCGCGAGGTGACGCCCCTGCCGGCGACCCTGGCGCCGCTGGCGGCCGGACCGCGGATCTACAACCTGTTTCCCCTCCTGGTCGGCCGGGTCTCGGCCTGGACCGCCGAGTTGCCCCGCATCGCGGAGCTCGGCTTCGACTGGGTCTACCTCAACCCGTTCCACCAGGCCGGCGGCTCGGGCTCGCTCTACGCCGTCGCCGACCCGGATCGGCTCGACGAGCGCCTGCGCGACCTCGACGGCACGCCCGACGACGAGCAGATCCGCCGCTTCTGCGCGGCCGCTGCCGGGCACGGCCTGAAGATCATGACCGATCTGGTCGTGAACCACGCCGCCAATGACGGGAAGCTGGCCCATGAGCGCCCCGACCTGTTCGTGCGCGACGAATCCGGCGCGCCGGTGAGCCCCCACGCGGTCGATCCCGACGACCCGTCGAAGATCACCGTCTGGGGCGACCTCGCCGAATTCGACTACGTCACCCAGGGTCCGCGCACGGCGCTGACCGAGTTGTGGAACGGCTACATCGCCAAGCTGCAAGGGCTCGGGGTCGCCGGCTTCCGGTGCGATGCCGCCTACAAGGTGCCGCCGGACGTGTGGCGCAGCCTGATCGGCGCCGCCAAGGACCGCGACCACGCCGCGCTCTTCGCCGCCGAGACCTTAGGCTGCACCTTCGAGGAGGCCCGGGCCACGGCGGAAGCCGGATTCGACTACCTGTTCAACTCCTTCGCGTGGTGGGACCTGAAGGCGCCCTGGGCGCTGGAGCAGTACGAGCGCCTGCGCATCCTGGCGCCCTCGATCGCCTTCCCGGAGAACCACGACATGCAGCGACTCGCGGCGTCGCTGGACGGTGGGCCCGAGACGGTGGCGGCGGAACTCAAGAGCCGCTACGCGCTCGCCGCCTTCTTCTCCGCCGGCGTGCTGATGCCGATCGGCTACGAGTGGGGCTACGCCAAGCCGCTCCACGTGGTGGAGACCACCCCGGAGAGCCGCGAGCACCACACCGGCATCGACATCTCGGGCTTCATCGCGGCGATCAACCGCCTGCGCGCCGACCTGCCGGCGGCCAATGTCGAGGGCGCGCAGTGGCGCCTCTCGGCGCCGGACGCGTCGTACGTCGCGCTGATCCGGATCGATACCGGCCATCCCGGCTCTGCCGAGAACGCCGTGCTCGTGCTGCACAACCCGACCGACCGCCCGATCGCGGTCGATCCGGCGCCGCTGATCGCCGGCTCCGGCGGCGAGTTCGGCCCGTTCCAGGACCTGACGCCCGAGGCCGCGCCGCTGGTCTTCCGCGCCGACCAGTCGATCGGCCTGGAGCCGCGGGCCCTCCGCATCCTCGCCGCCCGCCGCATCGGCGCCGTGCGCCGGCCCCGCCGCACCACCCCGGGCGGGGAGGGGCGGGTGATCATCGAGGCGGTGAGCCCTGAGATCGACGGCGGCCGCTCGGCGATCAAGCGCGTCGTCGGCGATCAGGTCCATGTCGAGGCCGACATCTTCACCGACGGGCACGACGTCATCAACGCCGCGGTCCTCTCCCGGCTCGCCGGCGAGACCGAGTGGCGCCGCGACCCGATGCTGTTCGTCGACAACGACCGCTGGCACGGGCATTTCCCGCTCACCCGCAACGCCCGCTACGAGTACACGGTCGAGGCGTGGCGCGACGACTTCTCGTCCTGGCTGCGCGGCCTGGAGAAGAAGCGCAAGGCCGGCATCGACGTGCACCTCGAGACGCAGGAAGGCGTCGGCCTCGTCAGGAAGGCGGCCTCCCTCGCCGAGGGCAGCGACGCTACCGCGCTGAACGCCCTAGTGGCGGCTTTGGAGGCCGACGAGCCGGGATCGGCGGCGCAGCTGCACCGCCTGCTGGAGCAGACGGCGCTGATCCACCGCAACTCCGAGCGGGTGAACCTCTCTCGCTATCCCGTCGTGCTGGAGGTCTTCGCCGACCGGCTCGCGGCCCGGTTCTCGGCCTGGTACGAGATCTTCCCGCGCTCACAATCCGGCGACCCGAGCCGGCACGGCACCTTCGACGACGTGATCGCCCGGCTGCCGGAGATCCGCGAACTCGGCTTCGACGTGCTCTACTTCACGCCGATCCACCCGATCGGCCGCACCAACCGCAAGGGCAAGAACAACTCCCTGAAGGCGAAGGAGGGCGATGTCGGTTCGGTCTACGCCGTCGGCGCCGAGGAGGGCGGCCACGAGGCGGTGCATCCCGATCTCGGCACTCTCGACGACTTCCGGCGGCTCGTCGCGGCGAGCCACGCCCACGGCATGGAGGTGGCGCTCGATTTCGCCATCCAGTGCTCGCCGGACCATCCCTGGATCAAGCAGCATCCGGAATGGTTCGACTGGCGGCCCGACGGCACGATCAAGTTCGCCGAGAACCCGCCGAAGAAGTACGAGGATATCGTCAACGTCGATTTCTACCGCGAGGGCGCTTGTCCGTCACTGTGGCTCGAACTGCGCGACATCATCGTCGGCTGGGTCGAGCTGGGGGTGAAGATCTTCCGGGTCGACAACCCGCACACCAAGCCGATCCCGTTCTGGGACTGGATGATCCGCGACGTCAACGACCGCTACCCGGACGTGCTCTTCCTCGCCGAGGCCTTCACCCGGCCGAAGATGATGAAGAAGCTCGCCAAGGCCGGCTTCCAGCAGAGCTACACCTACTTCACCTGGCGCAACACCAAGGAGGAGCTGGCGACCTACGCGACGGAGCTGGCCGGCGAGATGGGCGAGTATTACCGCCCGAATTTCTTCGCCAACACGCCGGACATCAACCCGGTCTTCCTGCAGACCAGCGGCCGGCCGGGCTTCGTCATCCGCGGCACCCTGGCGGCCACCCTGTCGAGCGTCTACGGCATCTATAACGGCTTCGAATTGTGCGAGGCCGCCCCGGTGCCGGGCAAGGAGGATTACCTCGATTCCGAGAAGTACGAGCTGAAGGCCTGGGACTATTATCGGCCCGGCAACATCCGCGACCATATGATCGCGCTGAACCGCATCCGGCGCGAGAACCCGGCCCTGTGGGATTTTCGCAATGTCGTCTTCACCCCGGCCTGGAACGAGCAGATCCTGGCCTACCTGCGGATGACCACGTCCGGCGACAACGCGGTGTTCTGCATGGTCAACCTCGACCCGAGGAACCGCCAGGAATGCACCTACGAGGTGCCGCTCTGGCAGCTCGGGCTGCCCGACGACGGCGCGGTCGAGGTCGAGGACCTGCTGCTCGGCTACAAGTTCGAGCTGCGCGGCAAGACCCACCGCATCGCGCTCGACCCAGCCGAGCGCTCGGTGGTGATCTGGCGCCTTCGGCGTCCCGAGCGCCTTGCGGCGCCCGGCGGCACGTGGCAGCACGGCTCTGCCTAGCCGGGCCTCCCGGTGCGGACGGATCACCCGTCCGCACCGGCAGGCTTCAAGGTTCCCGAACTCTCCCCGGTGCCCCGCGTTGAGCCCAAGCCCGACGACAGGCCTTCCGCCCGGCGCCACGACCCGATCGAATGAGGCTCTGACGCGATGATCGATCGCAGCGATCCGCAATGGTACCGTGACGCCATCATCTACCAGGTGCACGTCAAGTCCTTCTTCGACGCGAACAACGACGGCATCGGCGATTTCGACGGCCTGACCGCGAAGCTGGACTACATCCGCGACCTCGGCGTCACGGCGATCTGGGTGATGCCGTTCTATCCGTCGCCCCTGCGCGACGACGGCTACGACATCGCGGATTATCGCGACATCAATGCCTCCTACGGCACGATGGACCAGTTCCGCACCTTCGTGGACGAGGCCCATGCCCGCGGCCTGCGGGTCATCACGGAGCTCGTCATCAACCACACCTCGGACCAGCATCCCTGGTTCCAGCAGGCCCGCAATTCCCCGAAGGGCTCGGAGTGGCGCGACTTCTACGTCTGGTCGGACACCGACGAGCTGTACACCGACACCCGCATCATCTTCCTCGACACCGAGGCCTCGAACTGGACCTGGGACCCGGTCGCCAAGGCGTATTACTGGCACCGCTTCTACTCGCACCAGCCCGACCTGAACTTCGACAACCCGAAGGTTCTGGAGGCGGTGATCGAGGTGATGCGCTACTGGCTCGACATGGGGGTGGACGGGTTGCGCCTCGACGCGATCCCCTACCTCATCGAGCGCGACGGCACGAACTGCGAGAATCTGCCCGAGACCCACACGGTCATCAAGAAGATCCGCGCCGCCCTCGATGAATCCTACCCCGACCGGATGCTGCTCGCCGAGGCCAACCAGTGGCCGGAGGAGACCGCGCAGTATTTCGGCGACGGCGACGAATGCCACATGGCGTTCCACTTCCCGCTGATGCCGCGGATGTACATGGCGATCGCGCAGGAGGACCGGCACCCGATCACCGACATCATGCGGCAGACGCCGGAGATCCCAGACGGCTGCCAATGGGCGATCTTCCTGCGCAACCATGACGAGCTGACGCTCGAGATGGTGACCGACAAGGAGCGCGACTACCTCTGGAGCTTCTACGCCGCTGACCGGCGCGCCCGCATCAATCTCGGCATCCGCCGCCGCCTCGCGCCGCTGCTCGAGAACGACCGGCGCAAGATCGAGCTGATGAAGTTCCTGGTCCTCTCGATGCCCGGCACCCCTGTGCTGTATTACGGCGACGAGATCGGCATGGGCGACAACATCTATCTCGGCGACCGCGACGGCGTGCGCACGCCTATGCAGTGGTCGCCGGACCGCAACGGCGGCTTCTCCCGCTCCGACCCGGCCCGCCTGTTCCTGCCGACGATCCAGGACCCGATCTACGGCTTCGACGCGGTCAACGTCGAGGCGCAGACGCGCGCCCAGACCAGCCTGCTCAACTGGACGCGGCGGATGATCGCGATCCGCAACAACCACGTCTCGCTCGGACGGGGCGCCCTGCGCTTCCTCTATCCGGACAACCGGAAGGTGCTCGCCTGGATTCGCGAGCACGACAACGAGCGGGTGCTTTGCGTCGCCAACCTGTCGCGGGCGCCGCAGGCGGTGCAGCTCGACCTCTCAGACCTGCGCACGGCGGTGCCGGTGGAGCTGACCGGCGGCACCTCGTTCCCGCCGATCGGCGACCTGCCGTACCTGCTGACCATGCCGGCCTACGGCTTCTACTGGTTCTCGCTCTCGACCGCGAATGCCGGCACGATGGGCCCGAGCCCCGAGACGCCGGAGCTGTTCACGCTGGTGCTCACCGGCGGCGTCGAGACCTTGATGCGGGGCCGCGAGCGCCAGGCCTTCGAGCGCACCGTGGCCCCGCGCTTCATCGGCTCGCGGCGCTGGTTCGGCGCCAAGGGCACCCGCATCCGCGGGGTCGAGGTGACGGACAGCGCGATCCTGCCGTCCTCGAGCGGCACCGGCGGCTTCCTCCTGCCGCGCATCGCGGTCTCGCTCGCCAACGGCGAGACGCAGGACTACTTCGTGCCGCTCGCCGTCGACGAGGGCCGCGAGGACGAGTCGCTGATGGATCACGCGGTCGCCCGGGTGCGCCGCGGCCCGCGGATGGGCCTCCTCTACGGCGCCGCCTCCTCGACCGACTTCGCGCTCGCGATGGTCGACGCGATGCGTCAGGGTCGCGAGATCGCGTCCGAGAAGGGCAGCATCCGCTTCAAGGCGACCTCGCTGTTCGATCCCGAGCTGGAGCTCGACCCGGCCGACATCCGCCGGCTCTCGGCGGAGCAGAGCAACACCTCGATCGCCTTCGGCTCGCGGCTGATGCTCAAGCTCCTGCGCCGGCTCCAGCCGGGCGCGCATCCGGAGGTCGAGGTCGGCCGCTTCCTCACCGAGGAGGCCGGGTTCAAGAACACCCCGGCTTTGCTCGGCGTGGTCGAGCATGTCGGGCCCGACGGCACGACGACGGCGCTCGGCCTGCTCCAGGCCTTCGTGCGCAACCAGGGCGACGCCTGGACCCTGATGCTCGAATACCTGCGGCGCGACCTCGACACGATCGTGCTCGTGCCCGAGAGCGAGGCGCATTCGCCGGAGGAGACTTTCGCCACGCACCTGCGCTGGGCCGGGCTCCTCGGCCAGCGCACCGCCGAGATGCACAAGGCGCTCGCCACCGAGACCGCCGATCCGGCCTTCGCCGCCGAGCCGTTCACGGCGGAGGATCTCTCGGCGCTCGCCGCCGACACGCGGCGCCAGGCCGAGAAGGCCTTGCGGGCCTGCGGCTCGCTCGGCTTCACGGCGCCCGAGAGCGCGCAGGAAGCCGCGTCCGCGATCGTCGCCGCCAAGGCGGAGATCGAGGCGCTGATCGCGTCCCTGAGCGAGGGTGCGCCGACGGGGGCCCACCGCACCCGCATCCACGGCGACTACCATCTCGGTCAGGTGCTGGCCTCGCAGGACGACCTCATTATCGTCGACTTCGAGGGCGAGCCGTCCCGGCCGGTGGACGAGCGCCGGGCGAAGTCGACGCCGCTCCGCGACGTCGCCGGCATCCTGCGCTCGTTCGCCTATGGCGGCGAGACCGTGACCCGCGAGGTCTCCTCGCGCTTCGCCGAGGCCGGCGAGCGGGCGAAGACCGCCGTCGCCGCCTGGCGGGCGATGGTGAGCGGGGCCTTCCTGGAGGCCTACGCCGCCACCGTGCAGGGCAGCCGCGCCGCGGTGACCGACGCGAGCACCCATGACCGCCTGCTGCGGCTCTGCCTGCTGCAGAAGGCGCTCTACGAGATCGATTACGAGGCCAACAACCGTCCGGACTGGATCGAGATTCCGGCCCGCGGCGTGCTGGCCATCCTGGCCGACCAGAAAGGGGCGTGACCCATGGACGACGAGACCAGCGCCCGGAAGCCGGCCGCTCGCCGGCGCCAGACCGACCGCAGCCTTGAGACGAGCGTGACCGAGAGCGTGAAGACCGGGAAGCCCGGCAAGGGCACCAAGGTGAAGGCGAGCCTGGTGGCGCCCGTGACCGTCAAGGCGAAGACCGCCAAGGACAAGTCCGGCAAGGACAAGTCCGGTAAGACGGGCAAAGGGACCGTCAAGAAGGGGACAATCAAGCACGTCTCGCTTCGGGTCGCCGCCATGCAGGCGGCGGCCTCGCCGCGGGTGTCCGGGCCGGCGCCGGGCCGCCCGGCGCGGCCGCCGGTGCCGGGCCGGGCCTACGCGGTCCATCCCGACGCCATCGAGGCGATCATGCGCGCCGAGCACGGCGACCCCTTCGGCGTCCTCGGGCCGCACGAGACGGCCGAGGGCCAGTGGGAGGTGCGCGCGGTGCTGCCGGAGGCCCGCGCCGCCACGGTGGTGATCGGCGAGACCCGCGTGCCGATGGAGCGGCGCCACCCCGCCGGCTTCTTCGTCGGGAGCTTCGCCCATCCGCAGCGGCCCGATTACCGCATCGCGGTGGAGGGCTGGGACAACACCGAGCGCACGCGCCGCGACCCCTACGAGTACGGCGCCACGCTCTCGCAAGCGGAGATCGGCCTCCTGCGCGACGTCGGCAACGACGCGGTGCACCGGGTGCTCGGCGCGCAGGCGGTCGAGATCGGCGGCACGCCGGGCTTCCGCTTCGCGGTCTGGGCGCCCAACGCCCGCCGGGTGTCGGTGGTCGGCGAGTTCAACGACTGGGACGGCCGGCGCCACCCGATGCGGCTGTGGCAGGATGGCGGCGTCTGGGAGCTGTTCATCCCCGAGCTGAAGAAGGGCGGCCACTACAAGTTCGAGATCCGCGGGCCCGACGGCGCGCTCCTGCCGCTCAAGGCCGATCCGGTGGCCTTCGCGGCGCAGCAGCCGCCCGAGACCGCCTCCAAGCTCGAAGGCCTGCCGAAGCCGGTCTGGCGCGACCAGGCCTGGATGCAGAGCCGGAACGCGCTGGACCACCGCCACGGCCCGATCTCGATCTACGAGGTCCATCTCGGCTCGTGGGCGCGGGTGCCGGAGGAGGGCAACCGCTACCTCACCTACCGCGAGCTCGCTGCCCGCCTCATCCCCTACGCCAAGGAGATGGGATTCACCCATATCGAGCTGCTGCCGATCACCGAGCACCCGTTCGACGGCTCCTGGGGCTACCAGCCGGTCTCGCTCTACGCGCCGACCAGCCGCTTCGGCTCGCCGGAAGACTTTTCCGAGTTCGTGAACGCCGCGCACGAGGCCGGCATCGGCATCCTGCTCGACTGGGTGCCGGGCCACTTCCCCCTCGACGCCCACGGCCTCGGCCAGTTCGACGGCACCCACCTCTACGAGCACGCCGACCCGCGCCAGGGCTTCCACCAGGACTGGGGCACCTACATCTACAATTTCGGGCGCACCGAGGTCTCGGCGTTCCTCGCCTCGAACGCCCGGTTCTGGCTCGAGCACTACCACCTCGACGGGCTACGGGTCGATGCGGTGGCGTCGATGCTGTACCTCGACTACTCGCGCCGGGCCGGCGAGTGGATCCCGAACCAGTATGGCGGGAACGAGAACCTGGAAGCCATCGACTTCCTGCGCAAGACCAACGAGGCGACCTACAGCCACGCCCCCGGCACGATGACGGTGGCGGAGGAATCGACCTCCTGGCCGGGCGTCTCGCACCCGACCTATACCGGGGGCTTGGGCTTCGGCTTCAAGTGGAACATGGGGTGGATGCACGACACCCTGCGCTTCATCTCGAAGGAGCCGGTGCATCGCCGCTACCACCACCACGACCTGACCTTCGGGCTGCTCTACGCCTTCTCCGAAAACTTCATCCTGCCGCTGTCCCACGACGAGGTGGTGCACGGGAAGGGCTCGCTGCTCGGCAAGATGCCGGGCGACCGCTGGCAGAAATTCGCCAATCTGCGCGCCTATTTCGGCTTCATGTGGGGCCATCCCGGCAAGAAGCTGCTGTTCATGGGCGGCGAGTTCGGCCAGGAGAAGGAGTGGAACCACAACCAGAGCCTCGACTGGCACCTGCTGGAGGATTCCTTCCACGCCGGCCTCAAAGCCCTGGTGCGCGACCTCAACCACCTCTACGCCGCGACCCCGGCGCTCTATGCGCGCGACACCGAGGCCGCCGGCTTCCAGTGGCTGGTCTCGGACGACGCCGAGAACAACGTCATCGCCTGGGCTCGCAAGGGGCGCCAGCCGGGCGAGATCGCGATCGTGGTGTCGAACTTTACCCCCGTCGTGCGCCACGGCTACCGCATCGGCGTGCCGATGGCCGGCCATTACCGCGAGGCGTTCAACTCGGATGCCGAGGGCTATGGCGGCAGCAATGTCGGCAATTACGGCGGGATCGACGCGGCGGCGGAGGCCTCGCACGGCCAGGAACACTCGCTGACCCTGTCGCTGCCGCCGCTCGCGACGCTGATCCTGGTGCGGCAGGGCTGAGGCCTGCACGGCGCGGCCCTGCGGGGCCGCGCCGGCTCCCATCGCTCCGGCTCGACCGGGGCGACCTTCTTGTGATTCCTTCCGGCTTGCGCCGCGGCTCGCCTCTTGCGAAGCCTTCAGCCCCCGATTCCCTTCGGTTGAGGCTCCGCATGACCGTCCCGCCCCTGCCCGACACGATGCCGCCGGTGAGCCGCGAGGCGGCCGGGGTGCTGCCGAGCGGCATCGGCGAACTCGTGGTCTACGGCGTCGAGCGGCCCGGGCTGATCCCGCTCTGGGTCGGGGAGGGCGACCGGCCGACGCCGGCCTTCATCGGCGAGGCGGCGCAGCGGGCCCTTCGCGACGGTGCCACCTTCTACACGCGGATGCTCGGCATCCCGCCCCTGCGCGAGGCCCTGGCGGAGTACGTCTCGCGGCTCTACGGCGATCCCGTCGGGCCGGGGCGGTTCTTCGTGACGGTGGGGGGCATGCACGCCTTCCACACCGCGATCCGCATCGCCGCCGAGCCCGGCGACGAGGTGGTGCTGCCGACCCCGACCTGGTCGAACTTCTTCGGCGCGGTCGCGATGCAGGGCGCGCGGCCCGTGCCCGTGCCGATGCAGTTCGACGCCGTGTCCGGCTGGAGCCTCGACATCGCCCGGATCGCGGCGGCGATCACCCCGCGCACCCGGGCCATCGTGCTCAACACCCCGGCGAACCCGACCGGCTGGGTCGCGACGAAGGCAGACCTCGAGGCGGTGCTGGCGATCGCCCGGGAGCACCGGCTCTGGATCGTCGTCGACGAGATCTACGGCCGGTTCTGCTTCGATCCGGCCCACGAGGCCGAGGGCCGGGCGCCGTCGATCCGCGACGTGTGGCAGCCCGAGGACCGCGACCGGGTGCTGTTCGTCCAGACCTTCTCGAAGAACTGGGCGATGACCGGCTGGCGGGTCGGCTGGCTGGAGGGACCGGAATCGATCGGCCGGATCGTCGACGGGCTCGTCCTCTACGGCACCTCCGGCGTCGCCACCTTCCTCCAGCACGCCGCCGTCACGGCGATCCGGGAGGGCGAGGCTTTGGTGGCCGAGCAGGTGGCGCAGGCCCGGGCCGGGCGCGAGATCGTCGGCAACGCCTTGAGCGCCGTGCCGGGCGTCGAGCTGCCGATGCCCCCCGGCGCCTTCTACGCCTTCCCTCGGGTGCCGGGCGAGCCGGACGACGTCCGCCTCGCCAAGCGCCTCGTCGACGAGGCCAATGTCGGCCTCGCCCCCGGCTCGGCCTTCGGGCCCGGCGGCGAGGGGTTCCTGCGGCTGTGCTTCGCCCGCTCGGCGGCGGATCTCACGGAGGCGATGCGCCGGATGGTGCCGGTGCTGACGCCGCGCTGAGAGTATGTTGGGTCGCCTCCGGCAATCTTGACACCCTCAGTGTCATTCCGGGGCCGCGAAGCGGAGCCCGGAATCCAGACGCTCAGGTTGTTCAGAACAGAGCGGCGCCCGTCCCGCTTTCTCCTGGACCATCTGCGGTTCTGGATTCCGGGCTCCGCTTCGCGGCCCCGGAATGACCCGGAGGGTGTCAGGACTGCCGGGGCGATCGGACCCGGGACACTCACCGCTTGCGCACGAATTCCGTGCGCAGCACCAGTCCCTTGATCGTGTCGTGGCGGCAATCGATCTCGTCGTCGTTGTCGGTGAGGCGGATCGAGCGGATCACCGTGCCCTGCTTGAGGGTCTGGTTGGCGCCCTTGACCTTCAGGTCCTTGATCAGGGTGACGGAGTCGCCGTCGCTGAGAACGTTGCCGGAGGCGTCGCGCACCTCGCGGATTGCGGCGGCCTTCATCTCGCCCGCGGGGCGCCACTCGCCCGTCGCCTCGTCGTACACGTAATCGTCGTCCGCACCCGTCACGCCTGCCCGTCCTCCGTTGCGCGGGCGTTGTCACCGGGCGGGGCGGCCTGCCGCAAGGGGCGGCACCTCAGATAACGGGTAAACCGCGCTGCTTGGCCTCCTCGGCAGGCTCGACGTGGATCGTCACCACGGCGCCCTCGACCGCGCCCTCGATCGCGGCTTCCAGCCGGTCGCAGATGGCGTGCGATTCCGCCACCGTCATCTCGCCCGGCACCACGAGGTGGAAATCGATGAAAGTGACCTGGCCGGCGTGCCGGGTGCGCACGTCGTGGGCCTCCAGCGCGCCCTCGCCGTGCTCGGAGATCAGCCGGCGGATCTGCCCCACCATCTCGGCCGGCGCCGCCTGGTCCATCAGGCCGCTGACGGAATCGCGCACCATGGCGCCGCCCGACCACAGGATGTTGAGGGCCACCACCACGGCGATGACCGGATCGAGGATCGCCCAGCCGGTCGCGGTGGCGAGCCCCAGCCCGATCAGCACGCCGCCGGAGGTGACCACGTCGGCCAGCACGTGCTTGCCGTCCGCCACCAGGGCGGGCGAGCGCCAGTCGCGCCCGCGCCGGACCAGCACCACGCCCCAGACGAGGTTGATCACCGTGGCGAGACCGTTCACCGCGACGCCGGCGAGCGGCGCGTCGAGCATCTTGGGCGCCTGGAGCGCGTCGTAGGCGTCGCGCAGGATCACCACCGCGGCGACGATGATCAGCGCCCCCTCGATCACCGCCGAGAAGTACTCGGCCTTGTGGTGGCCGTAGGGGTGGTCCTGGTCGGCGGGCCGGGCGGCGACGCGCAGGGCCACGAAGGCGGTCATCGCGGCCACGACGTTGATGATGCTCTCGAGCGCGTCCGAATAGAGCGCGAGGCTCCCGGTGATCCACCAGGCGCCGAACTTGAGGGCGAGCACCAGGAGGCCGACCCCGGCGCTGGCGAGGGCGGCGGCTTGCGCACGTTCCATGACGATGTTCCGAGACTGGTCGTGGCCGCATTGCGGGGGCACTCCGCTGCGGCGCGGTTCCCATAAGGCGGCGCATGACGGAAGGCCACGGCACAGGTCATAGCCCGAGCTAACCCGGCTTGCGGGCGTCGCGCGCGGAACCTTGGCGCGGGCTCCGCATTGCCCGTTTCATGAGCATCGCCTTCGTTCGCGAGAAGGAGGGCGGGGAGGCCTTCGAGGATCTTCCCGACCGTCCCGTCTCCCCGCACCCGAACTTCGTCACGCCGGAGGGCCTCGCCCTGATCGACGCGGAGCTGGACCGGCTGCACACCGAGCATGCCGGCCTGTCGCCCGACGACAAGGCGAACATGGCGCGGGTGAACCGCGACCTGCGCTACTGGACCGCCCGGCGCAACTCGGCCCAGGTGGTGGAGCAGCCGCCCGGCGACACGGTCCATTTCGGCTCCACCGTCACCCTCGCCCGCGAGGACGGCACCGAGCAGATCTTCCACATCGTCGGCGAAGACGAGGCCGACCCGGCCAAGGGCTCCCTCGCCTACGTGGCACCGCTCGCCCGGGCGCTGACCGGCAAGCAGGCCGGCGACACCGTCGAGGTGGCCGGTCACGAGGTCGAGATCGTCTCGGTGCGCTGAAGCGGGACGCGGCCCTCGATCAGGTCGCGCTCGCGGGCGATCGCGTCGCCGACGAAGTCGAGGAAGGCCCTCACCCGCGCGGCCCGGCGCAGGTCCGGATGGGTGAGGAGCCAGAGTCCGGCAGCCAGCTCGGGATCCGGCTCCGCGAGCCGCACGAGGCCGGGCCGGCGGTCGCCGATGACGCAGGGCAGGGGGCCGATGCCGATCCCGGCCTCCACCGCATCCGCCAGGCCCTGCACCGTGTCGAGGCGCAGCACGATGCGCTCGGGCGCCGTGCGCTCCTGGACGTAGCGCGCGACGGCGGCTGCCCCGAGCCGCGGCGCCGGCGAGACCCAGCGCTGCTCGGACAAGGGGACGGCCCGGTCGAGGTCGGCCCGGCCGTAGAGCGCCCAGGCGATGGTGGCGAGGCGCCGGCCGACCAGGGTGTCGGGCGGATCGTTGGTGGCGCGGAGCGCCACGTCGGCGTCGCGCTTGGCGAGGTTGAGCGCCTGCTCCGACACCACCACGTCGAGGCGCACGTCCGGGCAGCGGGCGCAGAACGCCGCGAGGATTGGGGTGAGCAGGCCGGTCAGCAGCGAGGCCGCAGTGGTGATGCGCAGTTCGCCCGCCGGGCTCAGACCCTGGCCCTCGATCCGGCGGGTGAAGGCCAGCACCTCCTCCTCCATCCGGGCGGCGATGCGGGCCATCTCCTCGGCGGCCGGGGTCGGCACGTAGCCGGTGCGGTGGCGCTCGAAGAGCGGCGTGCGCAGCGCCGCCTCGATCTGGCCGAGGCGCCGGAAGGCGGTGGAGTGGTTGATGCCGAGCCGCTCGGCCGCCTGGGTCAGGCCGCGCTGGTCGGAGATGGCCTTCACCAGCCGGAAATCGTCCCAGGCGAGGGCGGCTGTCACGTCGTGAGGCTCCTGACCTTGCGTCTCCGCAAGCGCGGATTTGCACCATAGGCCATTTCCGGCGGCCCCGCGATCCGCGAAGGTCCGCCCCCGAAACTCAAGGAGATCCCCGATGGCGAAGGTTCTGGTCCTCTATTACTCGACCTACGGCCATATCGAGCAGATGGCCCACGCGGTGGCCGAGGGCGTGCGCGAGGCCGGCGCCGAGGTCGTGGTCAAGCGGGTGCCCGAACTGGTGCCGGAGGAGATCGCGCGGACGTCGCACTACAAGCTCGATCAGGCGGCGCCGATCGCCACCGTCGACGAGCTGCCGTCCTACGACGCGATCATCTTCGGCACGCCGACCCGCTACGGCAACATGGCGTCGCAGATGAAGAACTTCATCGACCAGACCGGCGGCCTGTGGGCCAAGGGCGCCCTCGTCGGCAAGGTCGGGTCGGTGTTCACCTCGACCGCCTCGCAGCATGGCGGCCAGGAATCGACCATCCTGAGCTTCCACACCGTGCTCCTGCACCAGGGCATGGTGGTGGTCGGCCTGCCCTACAGCTTCCAGGGCCAGCTCGGCACGACCGAGGTGATGGGGAACTCGCCCTACGGCGCCTCGACCATCGCGGGCGGTGACGGCAGCCGCCAGCCGAGCGCGGTCGAGCTGGAGGGCGCCCGCTTCCAGGGACGCCACGTCGCCGGCATCGCGGCGAAGCTCGCCGGATGAGGCGTTCGGCCAAAGAAAAAGCCCGGATATGATCCGGGCCTCTGAGGCGGAAGGTCGATGGGGGCTTAGGTGACCTTCTAGGCCCTATCAACGCGGGTCCGGCGGGAGTGGTTCCGCGGGTTGCGCAAAAAAATTGGCCGATCCGCCGATGCCCGTCGGACCACCTTCGCGGATCCTCCTGCCCAGGCAGTCTCAACCGCGGAGCCTGATACTTGGGCGGGCCGCACTGCATCCTCTGCGTCATCCCGGGGCCGCGCGTAGCGGAACCCGGGATCCATAACCGCTGACGATGCTGAATGAGGCGGGTCCTGTTCCGCTTCATCCTGAAACGTCGGCGGTTATGGATCCCGGGTTCTCGCCTGCGGCGAGCCCCGGGATGACAGGGAGTGTGTTGGTCTTGGGGTGCCGGTCCTGTCGAGGGAAGCGACCGAACCCTCACCGCGGCGCCGCCGCCCGCGCCAGCCGGTCGCGGATCGCCTCGCCGAGCCCGTGCTCCGGGATCGGCGCCACCGCGATCGTCGCCGGGCAGGCGGCGTCGAGGCGGCGCAGATGGGCGAAGAGGTGGGACGCCGCCTCCGCGAGGTCGCCGGCCGGGCTGAGATTGAGCGAGAGCGCGGCATCGGCGAGCCCGTCCGGCGGGACCGGCCCGAACAGCAGGGCGGCCTCGCCGGGCCGGATCCCAGTCGCGTCGAGGCGGACCGCGGCGCGGGGGGCGTAATGCGACGCGAGCAGCCCCGGCGAGACCGGCGCCGCCCCCTCCGGCGCGCTCGGCAGGGCCAGGTCGCGGCCGAGAACCGCCTCGATCGCGTCCCGCGGCACGCCGCCGGGGCGCAGCAGCACCGGCGGGCCGTCGAGACAGGCGACGATGGTCGATTCGACGCCGACCGGGCAGGGCCCGCCGTCGAGGATCGCGGCGATCCGGCCGTCGAGGTCGCCGAGCACGTGGTCGACCTCGGTCGGGCTCACCCGCCCCGAGCGGTTGGCCGAGGGCGCCGCCACCGGGCACCCCGCCGCCGCCAGCACCGCCCGGGCGAGACGACTTCCCGGCACCCGGAGCGCGACGCTCGGCAGCCCCGCCCGGGCGAGGTCGCAGACGGTGCCCCCTACGGCCAAAGGCACCACCAGGGTGAGCGGTCCGGGCCAGAAGGCCTCCGCCAGCATCAGGGCGTCCGGACCGAAAACCCCCTCGCGCCTTGCCGCCGCGAGGTCGGGCAGGTGGGCGATCAGCGGGTTGAAGCGCGGCCGCTCCTTGGCGGCGTAGATCCCCGCCACCGCCGCCGGATCGCTCGCATTCGCCCCGAGGCCGTAGACGGTCTCGGTGGGGATCGCCACCAGCCGGCCGGCGCGCAGCAGGGCGCCGGCTTCGGCAATGCCCGCGGCATCGGCGGCGAGGCGGCGGGTCGGCATTGACCCGCGATCATCGTTCACGTCTAAACTATCCGTCACCATGCCGCCGGCCGTAGCGTCGGCGGCATCCGCACGTCAAATCCAAAGGGTGGTTCGCAAGGCAGCTCGCCCGGTGAAGCCGCCTGAAGCTCTGTCGGGAGGAGCCCTCGATGACCTATCGCGCGCCCGTGGCCGAGATGGCCTTCACCCTCCGGCATGTCGCCGGGCTCGACCGCGCAATCGCCGAGGGGCTGCACGGCGACCTCTCGGACGATCTCGTCGACACCATCCTGGAGGAGGCCGGCCGCTTCGCCAACGACGTGGTGGCGCCGTTGAACAAGGTCGGCGACCGCCACGGCACCCCGCTCAAGGACGGCGTCGTGACGATGCCGCCGGGCTACCGCGAGGCCTACCGCGCCTGGACCGAGGGCGGCTGGAACGCCTTGCCGGGCCCGGTCGAGTATGGCGGCCAGGGCCTGCCGATCCTGCTCAACGCCGCCTGCATCGAGATGTGGAACTCCGCCGCGATGGCCTTCGGCCTCGGGCCGCTGCTCACCGCCGGCGGCGTCGAAGCGCTGAGCCGGCACGGTAGCGAGGAGCTGCGCGCCCGCTACCTCGAGAAGCTGGTCTCGGGCGAGTGGACCGCCACCATGAACCTCACCGAGCCGCAGGCCGGCTCGGACCTCTCGGTGATGCGCACCCGCGCCGAACCCGCCGGCGACGGCAGTTTCCGGATCTCGGGCGAGAAGATCTACATCACCTGGGGCGAGCACGACCTCACCGACAACATCGTCCACCTGGTGCTCGCCCGGCTCCCCGACGCGCCGGCCGGCACCCGCGGCATCTCGCTGTTCCTGGTGCCGAAGGTGCTGCCGGACGGCGCGCGCAACGCGCTCAAATGCGCGGGCATCGAGCACAAGCTCGGCATCCACGGCTCGCCGACCTGCACCATGGTGTATGACGGCGCCACCGGCTGGCTCGTCGGCGAGCCGAACCGGGGCCTCGCCTGCATGTTCACGATGATGAACAACGCCCGCCTCGGCGTCGGCCTCCAGGGCGTCGCCATCGCCGAGCGCGCCTACCAGCAGGCGCTTCTGTACGCCCGCGACCGCCGCCAGGGCCGGGCGAGCGCCGCGGGCGAGGGTGCGAGCGCGATCATCGAGCATCCCGACGTGCAGCGGATGCTGCTCACCATGAAGGCGCTGACGGGCGCCTCCCGGGGCATCTGCTACCTCACCGCCGAGGCCATCGACCGCGCCCACCGGGCGCCGGACGAGGCCGGGCGCAAGGCGGCGCAGGCGCGGGCCTCGCTGCTGACCCCAGTAGCCAAGGCCTTCTCCACCGATATCGGCATCGAGGTCGCCTCGCTCGGCATCCAGGTCCATGGCGGCATGGGCTTCGTCGAGGAGACCGGCGCCGCCCAGCACCTGCGCGACGCCCGCATCGCGGCGATCTACGAAGGCACCAACGGCATCCAGGCGATCGACCTCGTCACCCGCAAGCTGCCGCTGGAGAACGGCGCGGTGGTGCGCGGCCAGATCGGCGCGCTGCGCCTCGTCGCCGAGCGGGTGCTGAAGGAGGGCGGGCCCGCCTTCGGCCACACCGCCCCGCGCCTGCGCGAGACGATCGAGTCCCTCGACCGGGCCACGAGCTCCCTGCTCAAGGCGCTGGGCTCGAACCGGCCCGAGGAGGCGCTCGCCGGCGCCACCCCGTACCTGCGCCTGTTCGGCCTCGCACAAGGCGGCACCTGCCTGGCGCAGGCGGCTTTGGCGGCGCATGCGGCGGCGCAAGCGGGTGAGAGCGACCCGGCGCACCCGGCCCGCATCGCGCTCGCCCGGTTCTTCGCCGAGAACCTCGCGACGGCCGCGCGCGGGCTTGAGGAGACGGTGACCGGGGGCGGCGGCTTCCTGCAGGACGGGGCGCTGGCGCTCGCAGGGTGAGGGGTCTTCGACGGTCGCGCCCGCCTCCAAACGGTGCGCAACCGCTCCTGACACCCACAGGGTCATCCCGGGGCCGCGCAGCGGAACCCGGGATCCATAACCGCCGACAGTGCCGGACCGGGCGGGACGCGTATCGCTTCGTCCTGAAGCGTCAGCGATTATGGATCCCGGGTTCTCGCCGTCAGTGAGCCCCGGGATGACGTAGAGGATATCATTCTGTTGATTGGGCCTTTCTTGCCCGTCTCATCATCCTGCTGGTGACACCATGACCGACCACGTCCGCATCACCGACCAACCCGGCGGCGTCCGCCTCGTCCAACTCGCGCGCCCCGAGAAGAAGAACGCCCTCACCGGCGCCATGTACGACGCCATGCGGGAGGCGCTGGAAACGGCGGATCGCGAGGGGTCGGGCGTCGGCGCCGTGGTCTTCGCCGGGGTCGAGGGCGTGTTCACCGCCGGCAACGACATCGCCGATTTCGTCGCCCGGGCGGAACAGTCCTTCGGCGAGGCGCCGTCCCTGCGCTTCATCCGCCAGTTGGCCGTGACCCGCACGCCGATGGTGGCGGCGGTGGACGGGCTCGCGGTCGGGGTCGGCACCACGCTCACGCTCCATTGCGACCTCGTCTACGTCGCGCCCGCCGCGACCTTCCGGATGCCGTTCGTCGATCTCGGCCTCGTGCCGGAGGCGGCGTCGAGCTACCTGCTCCCGCGCCGGGTCGGGCTGCCGAAGGCGACGGAGCTCCTGCTCCTCGGCGAGGCCTTCGGGGCCGACGAGGCGGTGCGGCTCGGCCTCGCCAACGCGGTCGTCCCGGCCGACGGACTGCTCGAACACGCGCTGGCTCAAGGCGCGAAGCTCGCCGCCAAGCCCCGCCAGGCGCTCGCCGCCGCCCGCCGGCTGATCCGCGGCGACCACGAGGCGGTGCGCGCCGCCATGGACGCCGAGGCCTCGGCCTTCGATGCGGCTTTGCGCTCGCCCGAGGCGCAGGCGGCGTTCCAGCGCTTCCTGTCCCGCGGCACCCGGTGAGGCCTGCGGGAATCCCGGATCTCTCGGGAAAGGTCTGCCTCGTCGCCGGCGCCTCGCGCGGGGTCGGGCGCGGCATCGCGCGGGCGCTGGCTGAGGCGGGGGCCACGGTGGTGGTCACCGCGCGCTCCAGCGAGACCGGCCGGCGCACCGACCAGCGCAACGAGGCTCTGGAGGACACCGCCCGGGAGGTCGACCTCGCGGGCGGGCGCGGCCACCACTACCTGTGCGACCACACCCGCGAGCCGGAGGTGGACGCGATGGTGCGCTGGGTCCTGCGCCGCTTCGGCCGCATCGACGTCGCGGTGTCGAGCGTCTGGGGCGGCAACGAGGGCTATGACGGCGTGCGCTACCCCGACGGCGCCACATGGGGCACCGCGTTCTGGCGCCGCGGCCTCGCGCCCTTGCGCCACAACCTCGAGACGGGCCCGCTCGCCGGCCTGATCCTCGCCCGGGCGGTGGCCCCTGCCATGGTCTCGGCCAAGGGCGGCCTGCTGGCGCTGGTCTCGTTCGACACCGACGCCTATCTCGGCGACCTGTTCTACGACCTCGCCAAGGCCGCCACCAACCGCCTCGCCTTCGCGATGGCGGAGGAACTGGCGCCCTACGGCGTGACGGCTCTGGCGCTGGCGCCCGGCCTGGTGCGGACCGAGCGGGTGGTGGAGGCCGGGATGGGGGGCGAGGCGGGGGAGAGCCCACTCTACGCGGGGAGGGCGCTGGCGGCGCTCGCGGGCGATCCCGGGGTGAAGGCCCTCGCGGGCCGGGTGCTGCATGCGGCCGACCTGGCGCGATCGTACGGGTTTACGGACGAGGACGGGACGCGGCCGGAGCGGTATCGGCCGGAGGTCGCGTAAGGCGACCAGAGCGTTTTCCGGCGAAGTGGATACCGGTTCGTCGCAGAAGATGCAGCAAAATCACAGTTCTAGAGAGCTTCGCGAGTGCACTGCGATCGTAAAGTGCTCCAGACCAACCCCTCACCGACGCCGCACTTGACGGGCGGCGCTGGTCATCGTGCTCGATCCTGGATCACAGGCCGGCCAGACGTAGGGTCACGGGTGGCGTCTCGAGGTCGATCGCGCCGGAGCGGGTGCAGTTGCGGCCGGCTCGTTTGGCCGCGTAGAGCGCGGCGTCGGCTCGCCGATAGAGGTCGTCACACGCCGCCTCGCCGGCAGCCGGCCCGACCGCGAGGCCGATGCTCACCGTGACGGCGCCGGCGGCGATGCCGGCCGCCTGCACGCTCAGCGTCGCGACGGCTTCGTGGATCTTGCCGGCGATGCGCAGCCCGCCGGCCACGTCGGTGCCGGGCAGAAGCACCACGAACTCCTCGCCGCCGATTCGCGCCACGATGTCGTCCGGCCGGTGGACGCTCGCCGAGAGGCAACGTGCGAGTCGCCTCAGCACCTCGTCGCCGACCGCGTGCCCGTAGCGGTCGTTGCAGCGCTTGAAGTGGTCGGCATCGACGGCGAGCAGGGCGAGCGGCTTGCCGGTCCGCCCCGCCTGTCGCCAGGCGCGGTCGAAGACCTGCTCGAAGCGGCGCCGGTTGGGCAGCCCCGTCAGGACGTCCGTCCGGGAGAGACGGGCGAGCTCGGCTTGCAACAGGGCCCGGCGGCGCAGGTCCCGCCCGTAAAGCAGCGAGAGAAGGCTCGTCAGGCCGCACAGGACGACGACGACCACCGTGATGACGAGCGCCTTGGCGCGCCAGGCCGCCTCGATCTCGCGCGTCGAGAGGGCGACGTTGAGCAGGAGCGGCCAGTGACCGATGCGCGCGAAGGCATAGTGCCGTTCCACCCGATCGCGCACCGAGACCCCGACGAAGCTGCCACGTCCTTCGCGCACGAAACGGTCGAAGTTCGGCGTGCCGGAAATGTTGATCCCGATGTCATCCTCATTGTACGGGTAGCGCATCAGGCGCGTTCCATCGCGCAGATAGATGTTGATCGCGCCATCCTGGCCGAGGCCGATCTGATCCAGCAGACTGCTGAAATACGACAGCTTGAGGCTGCCGATCACGAGGCCGCCGAAGGAGCCGTCCGGCTTGTCGATGCGCCGGCTCAGGACCACGACGTACGTTTTCAGAAGGCGCGACACCAGGGGCTTGCTGATGTGCAGGCCCAAATCGGGATCGGCCTTGTGGGCCTGGAAGTATTCACGGTCGGCGTAGTTGACGCGCCTGGGCGGCCAGCCGGCCGCATCGACGATGCTGTCGCCGTTCTCGTCGATAACGAGCATCGCGCCGAGGTCGCGGGCCGTCGCGGCCCGATCGAAGAGGATCAGCTGGCGCAGCTGCGGGGTGGCCTCGGCGACACCGGGGGCCTTCAGGTTGTCGACGACGGCGCGAAGGGTGAGGTCGATGATCTCGATGTTGCGGGCGATGTCCCGCTCGATGACCTGCAGGAGGTTCAGCGAGGTCTGGTCCGCCTTGTCCCAGGCGTCCCGCCGCAGGTCGAGCAGCATGAGCCCGGACACGACGAGCATCCCGATCGGGGCCAGCACGCCGAGCGCGATCCAGGTGCGGGGCAGGCGGAGCCGTCGCAGGAGGCGGGGTGGCAGGAACATCGGCGAGCACGTCCGTATTTTGGCAGCGCTTGGATCGTACCCGAAAAGCTTGTGCAAGCCTTATCAAAACCGGCCGTTCGGATTTCTAACGGTAATCGAGCGTACAATCGTATACGCCTGCCTCAGGGTTTCATCACCTTAAAGTTGCGCTATCATACTTTTGACTCAGATCGACATAGCTAGGCTGACAGCACGAGACAGGACGGCAGCAAGCTGACTGGAGGATAACCTCCACCAGCCGAGGCCTAGTTCCGAGCGCGTGCTCGATCGAGGGCGACGAGCAAGCTCACGCACGAGCCGACGTCGCTTCTCGTCACCATGCAGCTCGCCGAGGGCGAGAGCGCGAGATGACGACGAAGATTTCGAGCCGGTCTGCCACCGCAAACAGGGTCGCGCGCGGTCGAGCCGGGGCGTTTCGCCTTCAATACGATCCGCCCGCCACCCCCGCCGTCATTAAAGCCACGCCCGAACTCGTGCCGAGCCGCGTCGCACCGGCGGCGACCATGGCGCGGGCGGCCTCCAGGCTGCGCACGCCGCCCGACGCCTTGACGCCGACGGCGTCGCCCACCGTCGCGCGCATCAGGGCGATGTCGGCCACGGTGGCGCCGCCGGTCGAGAAGCCCGTCGAGGTCTTGACGAAATCGGCGCCGGCCTCGACCGCGAGGAGGCAGGCGAGGCGCTTCTGCGCGTCGTCAAGGAGGCAGGTCTCGACGATGACCTTCAGCACCGAGCCCCGGCAGGCGGCCCGCACCGCCGCGATGTCGGCTCGCACCACGGCGTGGTCGCCAGCCTTCAGGGCGCCGAGCGCGATCACCATGTCGATCTCGGTCGCACCCCGGCCCACCGCGCCCGCGGCTTCCGCCGCCTTGTCCTCCGGCATCACCGCCCCGAGGGGGAATCCGACGACGGAGCAGGGGGCGACGTCGCTCCCGGCCAGGATCCCGGCGACGAGGCCGACATGGACCGGGTTGACGCAGACCGCCTTGAAGCGGTGGGTCAGCGCCTCCTCGCACAGGCGCCGCACCTCGGCCGGGGTCGCGTCGGCCCGCAGGAGCGTGTGGTCGATCAGGCGGGCGAGGGCGGGCGCGTCCACGGTCACGTCTCCGAGCGGCCCCGGGGAGGGCGCCGCGACGGCCATGCGTTCCATCGCGGCGGGCGGACCGTCAAGCGCTGGGGACCGGAACCCGGCCGGGATCTACCGTCCGCTCGCCTGGCGGATCGCCGCGACCGTCTTCTCGACGAAGGCGACGCCCGGCTCGGTGAAGGTGATCTCGTCGTCGCTCAGGGTCGCGAGACCGCGCGTTTCGACCTCGGCGGCGCCCTCGGGATCCGCCTGGTGGCCGCGGCCGTCCCGGCGCACCACCGAACTGATCGGCTGGCCGCTGATCAGGTGGTGGTAGGCCGCGAAGGCGAAGATCGACAGGGCGCGGTCGGAGAGGGCGTTGGTGTCGGCAGCCATCGGGTCGGGCCTCGGGGGTCGCGTGGTGGTCGGGAATGCGCCGCATCCTGCGGCGCGGTCCCGGCCCAACGCCCGGGATCTGGAAAGGTGGTGCGTCCCCGATGCCGCAGGGCTTATCAAAGAATCCTCACCGCAGCCGGGCCGGGAGCGGCATCGCCGAGGTCTTCTCGTCGTAGAGCACCGCGTAGCGGCCCGCCTCCAGGTCGAACATCGCGTAGTCGATCCCCTTGATGGTCTCGGTCCGGAAATGCACCCGCTGGCCGCCGCGGGTGATCGCCGCGAGGCGGTGGGACAGGGCCGAGACCGGCAGCATCCCGGTCACCCGCTCCGGCCCGTCCTCGAGCTGGACCCGGAAGGTCAGGTCGTGCCCGTTCCAGGCCAGGGCCTCGAACCGGGTCGCCTCCCGGCGGTCGAGCCAGCGCAGCATCTGCGCCGCCGAGATCATCGCGACGCCGCGCTCGCGGGCCGCCGCGACGAGGTGGTCGAAATAGCCGTCGGTGTAGTCGTAGTGGGTACCGAAGGCGCCGAAGAACTGCTCGGGGCCGAGCGCCCGGTCGAGCATCGCGGCGATGCCGGTGCGCTGGTCGACGCCGTTCTCGTTCACCAGGTGGCTGGCGGCCTGGTAGATGTCGAGGACCCGCCCGTCGAGGTCGGCGAAGCGCATCGGGAAGCCGGACCCGTTCATGAAGCCCGGCCGCCGGCGGATCCACGAGCCCGGCCAGTAATAGTAGCCGAGGTCGAGGCGGATCCCGGCCGCCCGCTCGATCTTGGCGGTGTCGGCCCAGCCGTTCCAGGTGACGCAGTGCAGGCGATGGGTCTCCTGGGGCGGCAGGCCGAGCGTCTCGCCGATGCCGCCGACCTGGCGGCTCAGCGCCAGGCCGAGGGTCGCGCCGTCGACGTCGCGGCAGCCGGTATCGGCGTGGATCCCCGTCTCGAAGCCGAGCGCGGCGTAGGTTTGCGCGTCGTCCGCTCCTAAGCGCGTCGCCGGCGTGACGTAGGAGGTCGCCCGCGCACAGTCCCAGGCCTCGGGCCGGCAATCGAGCGGGCTCTCGGCGACGAGGCGCTTGTAGGAATCCAGGGTGCCGCGGCGCGTGGCGTGGTCGTCGCCGGCCATGATCAGGGCGGCGCGGCGCTCGTCGGGCAGGTACCAGACCCGCGGCAGCGGCAGCCGCTCGGCGCTCATCGTCACGATCAGGTTGGCGAGCAGCCGCTGCTGCTCGTCGGCCTGCGGGATCGCCACCCGCGCGAGGTCGAGATAGTCGGGGAAGAACAGGTCGTTCGGCCGCCGCGGCGGCAGCCCGTCCCGCTCCTGGCCCGCGAAGGCCGGATTGCCCTGGCGCAGGCGCACCACCGAGGTGGCGAGGTCGAAGGCGAAGGCCGCCGCCTGGCCCTGGCCGGCGCGGTGCAGCGACACGGCCGGCCAGGGCAGGGCCGCGGCGCCGGTCGAGAGGCGGGCGAGGATCGCGGCGCCTTCCGCGGCGTAGCGGGTCGCGGGGCCGTGGAACTGCATCGCCTGGTGGACGATGCCGCGGGCGGCCGGCGCCTGCGCGTCGACCTGGAGATACCGACCGGCCGATCCCTCTTCGCCGAGGGCATCCCCGGCCGGAGCGAGGCCGAACAGCGGCAGCCACGCGCCCTCGGGCCGGATCGCGATCAGGTTGCCGCCGTCCTGCACCCAGTCGGAGAGCCGCGCGGCCAGGGCCTCGTCCGGCGCCTCGGTCATCAGCACCAGGGCGGTCCGGGCGAGGCGCTCCGGCGTGTGATCTTGCGTCGCGACCACCGAGAACAGGTTCAGCCCCTCCGCCCGCAGGATCTCGGCGTAGTACGGCCCGAAGGGGTTCCCGGGGCCGACCGCCACCAAGACCGGCGCGCCGGGCTCCTCGGCGAGCCCGGGCGGCGGCGCCACGGTGAAGCGCCCCTCCGCCGGCTGCCGCAGGGCGAGCCCGATTGTGCTCTCCGGCCGGCTTCCGGCCCCGACCGAGATCCGGTACGTCGCGCCCGGCCGCAGGGGCGCCTGCGGCACCAGCCGCGCCGAGCGCTGGGCCGCGTCGTAGGTGATCGCAACCGCGACCGGCGCACCGCCCTCCTCGCGCAGGGCGATCGTCGCGGGCCCGATCGTCTCCGGCGCCATGTCGCGGGAGAAGCCCACCGCGATCGGCAAGCCCGGATAGACTTCCGCAGCGCCATCGAGCGGCATCAACGCCAGCACACGCGGCGAGAATTGCTCAAACAAGAGGCGGAACGATGCTGCGAGCATCATACATAAGACTACCGAGATCAGCAGGCGCATGACGACACGTTGCATCACATCTCTCGCCGAATACGATTGTCGTATGGCGGATGCTTAGCAGGCCGATCCACGGGAGGACAGCCGGGACGGCGCCGGCGCGCGTATACCTTGGTGGAGGGGGCGGGGATCGCCTACCGCTTTGGGGGAGGGGGTCGCCGGACGCGCGAAGCAGGCACGACGCCGCGCGAGCGGCGCGCCCGCAACCAAGAATCAGCGTTGTCCGAAAGATCCGGCCGGTGGCGCTCCCAAGGGGACTCGAACCCCTGTTTTCGCCGTGAGAGGGCGACGTCCTAGACCGCTAGACGATGGGAGCTGGCCCGGCGGGATGGCGGCGGTATAGCGACGGTCCGGCGGGGGCGCAAGCCTCTTGCAAGCCTCCCGGACCGACAATCTCGCGCGAGGGCGGCGGGCGCCTGCGGCCGCTCCGTTAAGCTTTCCGGTTTATGACCGCCTCGACCCGCGGCCGCGAAGCGACGGCGCCGCACGCCCCCATGCCAGTCCTCGCATGCCGACCTTCCGCCCGCTTCCTTCCTCCCGGCGCGCCGTCCTGACCGGCTGCACCCTCCTGGGTTTCGGCGTCCTGACCCTGCAACATTCGTGGCCAGCACCCGCGGTGCAGCGGATCGCGATGGCCGAGATGACCTGGGTCGAGGTGCGCCAGGCCCTCGACCAGGGCTACACGACCGCGCTCGTCCCGAGCGGCGGGCTGGAGCAGAACGGCCCCTACCTCGCCATCGCCAAGCACGACAGCATCGTCGCCTGGACGGCGCGGCGCATCGCGGAAGGGCTCGGACACACGCTGATCGCCCCGGTCGTGTCCTACGTCCCGCAGGGCGACTTCGACCCGCCGACCGGCAACCTCGTCTTCCCGGGCACGCTCGGCGTCTCCGAGGAGGCCTATGCGGGCACGCTGGAGGGCATCGCCCGCAGCCTGAAGGGGCAGGGCTTCCGCACCATCCTGTTCATCGCCGATCACGGCGGCTCGCTGGCGCCCCAGCAGCGGGTCGCAGGCAAGCTCGACCGCGACTGGGCGCCCCAGGGCGTGCGGGTGCTGAGCGTCGACGACTACTACGTCGCGGGCAACCGGGCGCAGACGCTCTGGCTGGAGGCGCAGGGCGAGACGGCGGCGACGATCGGAGGTCATGCCGGCCTCGCCGACCACGCCTCCCTGATGGCGACCGCGCCCGAGCGCGTCGACTTCGACCGGGCGCCGCCGCCGCTCCTCGCCCGGCTCGGGCTCGCCGGCGACGGCAGCAGCGGCGATCCCCGCCGCGCCACGGCGGAACGCGGGCGCGCGCTCCTCACCCTCCAGGTCGAGGCGGCGCTGGCGCAGATCCGCCGGTTCACGACCCCGAAATCCTAGCCCGAAATCTTGGTTCGCAAGCAAGGTTCGCGACGATGCCGACCGTTCCGACGCCGCCCTCGCTCTGGAGCGTGATCCAGAATCTCGGCCAGAGCACCGTCAGCATCGTGCTGCTGCTGACGATCCTCGGCCTGCTGTTCACGGTGATCGCCTGGGTCGCCCGGGCCTGCAATCCGGGCCGGCCGTGGTGGCGCAAGCCCGACATCGTGACGGATGTCTGCTATTGGTTCGTGATCCCGGTGGTCTCCGGCTACGCCCGGATCTGGCTCCTGGTCATCGGCCTGTTCCTGCTGAACGGGCTCCCGGCGACGCTCGGGCTGCCCCGCCTGTTCGGCGAGGGGATCGGGCCGCTTGCCGGCCTGCCGCTCTGGGCGCAGGCGCCGCTCTACCTGATCCTGTCCGACCTCGTGATGTACACGACGCATCGGCTGTTCCACACGATGCGGCTGTGGCGCTTCCACGCCATCCACCACTCCTCCGAGGAGATCGAGTGGACCTCGGCCGCCCGCTTCCACCCGGTCGACGCGGTCTTCCACGGCGCCCTCGCGGACGTGGTCCCGCTCCTCCTCGGCATCTCGCCGGACGTGCTGCTCATGCTCGTGCCGTTCAATGTCGGCGTCTCGGCGCTCGCCCACGCCAATCTCGACTGGACCTTCGGCCCCTTCCGCTACGTCCTGGTGAGCCCGGTCTTCCACCGCTGGCACCACACCGGGCCGGAGGAGGGCGGCAACAGCAACTTCGCCGGCTGCTTCCCCGTCATCGACCTGATCTTCGGCACGTACTACATGCCGAAGGGGGTCCTGCCGCAGGATTTCGGCAACGGCGACCCCGCGTTCCCGCGCGGGTTCGGCGAGCAGTTGGTGCATCCGTTCCGGTCGCAGGAGCGGCCGGCCGGGCTGGAGCCTGGGGCGTCTTCGTAGGGCGCCCGCCTGTTCTCTCGGCGCCCGTTTGCTTGTCTTCTACAGACTTGACACCCTGCATGTCATCCCGGGGCTCGGCGAAGTCGAGAACCCGGGATGACATGCAGGGTGTCAACTCTTTGGAGTTCACTCGAACAGGCTCACAGAGGCTGTTCAGCTCGGCTCGACACGGATAGCCCGGGAGGGGCACCGCATTTGCGGCACCCCTCCCGGGCCCCCCTCATTCCGACGATCCGAAAAACCTACTCGGCCGCCTCGATCCGCGGGTGCTCATGCTGCCGGCGCTCGCGCTTGACGAGGTCGGCGGTCAGGAACGCCACCTCGAGCGCCTGCTCGGCGTTGAGGCGCGGGTCGCAATATGTGTGATAGCGGTCGCGCAGGTCGTCCGCCGTCAGCGCCCGGGCGCCGCCGGTGCACTCGGTGACGTTCTTGCCCGTCATCTCGAGGTGGATGCCGCCGGCATGCGTCCCTTCGGCCTGGTGGATGTCGAAGAAGCCCTGGATCTCCTTCATCACCCGCTCGAACGGCCGGGTCTTGTAGCCGCTCGCCGTCACGGTGTTGCCGTGCATCGGGTCGCAGGACCACACCACCTTGCGGCCCTCGCGCTCCACCGCCCGGATCAGGCCCGGGAGATGGTCGCCGACCTTGTCGGCGCCGAAGCGGCAGATCAGGGTCAGGCGGCCGGCTTCATCGGTCGGGTTCAGCAGGTCGACGAGCCGGATCAGGTCGTCGGCCTTCAGCGACGGGCCGCATTTGAGGCCGATCGGGTTCTTGATGCCCCGGGCGAACTCGATATGGGCGTGGTCGGCCTGGCGGGTGCGGTCGCCGATCCACAGCATGTGGCCCGACGTGGCGTACCAGTCGCCGCTGGTCGAATCGACCCGGGTCAGGGCCTCCTCGTAGCCGAGCAGCAGGGCCTCGTGGCTGGTGTAGAAGTCGGTCTGGCGCACCTCCTGGTGCGTCTCCGGGTTGATGCCGATCGCCCGCATGAAGTCGAGGGTCTCGGTCATGCGCTGGGCGAGGTCGGCATAGGCCGAGGACTGGGGCGAGTCCTTGACGAAGCCGAGCATCCAGCGATGCGCGTTCTCGAGATTGGCGTAGCCGCCGGTGGCGAAGGCGCGCAGCAGGTTCAGCGTCGCGGCCGACTGGCGGTAGGCCTCGGCCTGCCGGCGCGGATCGGGCACGCGCTCGGCCTCCGAGAAGCCGATGCCGTTGACGATGTCGCCACGGTAGCTCGGCAGCGTGACGCCGTCGACGGTCTCGACCGGCGAGGAGCGCGGCTTGGCGAACTGCCCGGCGATGCGGCCGACCTTCACCACCGGCGAGCCGCCCGCGAAGGTGAGCACCAGCGCCATCTGCAGGAAGACGCGGAAGAAATCGCGGATGTTGTCGGCGGAATGCTCGTCGAAGCTCTCGGCGCAATCGCCGCCCTGGAGCAGGAAGGCCTCGCCCGCCGCGACCTTGGCGAGATTCTGCTTCAGCTTGCGCGCCTCACCGGCAAACACCAGCGGAGGAAAGCTCGCGAGCTGCCGCTCCACCGCCTCGAGAGAAGCGGAATCCGGATAATCCGGAACCTGCTGAATCGGCAGCCGCCGCCAGCTCGTGGGGGTCCAACGCTCGCTCATCGTCCTCTCCTCGCGCACCTCTTCGATAACCGGTCAGGTCGGTCGCGGAAGCCGGGCTTATAGGGGGGTTTGGCCCGCGGCGCGAGGGGGCTCACGCGCGAACGTTCCCGCACGGACCGTGCGCGCGAGGCGTGTTGCCGCAGCGGCACGGACCGATGTCGCGCAGCGGCGGCAAGACGATCCCGCCCGCGCCTGATCCGCAGGACCGCCCTTGGCCCCCGGCCCGGGACTGCCCTCACCTCAGAGCTGCCCTCAGCCCACCGCCACCGGCTGCTTGACCACCGACGGCGTGCGCATCGTCACCAGCTCCTCGCCGGCGGTGGGGTGGACCGCGATGGTGCGGTCGAAATCGGCCTTCTTCGCCCCCATCGTCACCGCGATGCCGACCGCCTGGATGATCTCGCCGGCATCGTGGCCGAGCACGTGGACGCCGACCACCCGGTCGCTCGCCCGCTCGACGATGATCTTCATCAGGATCCGCTCGTCGCGGCCCGACAGGGTCGCCTTCATCGGCCGGAAGCGGGCCTCGTAGACGTCGATCTCGCCGCACAGGCGCCGCGCCACCTCCTCGCCGTGGCCGACGACGCCGATCTCCGGGGTCGAGAACACCGCGGTCGGGATCAGGTCGTGATCGACCGCCCAGGGCTTGCCTCCGAACACCGTGTCGGCGAAGGCGTGGCCCTCGCGGATCGCGATCGGGGTGAGGGCCGCGCGGTTGGTGACGTCGCCGACGGCGTAGATCGAGGTCGCGGCGGTCTGCGAGAAGCGGTCGACGGGGATGGCGCCCTCCGCGTCGAGGGTGATGCCGGCCTTCTCCAGCCCGAGGCCGGCGACGTTCGGGCGCCGCCCGGTCGCCACCAGCACCTGGTCGACCAGGAGTTCGCTGCCGTCGCTCAGGGTGGCACAGATCGCGCGATCGCGCCGGTCGAGGCGGTGGACGGTGCTGTTCAGGCGCAGGTCCATCCGCTTGGCGTAGGCCTCGCCGAGGGCTTGGCGGATCTCGCCGTCGAAGCCGCGCAGCAGCCGGTCGCCGCGGTGGAGCAGGGTGGTGCGGGTGCCGAGGGCGGCGAACACGCCCGCGAACTCGACCGCGATGTAGCCGCCGCCGACCACCAGGATGCGCTCGGGCTGCGTCTCCAGCTCGAACACCTCGTTCGACGTGATGGCGAGCTCGGCGCCGGGGATCAGCGGCTCCTTCACCGGATGGGCGCCGACCGCGACCAGGATGTGGCGGGCGCGCACGCGGGTGCCGGCGCGCACGAGGCGCACCGTGTGGGCATCCTCGATCACCGCCCGGTCGGCCACCACCTCGACGCCGGCCCGCATCAGGTTGGTGGCGTAGATGCCCTCGAGCCGCGTCACCTCGGCGTCGCGCCGGGCCTTCAGGGTCGCCCAGTCGAAGCGCGGGGTGCCGACCTCCCAGCCGAAGCCGGCGGCGTCCTCGAACTCGTCACTGAACCGGCCGGCATAGACCATCAGCTTCTTCGGCACGCAGCCGCGGATCACGCAGGTGCCGCCGACCCGGTACTCCTCGGCGAGCTGCACCTTAGCGCCGTAGCCGGCGGCGATGCGCGCCGCCCGCACTCCCCCGGAGCCGCCGCCGATCACGAACAGGTCGACGTCGAAAGCCTGATCTCGGGTCTCGGTCATGGCGGTCACCGCTCGTTTGTTCGATCTTGTATCTGATAATGCAGGGCGCGCAGCCAGGCGATGGCCGCGCCGACGCCGGCGGTCCACCAGGCCTGCCAGGCGCCGTGCTCCACGAAGGCGACGATGCCCGCCGCCGCGAGGAGCGCGAGCGCGGTGCCGCGGGCGAGCCCGCTCCAGCCCGCGAGCGCGCGCAGGGTCAGGACCAGGACGAGGCCTGCGAGCGTCGCGCCGACGAGGCCGAGCTCGGCCCAGACCTGGAGGAAGCTGTTATGCGGGTGCCCGACCGCCAGCATGAAGCGCATCTCGGGCTCGATCCGCTCGGCCACCGGCGCGTCCTGGAAGCGCCCGGAGGTGCCGTAGCCGGCCCCGCGCCAGGGATCGGCGGCGACCGCCGCGCCGAAGCTGCGGGCGATGGCGACCCGGGCCCGGGTGCTGCTCCCGGCGAGCCGCTGATGCAGGGCGTCGGGCATGGTGCGGGCCAGAAGATCGCCCTCGACCGGTGCCAGCACCAGCGCCCCGAGGAACGCCGCCCCGGTGAGGTCGATCCCGGCGCGGGCGGGCAGCCAGCGCAACGCGCCGAAGGTGAGGGCGCCGGCGGCGAGCCCCAGCACCGTCGCGCCGCTGACCGAGCGCCAGGCCGCCGCCGCGAAGACGGCGACGGTGAGCGCCGCAAGGGCGCGCCGGCCGCGCGCCGCGAGGAGGGCCGCGAGGGGAAAGATCAGCAGCATCCCGGTCAGGAGCGGCCGGTTGAACGCGAAGGCGGCGACACGCTGGCCCAGGGCCTCGCGAATCACGAGGCCGGAGGCGAGGTCCGCGATCACGTAGAGGCAGGTCGCGATCAGGATCCAGGCCGCCGGCCCGGCGACGGAGGCCAGGTGCGGCGGCGCGAGGCGCGCCACCAGGTAGGCGCCCAGCAGCGCCGGGAGGAATTCCGACAGGGTGCGCAGCGACAGGCCGGGCAGCGGGCTCCAGGCGAGGCTCAACCCGCACCAGCCCAGGAAGGCGAGGGCGGCGATCCCGACGGGCGTCGCGAGCGGCGCGACGAGGAGCGGCCGCAGCGGGCGCCGGGCCGCCAGGCTGCCGGCGAGCAGCAGGAGCCCGGCGAGGCCGACCACCACCGGGCTCGACCGGTTCGCCACGGCCATGCAGGCCGGCAGGGCGGCGACGACGATCGCGCCGAGACGATCGAGCCCGGTTGCCCGCTCGCCGGCCGTGCGGGCGGTCACTGAAGCTGGTGGCCGCGCTTGCCCATCTCGGCCCGCACCCGGACCATCATGTATTCCGAGACCTCCTGGGTCCAGGTCTGCATCGCCTGCACCATGTCGTCGAGCACCTGGGGCTGGGTCTCGACGTAGCGCTTGCCCGAGGGCGAGCGGAAGAAGGCCGCGATGTCGCGCAGTTCCGCCTCCGTGAGCCTCGTGGCGTAGATGCGCGAGGCGACCTCGATGATCCGCTGCTTCTGCAGCTCCAGCTCGGGCTGCATCTTCTCGATGACCTCGGCGAGGTCCTTGGTCAGCTCGGGCCGGGTGACCGCCGCCTGCTTGATCTGCTCGCCGAAGGCCGGAAGGATCGAATCGAAGGAGCGGGCGATGCCGGAGGAGAGCATCACCTCCTTGGCGAGCGCGAGATGGCTCGGGGTGATGGCGGCACCCTGCGGCGCGGCGGGAGCCGCCGGGGCGGCCGGAGCGGCGGGCTTCGTCTGGGCGAGGGCGGGACCGGACAAGGTCGCGGCGAGGAGGCCCGCCAGGAGGACTCGGGAACGGCGCGGGGACATCGGTTTGCTCCGGAAGTCGGCGCCCGTGCGGGGCGGCCGTGACGAGGATGGGGGACGGGTGCGTCAGGCCGCCCCGAGGGTGACGATGCGGGGCTGGCCGTCGGCCGCCTCCGCGACGATCGCGCCGGTGGCGAGCCCGATGAACAGGCCGTGCTCCACGACGCCCGGCACCGCCACCAGGGCACGGGCCAGAGCGTCCGGATCGGGGATGCGGGCGAGGGCGGCATCGAGGATCAGGTGGCCGCCATCGGTGAGGAACGGCGCCCCGTCGGCGCCCTGGCGGATCGCGAGGGGGCCGTCGCAGCCATTCGCGCGGATCGCGGCCGCGACCGCCCGGGTGGTGGCGCCGAGGCCGAAGGGCACCACCTCGATCGGCAGGGGGAAGCGGCCGAGCGTCTCGACGCGCTTGGCGCCGTCGACGATGACCACCATGCGCCGGCTCGCCGCCGCCACGATCTTCTCACGCAGGAGCGCGCCGCCGCCGCCCTTGATCAGGCGGAGCTGCGGGTCGATCTCGTCAGCGCCGTCGATCGTGAGGTCGAGCGCGGGGGCGTCGTCGAGAGTCGTGAGCGGGATGCCGGCGGCCTCGGCCGCCTTGCGGGTCGCCTCGGAGGTCGGCACGCCGACGACCGAGAGCCCGGCCCGGACCCTCTCGCCGAGCAGCTCCACGAACACGGCCGCCGTCGAGCCGGTGCCGAGGCCGAGGCGCATGCCGTCCTCGACCAGCGCGACCGCCCGGGCGGCGGCGGCGCGCTTGAGCTCGGCGGGGCTCAACGCCGGCCTCCGCGGAATGGACGGATCTGGGACATCGGCTCGGTGCCTCGGTTCGTCTCTCTCGTCCGCCGTGACATCACCGTTGAGGCAATAGCAAGGCGGACGGGGGCGCCCTGACGGCCGGCCCCGCTCATCGAGAGGCCCCCTAGCACGCGACCGGGGGAGGCGGAAGCGGCCATCCGGCCTCGCCCGGGCCCGATGCCGGTGCTAGAGAGAGCCGACGAGGGAGACCATGATCGACGCCGCGATCATCGACCTGACGCATCATCTCAGCCGTCAGCCGCCGGCCATCGTCTCGCCGTACCTCGCGGCGCAGGCGGCCACGACGGCGCGCGCGTCCGAGCGGCTGGTCCGCGATGCGGAACGGTGGAACGCCGACTGGGCGCGCGACGCCGAGAGGCAGGTCGATGCGCTCCGGCTTCGGCTGGAGACGGGGCCGGTCACCGCGCAGGATCTTCGCCAGCTCGACCGGCTGATCGACCTGCTCACGGAGCAGACCGACACCCAGGCTGCGACCTTCCGAAGCCTTGAGAAGCGAACCCGGCGGTTCCTGAAGCAGGTGAAGGCGCGAGCACCCCAGGATGCCGCACGGCTCGCCATCGAGCGCGACCGCTTGTTCGCCGCCTATGCGCGGTCCTGTCTGATCCGCTTCGAACTCGTCCTGGCGCTGCGCGCGCTCCGCGCGGGCCACGATCCCGCGGCGCAATCCGGCCCGGTCTTCACCGATCCAGCCGCGCTCGAAAAGTACCTGCGCGCACCAGCCGCTTGATGGTGGCGCTCCGGCTATCGGACCGCTTCCGGGAGCGGCTCGCCCTGCTGTCCGAGGGGCGGCGCGAGCACGTCATCAACCGGCTCATCCGATTCCAGCGCGATCCGCAGGAGAAGCAACTGCGGCTGCGTCCGCTGCGCTGCGCGCCTGGCCACTTCCTGATCGACAGCGCCCGCTACGACCGAATCGTCCTACGGACGGACCTGATCGACGGCGAGACCGTCTACACCGCCGTCGATTGCGGCAGGCACGAGATCATCGAGGATTGGGAGCGGGCCGCCAAGCCGCGCTCGACGTGACCCGTCTCAACTCCACGAGCCCGCCGCCCGAATGGCTTAGGGCTTGCCCGAAGCGGCCGGCGCCGCGCTGCCGGCATTGCCCTGCGGCGTGCAGACCACGGCGTCGTCGAGCACGTAGCAGATGCTCATCGCGCCGGTGCGCTGGTTGACCCGGAAGACGCCGGCCTCGCGCAGGTGGCGCGAGGCGACGAGGCTGTACTCGGAGGGGG
Organism: Methylobacterium sp. 174MFSha1.1; assembly: GCF_900116815.1. Taxonomy (NCBI): domain Bacteria; kingdom Pseudomonadati; phylum Pseudomonadota; class Alphaproteobacteria; order Hyphomicrobiales; family Methylobacteriaceae; genus Methylobacterium; species Methylobacterium sp. 174MFSha1.1. The sequence goes on along the minus strand of NZ_FPCB01000012.1, from coordinate 98,779 downwards.
CCTGCGGCCCGGCGCCCTCGCCGGGGCCGAAGCACAGGGTGGTGCCGATGGTGTTCTCCTGCAGGCCGTACTGGCAGGAGATGACCTCGCCGGTCGCCTTGTCGACCCGGTAGACCCGGTTGAGGTCGGCCTGGGGTGCTGGCACGAACTCGTAGGACGCGGCCTGCGCCGCGCCCGCGACGACCAGGCCCGCCGCCAGACAGGCGATCCTGATCGGGTAACCCGTTCTCCCGCGCATGGCGCGCCGCTCCTTGAACCCATCGGGGCGACCGACCGCACCGTCGCGGCAGGCGGCTCGCCCATCTCGCGCTGTTATAGCTCGCTTCCGCTTGTCCGAGGCTTGTTGTCCGAGGCTTGCCGCGTCCCGAACGGGCCTCGGCTCGGCGGAGCCTCTCCCGGCGCGGGTTCCGCCCCGCGACGCCCGCCTGTATGGGAGACCGTCCCTGCCCCCAAGCCCGCGAGAGCCCATGCCGACTTCCCATCCAGACGCCCTGCCGCCGATCGTCGTGTTCGACCTCGACGGCACCCTCGCGGAGACCGCGGGCGACCTGATCGGCACGCTCAACGTGATCCTGGAGCGGGAGGGGCTGCCCCCGGTGGCGGTCTCGCAGGCCCGGGAGCTGATCGGGGCGGGCGCGCGGGCGCTGATCCAGCGCGGCTTTTCGGCCGGCGGGCGCGAGCTGACGCCGGACCGGCTCGACGAACTCTTCCTGGTCTTCCTCGCCCATTACGGCCAGCACCTGTGCGACGCGTCGCACCTCTTTCCCGGCGTCGTCGCCTCCCTCGACCGGCTGGAGGAGGCCGGCTACCGCCTCGCGGTCTGCACCAACAAGCCGGAGGACCACTCGGTGCGGCTCCTGGAGCTGCTCGGGGTGAAGGACCGCTTCGCGGCGATCTGCGGGCGGGACACCTTCCCGTACTTCAAGCCCGATCCGCGCCACCTCACCGAGACGATCGCGCGGGCCGGGGGAAATCCGGCCCGGGCCGTGATGGTCGGCGATTCCCGCACCGACGTCGCCACCGCCAAGGCCGCCGGCATCCCGGTGGTGGCGGTGCCGTTCGGCTATACCGACGTGCCGGTCGAGGAACTGGAGCCGGACGTGGTGATCCAGCACTTCGATGCGCTGTACGAGGCGGTGCGACGGCTGGATCGCGGCGCGGCCTGAGACCCGGGTTCGACCGACCTGACACCCTCGATGTCATCCCAGGGCCGCGCAGCGGAGCCCGGGATCCATAACCGCCGACGTTCCCGGACAGGGCTGACACCGTTCCGCTTCATCCTGAACCCCCGGCGGTTATGGATCCCGGGTTCTCGGCTACGCCGAGCCCCGGGATGACATCGCGGGTGTCAGCGGCGTCGAGAACGCCGTCCTGGCTGTCGCTGGTTTCATCGGAAGGGAATGGTGGGCGCGACAGGGATTGAACCTGTGACCCTTCGCGTGTGAAGCGAATGCTCTCCCGCTGAGCTACGCGCCCGACGATCGGTCCCATGCGGGGAAGATGCGACGCTTGAACAGCGACCGCATCTCGGACCGAACCTCTTCGACGGCAAGATCGCGTGGCGCGGGCCACCAGCAACTCAAGCCGTACAAGTCTCGAAAGGGTGGTGGGCGCGACAGGGATTGAACCTGTGACCCTTCGCGTGTGAAGCGAATGCTCTCCCGCTGAGCTACGCGCCCTGTGAGCCGGCTTCTAGGCGGGGCGACGCAGCGCGTCAAGGCGCTTCGTCGCCCTTATGCTTCGGCGCCTTTGCACTTCGCCGCCCCCGGCCGGGAGCGGCTACTGGGCCGGCATCGCCGCGACGAGGTCCGTCGGCACGAAGCGGCCGTCCTCGCGCCGGGTCATGTCGATCCGGCGATCGTGGAAGGCGGTCAGCGTCGAGCGGTGGCCGATCGAGACGATGGTGGTGTCCGGCAATTCCTGGCGCAGCATGCGGTAGAGCGCGGCCTCGGTCGGCTCGTCGAGGGCGGCGGTGGCCTCGTCGAGGAAGAGCCAGTCGGGCTTCGCCAGCAGCGCCCGGGCGATGGCGAGGCGCTGCTGCTCGCCGAGCGACAGGGCCTGCGCCCACGGCGCCTCCTCGTCGAGGCGGGAGGCGAGGTGGGGCAGGCGGGCCGCCTCGAGCGCCGCACGGATCGCCGCGTCGTCGCGGCTGCCGGCGGGCTCCGGGTAGGTGGCGGCGGCGCGGAGCGTCCCCATCGGCAGGTAGGGCCGCTGCGGCAGGAGCATCAGGCGCGCGCCTTCCGGCGTTGCGACCGAGCCCTCGCCGAAGGGCCAGATACCCGCGATGGCGCGAAACAGCGTCGACTTGCCCGAGCCCGAGGGACCGGTGAGCAGGGTCGTCTCGCCGGGCCGGAACGAGAGGGCGGGGGCCTCGGCGATGCGCCGTCCGTCCGGCAGGTCGAGGGCGAGGCCCTTGAGGTGGAGGCCGCCGCCGCCGGCGGGCAGCACCGAGAGGGCGCTGCCCGCCGCCATCGCGTCGGCCCGGGCCATCGCGGCGTCGAAGGTGGTGAGCCGATCGACCTGCGCCTTGTAGTCGGCCAGCGTCACGTAGAACGTGATGAAGAACGACATCGTGCCCTCGACGCGCGAGAACGCGCCGGCGGTCTGCGTCATCACCCCGAGCGGGATCTGGCCGGCGAAGTAGTAGGGCGCGACCAGGATGTAGGGGATCACCACGTTCACCTGCTGGTAGCTGACCGTGAAGGCGGCGAGCTTCTTGCGGCGGTCGACGATGGCGTAGAAGTTCTGGATCAGCGCGCCGAAGCGCTCACCGAGCGAGGCCCGCTCGGCCCGGGCGCCGCCGAGGAGCGCCACCTGCTCGCCGTACTCGCGCAGGCGGGCCAGCGAGAAGCGGAAATCCGCCTCGCGGCGCTGCTGCTCGAAATTGAGTCCGACCAGGGCCCGGCCGATGCGGTGGGTGAGCCAGGTGACCAGCGCCGAATAGATCAGCGCGCCCCAGACCAGGAAGCCCGGCACGTGCCAGCTCGTCCCCGGCACCGTGAAGGCCGACGAGATGTTCCACAGGATGACCGAGAACGAGATCAGGTTCGAGACCGCCGAGATGAAGCTGATGGTCAGCGACTGGGTGGTCTGGGTGAACTGGTCGATGTCGTCGGCGATGCGCTGGTCGGGGTTGTCGGCCTGGGCGCCGGAGAAGCCCATGCGGTAATGGGTGTTCTGCCCGAGCCAGCGGTCGACGTAGTGCCGGGTCATCCAGGCCCGCCAGCGGATCCGCAGGAACGACTGGATCACGTACTGGATGATCGCGCTCGCGACGTAGACCGCGGCCCAGAGGCAGAACACCGAGAACAGCAGCGACCAGAACGCCGTCGCATCCTTGCCCTGGATGGCGTTGAACCAGTCGCGGTTGAAGTACGACAGGCGCACGTTGATGGCGACCTGAGCGAACTCGATGCCGATCACCAGGACCGCCATGGTGAGCGCGACCCAGCGCTCCTGCATCTGCACCGCCGGCAGCGGCCACAGCCGCACCGTCGTGACCTCGCGGGTGGTGTAATAGGGATAGGCCAGACGCCAGATCTGCAGGAGGGCCTGCTTCAAGCCGTGCATCGCGGTCTCCGGGCCGCCCGGCGGGCGGGCCTCAAGCGGGCCCGCCGGGAGGGCGGGCCGGTGATTCGGTGGCGGTCAAGAGCGCGCCGGGATCGGCAGGCGGCCTTGCGACCCGCCATGGGTCAGCCCCGTGGCAGGACCATGGCGCCGTGGCCGTTGCAAGTTAAACCCCGTTCACCTGCGGCAGGGCGGCACTCCGGCACGCTCGCCGAGACGTGAACGCGCCGTCGTCACCGCCGGCGGTGCCCGCTGTCAGACCAAATGCCGCGGTGCCCCGCCGCCGCCGCAATCCGCCCCGATGGTCCCGTGGTTTCCGGCAGGCCGCGGGATGCGCGGCCGCGGAACAGCCGCCGCCTGACCTGACGAGTGCGATCATCCCATGTCGTCCCTCTCGATCCTCGACGTCGACGCCGTGCGCGCCGCCCCCGTCTCGCACGACCCCTACCATTACTTCCTCGGCCGGCAGGTTCTGCGATCCGAGGCGATCGCCGACCTGAAGCGCGACTTCCCGGCGATCGCGAAGCCCGGCTATCTCACGGTCGACGAGGTGCAGCTCACGGGCCGCTTCAAGGACCTGATCGAGGAACTCGAGAGCGACGACTTCTCGCGGGTGCTCGGCGAGAAGTTCGGCCTCGACCTCGTCTCCTGCCCGCGGCTCACCACGATCATGCGCCGCTCGCAGCCGAAATACGGCGCGATCCACACCGACGGCCCCTCGAAGGTGATGACGCTGCTCGTCTACATGAACGACGAGTGGGACGCGCCGGAGGCCGGGCGCCTGCGCGTGCTCTACGACGGCGAGCGGTTCGAGCCCTACGCGGTCGAGGTACCGCCGACGATGGGGACGATGTTCGCCTTCCTGCGCGCCGACAATTCCTGGCACGGCCACCGGCCGTTCGAGGGGGAGCGCCGGGTGGTGCAGGTCGCCTGGGTCAAGGACGCGGCCGAGCTGGAGCGCAAGCGCAAGCGCAACCGCACGGCGCAGTTCCTGAAGGGCATTTTCGGCCGTTAGGACAGTGTCCGGCGGGAGACACCGAGGATTTCGCTGCGCGCCGGGCCCCGGGACCCATGTCCACGGGGTTCGCGCGCGCTCTAAGACTTGACCGCCGGCATCCGCCGGGGGACGCTTGGGGGCATCATGAGGGCGTTTCACCGCGCGGGCCTTGTCGCGGCCGGCCTGTTCGTGCTGGCCGGGGCGGCCTGCATGCTCGGGCCGGGCCGCGCCGTCGCGCAGTCGGACCTCGAGATGCCCGCCGACCCGCCGGTCCTGTCGAAGCCCTATCGCTCCACGATCCCGATCTACCGCCGCCGTCCGCCGCCGGACGCCGTGCCGCCGGAGGCCGGCCAGGCGGGCGGCTGGCGCGAGCCGCCGGGCCGGATCGGCGCCCGCGACGGCGCATCGCAGGAGGGCGCCGCGGCGTTGCGGGACGCGCCGTCGGAATCCGGCTTCGGCCCGGTAAAGGCCGCGCCGGCCCATGACCTCGCGCCCGATGACGATCCGGAGGAGCGCTCGCCGGTCCGGGCCGCGACGGCGCCGACGAAGCGGGAGCTGCGCGAGGAGGCCCGCCGGGAGGGCGGGCCCGAGACCCGCGCCGCCGCGCGCCCCGCCCCCGTGCGGGAGACGCCGCGCCAGGCCGAATCCCGCCAAGTCGAATCCCGCCCGACCGAGACCGCCGCCGAGGACGACGAGGAGGAGGCCGCGCCGGCCTATGCGGGCGTGTGGGGGCCGAGCAGCGCGGCCTGTGCCCGCAGCCGCTCCGCCCGCCGCGGCTTCCTGCCCGCCGTGATCCGGCCGGGAAGCGCACGGGCCGGCAAGACCCTGTGCCAGTTCCGCGACCGGCGGCGAGACGGCCGCACCTGGACCGTGACCGCCGCCTGCCGCAGCGCCGGCCGCAACTGGACCTCGCGGGTGCGCCTGACCGTGGCGGGAAGCCGGCTGACCTGGGCGTCCGAGCGCGGCTCGGCCACCTACACCCGCTGCTCCGGCGGCTGAGGCTGCAGGTCGGTGGGGACAAGTCGGCGGGGACAAGCCGGCAGGCACAAGTCGACGGGCAAAACTCGACAGGGACGAGACAGTCGACGGGAAACAAACTGCAACCGGCCTTGACTCCCCGCAAACACCGGTGGTGGAAAGGGGACCCGCCGTGAAGAGACCCCCGATGGCCCCGTCAAGCCCGCCCGCCGCCTCGCCGCGGCGGACCCGCGTTCCCTCCCTGCGGCCGGGCTCGCGCGCATGACCGGCAAGCGCGTTCCGGGAAAGCTCGTGGCTGTCGCCAACATGAAGGGCGGCGTCGGCAAGACCACCAGCGTGGTGATGCTCGCCGACGCGCTCGCCGCCGGCGGCGCCTCGGTGCTGGTGATCGACCTCGATCCGCAGGCCAGCGCCTCGGTGTGCTTTGCCGGCGACGGGATCCTGGCCGAGATGATCACCGGGGGCCGCACCCTCGACTATTATCTCGGCCTGCGCATCGTCGACCGCGACAAGGCCGCCCTGCCGGACTTCATCCGCGATTACGTCTCGAGCACCACGCATCTGGGCGAGCCGCTGCCGATCTCGCTCATCGCCTCCGGCCCGTCGCTGCGCATCGTCGAGCGCGAGATCATCTACGCGCTCACCAAGCGCAAATACTCGATGCACGCCATCGAGGGCCACCTGTGGAAGCTGTTCCAGGAGGACTTCGTGCCCCTGCGCGAGCAGTACGACTACGTGCTGTTCGACTGCGCGCCGGGCATCTCGCCGATGACCGAGGTGGCGATCCGGGCGAGCGACCTCGTGGTGGTCGCCTGCATCTCGGACTTCCTCTCCACCTACGGCCTCAAGGCGTTCTACGAGACGATCTGGGGCGTCGGCAGCGCCTCCGAGAGCATGCTGGCACCCCGGCGCCCGCCGCACGTGCTGATCACCCGCTGGCAGAACACCAAGCAGCAGGCGACGACCTACGCCACCCTGCAGGAGAGTGCCGCGGCGGAAGGGGCGCGGTTCCGCCTGTTCAAGACCCGCGTGCCGCAATCGGCGGCCCTGGCGAACGCGCTGACCCTGGAGTATCAGACCTTCGCCAACAAGTATCGTGACCAGACCCGCGACCTGATCGGCGAGGTGATCACGCCGGTGGTGACCGAACTGAAGGAGGCCCTGGATGGCGCTTGAGATCGACGGCCTCGCGGTCCTGTGCGCGATCGCGGAGGCGCCGCAGGCGTTTCCGGCGATCCGCAGCGACGTCACCAAGGCCGCCCACGCCCTGGTGACGAAGCAGCTGAAGGCCAAGACCCTCGACCTGGCGGGGCTGCGCGCGGTGCGCGAGGCGCTGGGGCCCCAGCCCCTGGCGCTGATCGTCGACGGGCTGAAGGACGCCGAGGTCAAGGCCCTGGTCACCCGCCTCGACAAGCATCACCCGGACCTCAAGGACGGCCCGGCCGTCGCGCATCGCCGCCACCTGATGGCGATCGCCGCCGACCTCGACCCGGTCGCGAGCCCGGCGGCGAAGCCGAAACCCGCGAAGGCGCCCGCCAAGGCACCGGCGAAGCCGAAGCCCGCCGCCAGGGCGGTCGATGCGGCGTCGGCCGAACCTGCGGCCGCTGCGGCATCCGAGCCTGCCCCGCCGTCCCCGGCTCCCGCGAAGGCGCGTACGCCGGCCCGCGGCAAGCCCGCCCCCGCCGACGCGCTCGCTTCAGCGGCGATGGCTGCTCGCCCACCGCGGAGGCCCAGGCAGCAGGAGTGATCGGGTCTGCGCTGATCTGACAAGAAGAACGTAGAGCGCGGATTTTCCCTCCCCCCTCCGCGGGGGAGGGTGGCGAGCGGAGCGAGCCTGGAGAGGGGACGCCGCTTCCTGATAGGGCGGAACCGTCGTGAAGGGCGCTACCTGGAACAACGTCGCGCCGCCCCTCTCCCGCCCGGCTACGCCGGGCACCCTCCCCCGCAGAGGGGGGAGGGAAAATCCGCGCGCTCTTCTTCAAACCGATTTGACGAACTCTCCCTCACCCCCGCATCAGCGTCGGCGTCCCGAGCCGCGGGGTCACGCCCTCGCGCATCACCAGCCGGCGCAACGGCGCGATGGTCGAGAGGGCGAGCAGCCCCGCGCCGCGGGCGAGGTCGCTCGGCAGGAAGGCGGTGAGCAGGCTGCGGTTGAGGGTATCGACCGCGCCGGTGCGCAGGCGGGCATCGAGCGCCCGGCCGCGGGCGAAGCCCGAGAGCACCGACTCCGCCCCGGCGTCGCGCGCCCCCGCCACCGCGTCGCGCAGGGCCGCCGCGTCGCGAAGGCCGAGATTCAGCCCCTGCGCGCCGATCGGCGGGAAGACGTGGGCGGCCTCGCCGACCAGCGCCAGCCGCGGCCCGACCGGGCGCGGCACCGACAGGCCGCGCATCGGCACCAAGCCCCGCGGTCCGTCGATACGCATGGCACCGAGCATCGACTGCGCCTGGCGCTCGATCGCGGCGGCCAGAGCCGCGTCGTCGAGTTCGAAAAGGCGCTCGGCCCGCGCCTCCGCCGAGACCCAGACCAGGCTGGAGCGGCGCCCGCCCGGCAACGGCACCAGGGTGAAGGGTCCCTCGCGGGTGTGGAACTCGGTCGAGACCTCGCGGTGGTCGCGGGTATGCGCCAGGATCGTGGTCAGGGCCTTCTGCGGGTAGGTCCAGCGCCGAGCCGTCAGGCCCGCCTCCTCGCGCAGGGGCGAGCCGCCGCCATCGGCCGCGACGACGAGGCGCGCCGCGACGCGGCCGCCGCCCTCCAGCGCCAGCACGGCCCTGTCGTCGGCGACACTGCGCCCGGCGGCATCGTGCTCGACGAGGGTGAGCTCCGGGAGGGACCGGGCGCGGGCGCGCAGGGCCTCGACGAGGCGCGCGCTCTCGATGTTCCAGCCGAAGGCGTCGAGGCCGATCTCGCGGGCGACGAAGCGGGCCGGCGGGGGACGGAAGAGGCTGCCGGTGTCGTCGATCAGGTGCATCTCGGCGAGCGGCGCGGCCTGGGGCTCCAGCCCTTCCCAGGCGCCGAGCGCGCGCAGCAGCCGCACCGAACCGTCGAGGAGCGCCACGGTGCGCCCGTCGGCCACGGGGGCGTGGCGGCCGACCAGCGCCGTCCGCAGGCCGTCGCGGGCGAGCGCCAGGGCCGCCGCCAGCCCGACCGCGCCGGCGCCGACCACCGCCACGTCGTAGAGGGGGCCTTCAGGATTCGGGTCGGTGGTCTGGCTCACGAAACGGTCCTCGCATGGTCTGCCCGGAGACCTCGATCCTTAGATCTGGGTCGCGCGGGGCCGGTCCGCCATCCCGGCCATTGCCGAACACGGAGCCGCACCTATCATCCCGGCCGCACGACAAGACCAAGACGGGAGCGGACGATGCCCAAGGCGATCCGGGTTCACGAGTATGGCGGCCCCGAGGTGATGCGCTACGAGGAGGTGACGGTCGGCGAACCCGGTCCCGGCCAGATCCGGGTGCGCCAGAGCGCGGTCGGCGTCAACTTCATCGACATCTACTTCCGCTCCGGCCACTACAAGGCGCCCCAGCTCCCCTTCACCCCTGGCAACGAGGGCGCCGGCACGGTGGTGGCGGTGGGCGAGGGCGTCACCGGCTTCAAGCCCGGCGAGCGTGTCGCCTACGGGTCGGCCGCCGGCACCTATGCCGAGGAAGTTTTGGTTGACGCCAAGCAGGTGGTGCGCCTGCCCGACGGCATCGACGACGACACCGCCGCCGCGATGATGCTCAAGGGCCTCACCACCCAGTACCTGCTGCGGCGCACCTACAAGGTCCAGCCCGGCGACACGATCCTGTTCCACGCCGCGGCCGGCGGCGTCGGGCTGATCGCGACGCAGTGGGCCAAGCATCTCGGCGCCACGGTGATCGGCACCGTCGGCTCGGAGGACAAGGCCGAGCTCGCCCGCCAGCACGGCTGCGACCACGTCATCCTGTACCGCAACGAGGATTTCGCCGCGAAGGTGAAGGAGATCACCGGCGGTAAGGGCTGCCAGGTCGTCTATGACGGCGTCGGCCAGGCGACCTTCCCGGCCTCGCTCGATTGCCTGCGGCCCTTCGGCTATTACGTCAATTTCGGCAGCGCCTCGGGCGCGGTGACGCAGTTCGACATCAGCCTACTTGCCCAGAAGGGCTCGCTGTACGCCACCCGGCCGACCCTGTTCACCCACACCGCCGACCGGGCGGTGCTGGACGAGATGGCCGCCGACCTGTTCGAGGTGGTGCGGAGCGGCGCGGTGAAGATCCCGGTCCATACGCGGGCGACGCTCGCCGCCGCGCCGAAGGTCCATGCCGAACTCGCCGGGCGGCAGACGACGGGTGCGACGGTGATGCACCCCTGATACGCTGACGCTTCGGCACCCGGGGCGAATCGCTCCGGGTGGGCGGAGACCCGATGCGATGGATGCCTACGCCCTGCGAGTGACCGAGACCGACCTGCTCCTCGTCATCGACGTCCAGGCCGACTTCCTGCCCGGCGGCGCCCTCGCGGTGCCGGACGGGGACGCGGTGATCGGGCCGATCAACGCGCTCGGGCGCAAGTTCAAGCATATCGCCCTGACCCAGGACTGGCACCCGGCGGGCCACGCCTCCTTCGCCATGAGCCATCCGGGCAAGGCCCCCTTCGGCACCGTGCAGCTCCCTTACGGCACGCAGGTCCTGTGGCCGGAGCACTGCATCCAGGGCACGCCCGGGGCGGACCTGTCGCCGAGGCTGGAGCTGCCGCACGCGCAACTGGTGATCCGCAAGGGCTACCGGCCGGGGATCGACAGCTACTCGGCCTTCCGCGAGGCCGACCGCACCACCACGACCGGGCTCGCCGGCTACCTGCGCGAGCGCGGCTTCACCCGGGTGTTCCTCTGCGGCCTCGCCACCGATTACTGCGTCGGCTGGAGCGCCATCGACGCGCGGGAGGCCGGGTTCCAGGCGGTGGTGGTCGAGGATGCCTGCCGGGCGATCGACCTCGACGACTCGCTCGAGCGCGCCTGGGGCGACATGGCGGCGGCGGGCGTGGAGCGGGAGGAGAGCGGGGCGATCGGGGGGTAGGGCAGGCAGATCCGCTCGACGGCGCTAATTCACTCTACGTCATTCCGGGGCCGAGCAAGCGGAACCCGGGATCCATAACCGCCGACGACGCAGGGTGAAGCAAGACGCATCCCACTTCACCCGGAGACGCTCGCAATGAGAAGACGGCTCCGTTTTGCCTCGCCGCCCTTTTCGGACGACTGAAACGAAGTGGAAGGAGTCCGGGATCCAGCACGAGAAGTCGCGAAGCGTCTGCTTGTCTGCAACGGCGCACCATTCAGAGCCGCTTCGCGGCACTTCCTTTGCTGGATCCCGGATCTCCTTCCGCTGACGCTTCAGTCGTCCGGGAAAGGGGAGCTAGAACGACTCACCCAGTCTGACCTGGCCATGTCGTGCACCACGACTCAATCCCAATCCTCGGCCCGGCCCCATTTGCGGTCCGAACGCGCGGGCGATGTACCGCGCGTAGAGCACCCCGCCGACGCCGAGCGCTAGGAAGAGCGCGACGGCAGACCAACTCGGCTCGCCGACCGCGGCCCCCGGTCGTGATGCGATGAGCCAGAGCGGCATCGCTACACCGCCACCCCGTGCAGGTCGTAGGCATCCGCCGACTCGATCTTCACCGTCACGATGTCGCCGACCCGGACCGGGCGGCGGAAGGCGACGTGGACGTTGCCGTCGATCTCCGGCGCGTCGTATTTCGAGCGGCCCTTGGCGACCGTCGGGCCGGCGGCGTCGATGATCACCGGCAGGCGCTTGCCGACCTTCGCCTTCTGGAGCCTCAGGGACACCGCCTGCTGCGTCTCCATGAACCGGCGCTGGCGCTCGGCCTTGACCGCGTCCGGCACGGCCTCGGCCACCGCGTTGGCGGGGGCGCCGCGGACCGGCTCGTACTGGAAGCAGCCGACGCGCTCGAGCTTGGCCTCCTTCAGCCAGGTCAGGAGTTCCTCGAACTCCTCCTCGGTCTCGCCGGGGAAGCCGACGATGAAGGTCGAGCGGATCGCGAGGTCCGGGCATGTCGTGCGCCAGGAGCGGATGCGCTCCAGCATCTTCTCCTGGTTGCCCGGGCGGCGCATGCGCTTGAGCACGGCGGGGCTCGCGTGCTGGAGCGGCATGTCGAGGTAGGGCAGCACCTTGCCCTCGGCCATCAGCGGGATGACCTCGTCGACATGCGGGTAGGGGTAGACGTAGTGCAGGCGCACCCAGGCACCGAGCTCGCCGAGCTCCTTGGCGAGGTCGTAGAACCGGGCCCGCACCTCGCGGTCGCGCCAGGGGCTCGTGGCGTAGCGGGTGTCGACGCCGTAGGCGCTGGTATCCTGCGAGACGACGAGCAACTCCTTGACGCCGGCCTTCACCAGCTTCTCGGCCTCGCGCAGCACGTCCGCCGCCGGCCGGCTGACGAGGTCGCCGCGCAGCTGCGGGATGATGCAGAAGGTGCAGCGGTTGTTGCAGCCCTCCGAGATCTTCAGGTAGGCGTAGTGCCGCGGCGTCAGCTTGACGCCCTGCGGCGGGACCAGATCCAGGAACGGGTCGTGGGCCGGTGGCACCGCCTCGTGGACCGCCGCCACCACCGACTCGTAGGCCTGCGGCCCGGTGACCGCGAGCAGGTTCGGGTATTTCTCCCGGATCTCCTCCGGCTGGGCGCCCATGCAGCCGGTGACGATCACCCGGCCGTTCTCCGCCATCGCGTCGCCGATCGCCTGCAGCGACTCGGCCTTCGCCGAATCGAGGAAGCCGCAGGTGTTGACGATCACCACGTCGGCGCCGTCGTGCTTGCGCGCCAGTTCGTAGCCCTCGGCGCGCAGGTGGGTGAGGATGCGCTCGGAATCGACCAGGGCTTTGGGACAGCCGAGCGACACGAAGGAGATCTTGGGGGCGGGTGCGTTCATGGCGGAGGAGATTTCGGCAGGGCAGGATTTCGGCAGGGGCGGGATGCGACGCCGGCCCACGGCCAGGCTGGCGCGAGCAGGATCAAGGATTTAGGGAAGGATGCTGGGGCAGGCCTCTAGCACAGGGCGGGGCGGGCGTCACGGGGCCGGCGCGTCCGTCGCAGCATGCCAGGCGATACAGATCTGATGGATGCCTCACGCGCGGCACAATGCCGCTTAAGTCTCCCATGAAATCGGACATGTCTATATTGAGCATTCTGCTGCGAACAGCGGCGCTGAAATAATACTCGAATTATAATCGTCTCGCATTTACGTCAAAATTAGATAGAGCTTGAGTCTCTACGCGGAAGAGATGGACGCGCCGAATTCGATTATATAATATGAACAACGTCGGCCACAATCCGACGATGCTTTGATAAATGCAAGCAATCATATAGCGAGTTTTGGGATGATCACCGATCAGGACGGGCACATTTCGTCTAATTCATTCATTGAGACGGAACTTTGCACGAAAATAAAAAATATTGGCGATCACACAGCTTCAGATGTTGTCAGCTTAATTGCTCCCATGCAGCACGGCATCGACGACTTGATGCGAGATAGTATCGAAGAGATAAAAAATAAGAAACCGAAGGTTATCGTCATTCTGGAAACGGACGGCGGATCGATCGAGGTTGTCGAGAGGATCGCCGACCTACTGCGATATCACTATCCACAGGAAGTATCCTTCCTCATTCCAAGTCACGCCATGTCGGCGGGAACCGTGCTCGCTATGTCTGGCGACAATATCTATATGGATTATTTCTCAATTCTAGGTCCGATCGATCCTCAAGTCGTAAGCAGATCAAAGGGAGATGTCTATGTTCCTGCGTTGGGATATTTGCAAAAGTATGAAGATTTATTAAGCAAATCTAAAATAACACAATTACAGATGTAGAAATTGCCTTCTTTATCTCGAAATTCGATTTGGCAGAACTGCATCAATTCGAACAAGCTCGCGACTTATCAATGGAGCTACTCAAGAAATGGCTTGTTAAATACAAATTTAAAAATTGGAAGACGACAAGGACAAATGGAAAGACCGTAACGCCAGCGATGAAGGAAAAACGAGCTGCCGCTATTGCAACTACATTAAACGATATACGCAGATGGAAATCCCACGGCCGCGGGCTGACCATGGACGTTATCGACGGAGAAATTAATCTTCTTATTGAGGATTTTGGTAGGGATCCAATGCTTAATCAGAAGGTAAGGTCTTATTACCGGCTTCTTCAGGACTATATGATGACAGTGAGGCAGTCGATCGCGATTCACACGGCTGAGCGCTACAGGGGTGTTTGATATGACGAACAAATTCGATAAGGAGCATATTCTCGATGCAATAAGGTCTCAGCCATCGGGGAAGGAAAAAATTGAGCGCGCACAGAGAATCGTCAATAATCTAAGAGCAAGTGGAGTAAAATTGCATACCTACGAACTCAGGCATCCATTCAGCGGCGAAGTCCAACCCGTAGCAAAACCGAAAAAAGTCTTCAAGGTCGATCGCAGAAAAGGATGACCGAGCGTTAGAATGAGTTTTAGCCATCGCCACCTCTCGCCGTCGCAGGACTTGGCGGCCGGGATCTCGCACGATTGATTACAGCCGGTCCGTCGATGCCGTTGCCCTTAGCCGACCCGCCCTGTTCTCGTGATCGGCACGTCGCTCACGCATCGTCTCCGAGGGAGGCCCTGATCCGCCGGATTGTGGCTTGAAGAGGAAGCAACTGATCCGAAAGTGCGGATTTTCCCGGAAATGTGCGCTCGGATATGCCTGCGCCCATGTGGAGCCGCACCGTCCCCCTCCTCGATCCCGCCGCCGCCGCGTCCCGCCTGCGCGGCCGACATCCGCGCGGGCGATCCGGCCTCGCGCTCCTCGACAGCGCGATGCGGCACGACAGCCTCGGGCGCCACTCCTACCTCGCCGCCGATCCGTTCGGGTGTTTCCGGGTGCGCGGCGGCAGGGCTTTCTGGAACGGCGCGCCGGTGCCGGGCGCGCCGCTCGCAGCCCTCAGGACGGCGCTCGCCCCCTGGCGCACCACGCCGGATCCCGCCCTGCCGCCGTTCCAGGGCGGGGCGATCGGCTACGCGGCCTACGATCTCGGCGCCAGCCTGGAGCGGGTGGCGGCACCCGCGCGTCGCGCCGGCCTGACCGACGACCTCGCCTTCGACGTCTACGCCACGGTCGTCGCCTTCGATCACCGGGCCGGCACCTGCCACCTGATCGCCACCGGCTTCCCCGAGACCGATCCGGCCGCCCGGGCCGCCAAGGCCGCGTCCGACCTCGACGCCCTGGAGGCGGCGCTCGCCGGCCCCGAGCCGGTGCAGGACGCCGCGCCGGTGCCGCCTCTCACCTGGCGCTCGAACTTCACGGCGGAGACCTACGCCCGGGCGGTCGAGCGGGTGCGGGACTACATCCGGGCCGGCGACATCTACCAGGCCAACATCGCCCAGCGCTTCGAGGCCGACCTGCCGCCGGGCTTCGACGCCTTCGCGTTCTACCGCCGCCTGCGGGCGCGCAACCCCGCGCCGTTCGCGGCCTACCTCGAACTCGACGGGCTGACCGTCGCCTCCTCCTCGCCCGAGCGCTTCCTGCGCCTCGACGGGGGCCAGGTCGAGACCCGGCCGATCAAGGGCACGGCGCCGCGCTCCACGGATCCGGCCGAGGACCGGGCCCGGGCCGAGGCGCTCCTCGCCAGCGACAAGGAGCGGGCCGAGAACGTGATGATCGTCGATCTCCTGCGCAACGACCTGTCGCGGATCTGCGCGCCCCACAGCGTCGTGGTGCCGACGCTCTGCGGGCTCGAGACCTACGCGGGGGTCCATCACCTCGTCTCCGCGGTCACCGGCACGCTGCGGGAGGGGGCGGACGGGCTCGACCTGCTGGCCGCCACCTTTCCGGGCGGCTCGATCACCGGGGCGCCGAAACTGCGCGCCATGGACATCATCACGGAGATCGAGGGCGATGCCCGCGAGTTGTATTGCGGGGCGATCGGCTGGATCGGGTTCGACGGCAGCCTCGACACCAGCATCGCCATCCGCACGGTGGTGACGGACGGGACCCGCGCCGTGCTCCAGGCCGGGGGCGGGGTGACGCTGCTGTCGGACCCGGAGGCCGAGTACCGCGAGACCCTGACCAAGGCCGAGCGGGTCTTCGCGGCCTTCGCTGGAGCGTTTTCCGACGAAGTGGATACCGGTTCGTCGAAGAAAACGCGGCATAATCGAAGAGATCGAGCCACGTCCGATCGCAGCGCGATCGGACGTGGCTCGAGCGGGGAGGGCGCATGATCCTCGTCATCGACAATTACGATTCCTTCGTCTTCAACGTGGTGCGCTACTTCGAGGAGTTGGGCGCCGCGGTGCAGGTGGCGCGCAACGACGCCCTCGACGTGGCGGGCATCCGCGCCGTGAGCCCGGACGCTGTGGTGATCTCGCCCGGGCCGTGCAGCCCGGCGGAGGCCGGGGTGTCGCTTCCCGCCATCCGCGCCTTGTCGGGCGAGGTGCCGCTCCTCGGCATCTGCCTCGGGCACCAATGCATCGGCGCGGCCTTCGGCGGCCGGGTCGCGCGGGCCCGGCGACCGCTCCACGGCCACGCGACGGCGATCGACCATGACGGACAGGGCGTGTTCCACGGCCTGCCGGCGCCGCTCACGGTCGGGCGCTACCACTCGCTGATCGTGGAACCGGCGCCCGGCATGGCGGAGCACCTGCGCGTCGACGCGGTCTCGCCCGAGGGCGAGGTGATGGCGCTCTCGCACCTCCGGCACCCGACCTGGGGCGTGCAGTTCCACCCGGAATCCGTGCTGACCGAGCACGGCCACGCCCTGTTCGGCAATTTCCTGGACCTCGCCCGGCGCTGGCGCGACGCGGAAGGACGGCACCGTGCTGTGGCGTGACGGGCGCGTGCAGGAGGGGACAACCGCGCCCTTCGACCTCGCCGACCGCGGCCTGCTCCTCGGCGACGGGGTGTTCGACACCGCCATGGCGCTCGGCGGCACGGTGGTGGCGGAGGAGGCGCATCTGGCGCGGCTCGTCGCGGCCGCCGCGGCGCTCGGCTTCCGCTTCGACGCGGAGGAGGCCCGCACGGCGATGCGGGCGGTGGCGGCCGGCCACGCCCGGGCGGCGATCCGCACCACCGTGACCCGCGGGTCCGGGCCGCGGGGCCTGCGCCCGCCGGCCGAGCCGCGCCCGGTCCTGTGGGCGAGCGCCGCGCCGTTGCGCTCCGGCACGGTCTATACCGAACTCTCGCTCGGCTGGAGCGCGATCCGCCGCAACGAGACCTCGCCGACCGCGCGCCACAAGACGCTGGGCTACCTCGACGCGGTGCTCGCGGCCGAGGCGGCAGCGCGGGAGGGGCACGACGAGACGCTCTTCCTCAACATGGCGGGGCGGGTCGCCTGCGTCGGGACCGGCACCCTGTTCGCGGTGTTCGGGTCGTCGCTCGTCACGCCGTCCTTGAGCGAGGGAGTGCTGGCCGGCATCGTGCGGGCGAGGCTGCTCGCCCTCGCTCCCGGCCTCGGCCTCGTCCCGGGCGAGCGCCCGCTCGCGCCGGAGGACCTGGCGGGGGCGGAGGCCGTGTTCGTCACAAATTCCCTGCGGCTCGTCGCGCCGGTGCGGCGGATCGCCGGGCGGGACTATGCCAGCGCCGGGCATCCGGCGGTGCGGGCGTTGCAGGCGGCCCTGTCGGCGGAGATCGCGCAGGCCTGCGGGATGGCGCCGGAGGGGTGAGGCAGAGCGCACGTGAGAACCCTCCCCCCCACTGCGGGGGAGGGTGGCCCCTGCGTCAGCAGGGGCCGGGAGAGGGGACGCCGCTTCCGGAGAAAGCTGAACCGTTCTGAAGGGCGCGCACTGGATCTGTGTCGCGCTGCCCCTCTCCCGGCTCACTCCGTTCGCCACCCTCCCCCGCAGAGGGGGGAGGGTTTGGCGATGCATCACACCAAGCGGCTCGCTCAGCCTTCCGCCGGCTTCGCCTCAGCCTTCGGGCCGCCCTTCGCCACGCCGACCAGGGCCGGGCGCAGGACGCGGTCGCCGATGACGTAGCCCGACTGCACCACCTGCACGACCGTGCCGGAGGTGACGTCGGGGTTGGGCACCTCGAACATCGCCTGGTGCAGGTTGGGGTCGAAGCGCTGGCCCTGCGGCTCGACCCGCTTCACGCCGTGGCGCTCCAGGGTCTTGAGCAGGTCGCGCTCGGTCAGCTCGATCCCGTCGACCAGGGCCTTGAGCGGACCCTCGGCGGCGGCGCGGGCATCGGCCGGCACGCTCTCGAGGGCGCGCCGGATGTTGTCGGCGGCGTTGAGCATGTCGCGGGCGAAGTTCGTCACCGCGTAGGTGCGGGCATCCGTCACCTCGCGCTCGGTGCGCCGGCGCAGGTTCTCCATGTCGGCGAGCGTGCGCAGCAGCTTGTCCTTGAGGTCGAGCTTCTCGGCCTCGAGCGCGGCGATCGCGTCGGCGTTCGGCGCGGAGGCGGGAGCGCCCTCGGCAGCCTCGGGCTCGTAAGCCCGCGCGGCGTTCTCCGTGTCGTTCGGCGTCATCGTCATTCCAAAAAGGGGTCCGGGAATGACCCCGATATCAGGTGGACGGCCGGCGAAATCAAGCTTCGCCAGCCGCCGGGGCCGCCTCGCTCGCCTCGTCCTTGCGGGCGTCCCGGCCCGCGCCGCGGCGGCTCCGCTCGCCCCGGGGCAGGTCGGCCTCGAACACCGCCATCACGGCCCGGCGGATCGTCGCCTGCCGGTCGGGCTGGGTCACCTTGGTGCCGGTGAGGTCGGTGACGTAGAACACGTCGACCGCCCGCTCGCCGAAGGTCGCGACGTGGGCCGAGGTGATGTTGAGGTTGAGCCGGCCCAGCGCCGAGGTGAGATCGAAGAGCAGGCCCGGCCGGTCGAGGCCGGAGATCTCCAGGACCGTCTCGCGGGCCGAGAGCGCGTTGTCGATCGACAGGTCGGGGGCGACCTGGAAGGTGCGTGGCCGGTCCTTCGCCGGGTGCTTGTCGGCGACGAGGTCGGCGATGCGGATCTCGCCCTTCAGCGCCCGCTCGATCGCGGTGGCGATGCGGCCGGCCCGGCGCAGCTCGTCCTCGTCGCGCTCGAAGGCCCGCGACAGGGTGATGGTGTCGAGCACGAAGCCGTCGGCGGTGGTGAAGATCTGCGCGTCGACGATGTTGCCGCCGGCGGCCGCGCAGGCGCCGGTGAGGATCGCCAGCAGGCGCGGATGGTCCGGCGAGTAGACGCAGAGCTCGGTGACTCCGCGGGACAGATCGGTCTCGAAGGTGGTGGCGACGGTGTTGCCGGCCTCGGTCGCCGTGCGGATGAAGCGGGCGTTCTTGAGCTGGCGCCCGGCATCGACCTTGAGCCAGTAATGCGGGTAGTGCCGGGCGGCGTAGGCGTCGAACTCCTCCGCCGACCAGTCGGCGAGCTGCTCGCGCAGGCGCATCTGGATCAGCCGCACCCGGTCGGTGCGCGGGATCTCCGAGCGCCCACCCGACAGGACCATCTCGGTCTCGTAGTAGAGGGTGCGCAGCAGCGTCGCCTTCCAGGCGGTCCAGGTGCCGGGGCCGACCGCCTTGATGTCGGCGATGGTGAGCACGAGCAGCAGCTTCAGCCGCTCCAGGCTCTGCACCACGCCCGCGAAGGTCTCGATGGTCTTCGGATCGGAGAGATCGCGGCTCTGCGCGGTCATCGACATCAGGAGGTGGTGCTCGATGAGCCAGGCGACGGTGTTCGTCTCGGCGGCGTCCAGCCCGAAGCGCGGCCCGAGCTTGCGCGCCACCGCCGCGCCGGCGATCGAGTGGTCGTCCTTCCGGCCCTTGGCGATGTCGTGCAGGAACATCGCCACGTAGAGGGCGCGCCGGTTCTGGATCGTGCCGACGATGCGGTGGGCGAGCGGATGCTCGTCCTCGAGTTCCCCGGCCTCGATCTTGCCGAGCACGCCGAGCGAGCGGATCAGGTGCTCGTCCACCGTGAAGTGGTGGTACATGTTGAACTGCATCATCGCGACGATGCGGCCGAAATCCGGCACGAAGCGCCCGAGCACCCCGGTCTCGTTCATGTGCCGGAGCACCGTCTCGGGGGCGTTCTGCGAGGTCAGGAGCTCGACGAACAGGCGGTTGGCCTCCGGATCGACCCGCACCATCGGGCCGATCAGGGCGAGCGACCGCGTCGCGAGCCGGCTGGCATCCGGGTGGATCGCGAGGTCGTGCCGGTCGGAGAGCCAGAACAGCCGGATCAGGTTGACCGGATCGCGCTCGAAGGCGGCGTCGTCCCGCACGTCGAGCCGGCCGGTATGGATGCGGAAATCGTCCGCCTCGAGGTCGGGCGCGCGGAAGTGCTGCTTGAAGCGGCGCAGCCAGCGGTCGAGCACCGGCGGGCGCTTGGCGTGGCGCGCCTCCATCTCGGCGCAGACGATGGCGGTGAGGTCGCCGACATCCTTGGCGATCAGGAAGTACGACTTCATGAACCGCTCGACCGCCGCGAGGCCGCCGCGGGCGCCGTAATCCAGCCGCTCGGCGATGCGGGGCTGAAGGCCGAAGGACAGCCGCTCCTCCGCCCGCCCGGTGACGAAGTGCATGTGGCAGCGCACCCGCCACAGGAACTCGTCGCAGCGCTGGAACAGCCGGAGCTCGTCGGGCGTGAACAGGCCGGCCTCGACCAGATCCTCGGCCTCCTTCACCCGGAAGGTGTACTTGGCGATCCAGAACAGGGTGTTGAGGTCGCGAAGACCGCCCTTGCCGTCCTTGACGTTGGGCTCGACGAGGTAGCGTGAGGCGCCGCTCTTCTGCACCCGCGCGTCGCGCTCCTTGAGCTTCGCTTCGACGAACTCGGCCGCCGTGCCCTGCACCACCTCGCGGTCGAAGCGGGTCTCCAGTTCCTCGAACAGGGCGCGGTCGCCGAACAGGAAGCGCGATTCGAGCAAAGCCGTGCGGATCGTCATGTCGCCGCGGCCCTCGCGCAGGCATTCCGCGACCGAGCGGGTGGCGTGGCCGACCTTCAGCTTGAGGTCCCACAGCACGTAGAGCATCGCCTCGACGACGCTCTCGCTCCAGGCGGTCTGCTTGTAGGGCAGGAGAAACAGGAGATCGATGTCGGAGCCCGGCGCCAGGAGGCCGCGGCCGTAGCCGCCGGTCGCCACCACGGCGATCTGCTCGGCCGCGGTCGGGTTGTCGGAGCGGTAGAGCCGCTTGACCACCGCGTCGTAGATCGCCCGGATCACCGCATCCATCTGGGCGCAGATCAGCCCGGCGCAGGCATGGCCGTCGCGCTCGGCGAGCAGCTGCCGCTCGGCCTTCGCGCGGCCCGCCTCGATGATGCGGCGCAGTTCCGGCACCAGCCGCTCGCGCAGGCGGGTCGGGTCGCTGAGCGACTGGTCGATGCCGGCGAGCAGGAGCTTGAGGGCGGCCTCGGTGTCGGACGGGTCGATGGCGGTGAGGTCGGGCATGGCAGCCGGGCTTGTCAGGAGGGAAGCGCGGCCGGGTCCCGTCGCGTTCCCGCCTGTTTCGCATCACGGCAGGCGGAAAGCCAACGCTTCCGCGCGTCACACAGGAGGCCCACAGGCCGTACCGTTCGATACAAAGGCTAATCCGCTTCATCGTCCGGATCGTTTGACACTCCGAACGGCGCGCCCTAGCTATGGCGACGGCCCGCCCGCATTCGAGAACAGCCCGCGGCCAGCCAGGGAGAGACGATGCGCATCCATCGCCGCGCGCTGATCGCAGCGACCCTCGGGGCCGCCAGCCTCGCCGCCGTCCCGTCGGCGCTCGCGCAATCGGCGAAGGAGGTGCGCCTCGACTGGGCGACCTACAATCCGGTCAGTCTCGTCCTGAAGGACAAGGGCCTGCTCGAGAAGGCGCTGGCGCCCAAGGGGATCACGGTGCGCTGGGTCCAGTCGCTGGGCTCGAACAAGGCGCTCGAATTCCTCAATGCCGGCTCGATCGATCTCGGCTCGACCGCCGGCGCGGCGGCCCTGCTGGCGCGGATCAACGGCAACCCGATCAAGGCGGTCTACGCCTACTCGCGGCCGGAATGGACCGCCCTCGTGACCCGGCCGAATACCGGCATCCGGGCGGTGGGTGACCTGAAGGGCCGCCGCGTCGCGGTGACCCGCGGGACCGACCCGCACATCTTCCTGATCCGGGCTTTGCGCGGCGCCGGGTTGAGCGAGCGCGACGTGAAGCTGGTGCTGCTCCAGCACCCGGACGGGCGCACCGCCCTCGACCGCGGCGACGTCGATGCCTGGGCCGGCCTCGACCCGATCATGGCGGCGGCCGAGATCGAGAACGGCGACGTGCTGTTCCACCGCGACGCCGCCGCCAATACCTGGGGCGTGCTCAATGTCCGCGAGGACTTCGCCAAGCAGAACCCGGAGCTGACGCGCACGGTGCTGGCGGCCTACGAGGAGGCGCGCAAGCTCGCGCTGTCCGATCCCCAGGAGCTGAAGCGGATCCTGGTGGCGGCAACCAAGCTGCCCGAGCCGGTGGTGGCGCGCCAGCTCGAGCGCACCGACCTGTCGCAGCCGGTCATCGGCAAGCTCCAGGCCGAGACGATCCTCGATGCCGGCACCGCGCTCCTCGATGCCGGGGTGATCCCGGCCGGGACCGATGTCGGCGCCGCGGTCGAGGCCCTGATCGACCCGCGCTTCGGGCCGGCGGCGCCGTGAAGCCGGCGGAAGCGGGCCCGCTTCCCCTCGCGATCGCGCCCGACACGTCTTCCAGGAAGGCCCTGCGCCTGCCCGGCGGACGGGTCCTCGCCGGCCTCGTCCTGCCGGTCGCGCTCGCCCTCGCCTGGGAGGGGGCCGTCAGGGCCGGGCTGGCCCAGGGCCGGCTGGTGCCGCCGCCGGGCCGGGTGCTGGCAACCCTGTGGGGCCTAGCAGTGAGCGGCGAATTGTGGACCCACGTGCTCGCCAGCCTGACCCGGGTCGCGGCCGGGTTCGGCTTCGGGGCGCTCGCCGGGATCCTGGTCGGCGCGCTCACCGGCACCCTGCCGCTCGTCCGGCGCCTCGTCGATCCGAGCCTCCAGGCCCTGCGGGCGATTCCCTCGATCGCCTGGGTGCCCCTGTTCATCCTGTGGTTCGGCATCTTCGAGGCCTCGAAGATCACCCTCATCGCCGTCGGGGTGTTCTTCCCGGTCTATCTCGGGGTGGCGGGCGCCATCGCGGGCGTCGACCGCAAGCTGGTCGAGGTCGGCCGCGTCTTCCGGCTGTCGCGGCTGGATCTCGCCCGGCGCATCCTGCTGCCGGCGGTGCTGCCCGCGACGCTGGTGGCCCTGCGCACGGGGCTGGGCCTCGGTTTCATGTTCGTGGCGGCGGCCGAACTGCTCGGCGCGTCGGAGGGCCTCGGCTACCTCCTCCTCGACGGCCAGCAGCTCGGCAAGCCGGACCAGATCGTCGCGGCGATCCTGGCCTTCGCCGCTTTGGGCAAGCTCTGCGACGCGGTGCTGGTGGGGCTGACCGCGCCGCTCGCCCGCTGGCAGGACACCGCGCGGGACACCCTCTGAGATGCGGGCGCCACCATGCTGATCCTCGACCGCCTGTCGAAGACCTATGCCGACGGCACGCGGGCGCTTGCCGACATCTCGCTCTCCTTGCGGGCCGGCGAGATCGTGGCGCTGATCGGCGGCTCGGGCTGCGGCAAGACCACCCTGCTGCGCCTGATCGCCGGGCTCGACCGGGCGAGCGCCGGGACCGTCAGCCTCGACGGCGAGGGGATCACGGCCCCGCATCCGGGCGTCGGCATCGTGTTCCAGGAGCCGCGGCTGCTGCCCTGGCTCAGCGTCGCCGACAACGTCGCCTTCGGCCTCGCCGGACTGCCGAAGGCCGAGCGCCGGGCCCGGGTGGCGCACGCCCTCGACCGGGTCGGCCTCGCCGAGCAGGCCGGGCGCTGGCCCCGCGACCTGTCGGGCGGCCAGCAGCAGCGGGTGGCGATCGCCCGCGCCTTCGTCGCCGCGCCGAAGGTGCTGCTCCTCGACGAGCCGTTCTCCGCCCTCGACGCCCTGACCCGGGCCGGGCTGCACCGCCATCTCCTCTCCCTGTGGGAGGAGAGCCGGCCGACCGTGCTCCTCGTCACCCACGACGTCGCCGAGGCGGTGGCCCTCGCCGACCGCGCCGTGGTCTTGCGCCCGAAGCCCGGCCGGATCGACGACACGATCCCGCTCCCCCTGAGCCGCCCGCGCCAGGCCTCGACGCCGAACAGCGAGGCCGCCGCCCGCACCATCCTGGCGAGCCTCGATCGCTCGATGCGCCCGGAGGGCGAGGCGGACCGCGCCAGGCCCGACGCCCCCGCCCTGTGGTGGTGAGACTCCAGGTGTGAGCCCCTGAGGTGTGAGCCCCTGGCCGCGAGCCCTGGCGGGGCGACGGCGCAGGATGCTAAGCCGTTCGCCCATAAACAGGGAGGACACCCCATGGACGCCACCGAACTGCGCTCGCTCCAGGCCCCGATCAAGGACCGCTACCGCGGCGATCCGGAGGCGGCGGTCGTGACCCTGAAGGCGCAGGGCTCGCTCGACGACGGCGGCATCGCGTGCAAGGTCGAGACCGGCCGGGCCCTGGCGGTCGCGGGCCTCCACCCGGCGAGCGGCGGATCGGGCGCCGAGCTCTGCTCCGGCGACATGCTGCTCGAGGCGCTGGTCGCCTGCGCCGGCGTGACCCTGAAGGCGGTGGCGACCGCGCTCGAGATTCCCCTTCGCAAGGGCCTGGTCAAGGCCGAGGGCGACCTCGATTTCCGCGGCACGCTGGGCGTCGACAAGGGCGCGCCGGTGGGCTTCCGGTCGATCCGGCTCAGCTTCGAGGTCGACACGGACGCGCCGCAGGAGAAGCTGGATCAGCTCTTGAAGCTGACCGAGCGCTACTGCGTGGTGTTCCAGACCATCAACCAGAAGCCGCAGCTGGACGTGGTGATAAAGAATACGTAATAGCATCGAATGCCATTACGTATTTTATATGAAAAATTTTTTATACATATTTATTCAGAAAATATTCTTACTCGAGAATTGGCAGAATATTATAATTTACTAGCACTAGCCACGGCAATCGGATTTCTGTCGTGGCTAGTGAAAATGACTATTCGAAATACATGCAAAGTGCTACATCTCCTCCAGATACGGAGATCAATGTGCAAGAGATAACGGATCTATCCGACGATCAGGTCGCATCCCAAGATGAATATGAGATTTCCCTAGCAGAGGGAGTTGACGACGAGACTTTGCTGGAAACCACTGGGACAAAGAAATTCACTATTACAAGCTATGGAGCCGATTATACAGTCGACTCTTTAGTAAAAAGAATGAAAGGAAAATCTTTCAAAATTCCTGATTTTCAACGCCGATTTGTCTGGTCTCAAGGTCATGCATCGAAATTTATAGAATCTTTATTGATGGGGCTGCCCGTCCCGGGCATCTTTCTATATCGGGAAGCCGAGACAAATAAGAGCCTTGTTGTCGATGGTCAGCAGCGCCTTCGCACCCTAGAGGCTTTTTATGCCGGGACCTTTAATGAAAAGAAATTCAGACTTACAAACGTCCGAGAGCCATGGACTGGCAAAACGTATGACGAGCTTGACGGCGCAGACCAACTAAAACTAGACGACTCTATTGTTCACGCAACTATATTTACGCAAGATCAGCCCGCAGATGCGCTTGAAAGTATATATTTTGTATTCGAACGCATCAACTCTGGCGGTATCCGACTTTCCCCACAAGAAATTAGGAATTGCATAGCTGCGGGACCATTTATCTCTCTTGTAAAAAAGCTGAACGAAAATACTCATTGGCGTAAAATATTCGGTGGTCCTGTAAATAAAAGGGCAAAAGACGAAGAACTTATAGTGAGATTCTTTGCGATGTTGGACTATAGAGATAAATATGCCCGCCCTATGGCAAAATTCCTTAATGAATATTCCGTCCTTATGAATAATTCCAGTTCTGACCAGCTCGACCAACATGGTGATATATTCGAAAAAACAATAGGAGTGATTAATGAAGCATTAAATGGCAGGGCTTTTCGACCAGTCAGATCATTAAACGCCGCCGTTTTTGACAGCGTAATGGTCGGAGTCGCGTCTCGCATAATTTCGGGGAATCCGATTGATAGTGGCAAAGTGGCTGAAATATACCAAAACTTGCTTTCTTCAAACGATTTTCGCAGGAGTTGGATCCGAGCCACAGCAGATGAAGAGTCAGTTAAGTCTCGTATGGAAGCTTCTGTGTCAGCATTTTCGGCAGAATGATGCAGTACCAACTAGATAGCCGCTTTGTAGCGCTCAAAAAATATGTCAATTATGCATGTGCCTCTCAGGAGTCAGACGAGATAAAGGGAAATCTTTACAGATTTGGCACCGTATTAATATGTGGAAACATTGAGAGGTGTGTTGAAATCATCACATTAGAACGGCTTGCTCATAGAGCTCACCCTCGAGTACTCAATTTTGTCAAATCACATTTTAAAAGAGGTAATAATTTTGACTGCGGTGCGATAATACAGCTTTTAAATAGATTTGATCCAAATTGGGCGAAGTCGTTTGAAAAATTTTTGGAGTCAAATATTGACGTTACGGACGGAATATCTTCGTTATATGTTGTCCGCAATTCTGTTGCTCATGGTGGCGCTCAATCTGTCGGCAGTCAAAGACTTACTGAGCTTTACGAAGTAAGTCAACGCTTAATCAACGGTCTTGTGGAAGCAACTAAATAATAACGCATATTAATTTAATATAGCTGGTTGACATACACATTAAAAATATCGTTGCATATTTATAGCGCGATACGTTTGCAATAGACAATCGAACATTATTATATTTTCTTAAGCCGCACAAAAACTTGAAATAAGCCGCACAAAAACTTGAAAATAGAGCAGTTGAAGAGAGAGCAGAGTACGATGACCGACAGCTTCGCGCGCATCATGAGCGGCGCCAGGAGCGCTTTGGCCTACATAGAGGGCAGCCCTCCCGCCGGCACCGTCGTCCACGTGCCGGAGGATCTGGACGTCGCCGAGATCAGGAACCGAACTGGTCTCGCGCAACCGGCCTTCGCTGCCACCATCGGCGTGTCGCTCCACACCCTGCGCAACTGGGAGCAGAAGCGGCGCCGGCCGGAGGGCCCCGCCCGGGTGCTCCTCGCCCTGGTCGAGAAGCGGCCTCAGCTGGTGCTGGAAATTCTTGGTGACGAGACGGCCCTCGGCGAAGGCGCCTGACCCTCACTCCCCCCGCGCCAGGAACTGCCGGAACCGCTCCGACCGCGGCGCGGAAAACACCTGGTCCGACGGCCCGTCCTCCAGGATCCGGCCCTCGTGCAGGAAGACCACCCGGTGGGCGACGTCGCGGGCGAAGGCCATCTCGTGGGTGACGACCAGCATGGTGCGGCCCTCCTCCGCCAGCGCCCGCATCACCCGCAGCACCTCGGCGACGCGCTCGGGGTCGAGGGCGGAGGTCGGCTCGTCGAAGAGCAGCACCCGCGGATGCATGGCGAGCGCCCGGGCGATGGCGGCGCGCTGCTGCTGGCCGCCGGAGAGGTGGGCCGGGTAGTGGTCGCGCTTGTCGGCGATGCCGACCTTGGCGAGCAGCGCCTCGGCCTCGGCGACGCAGTCGGGCTTCTTGCGCCCCAGCACGTGGACCGGCGCCTCAATCACGTTCTCCAGCACCGTGCGGTGGGACCAGAGGTTGAAGCTCTGGAAGACCATACCCACCCGGGCGCGGATGCGGTCGACCTGCCTGGTATCCGCCGGCACCCGGCCGCCGCGGCGCTCGCGCCAGGCCACCGTCTCGTCGCCGACCACCACCTCGCCCGCCTCCGGCACCTCCAGGAGGTTGATGCAGCGGAGTAGCGTCGACTTGCCGGAGCCGGACGAGCCGAGGATCGCCACCACCTCGCCCTCGCGGGCCGAGAGCGAGACGCCGCGCAGGACTTCGAGGCGGCCGAAATGCTTGTGCAGGTCGCGGACCGCGACGGCCTCGGGGCGGGTGGGCGAGGGGGCCAGCATGGCGGGTTCCGGGGTCAGGCGGGGTGGGCCACCGGGCGCGGGCGCAGGTCCGGCGACAGCCGGGCCTCGGCGAGCCGCAGGATCCCGATGATCACGAAGGTCAGGGCGAGGTAGAACGCGCCGGCGCAGACGAAGACCTCCAGCGCCCGGAAGCTCTGGGCGATCAGCTTCTGGGCGATGCCGGTGATCTCCATTAGCGTGATGGTGGAGGCGAGCGAGGTCGCCTTGACCACCGAGATCACCTCGTTGCCGTAGGCCGGCAGGGCCTGGCGGGTGGCGAGCGGCAGGGTGATGCGGCGAAACAGGAGAAGCCGCGGCATGCCGCAGGCCCGCCCGGCCACCAGCGCCCCGTGCGGCACCGAGAGGACCGCACCGCGAAAGATCTCCGCCGTGTAGGCGCCGGTATTGAGGGCGAGCGCCAGCAGCGCACACCAGTACGGCTCGCGGAAGAAGGTCCACAGGCCCCAGGCCTGCAGCGTCGGCCGGAACTGGCCGAGGCCATAATAGATCAGGAAGATCTGCACCAGGAGCGGCGTGCCGCGGAACACGAAGATGTAGAGGCGGGCGAGCCAGTCCGCCGGCGCGACGCCGGAGAGCCGGCCCCAGGCGGCGAGCGCCGCCAGCACGCCGCCCAGCGCCACCGAGCCGGCGGTGAGGCTCAGGGTGAGGGGCAGGCCGCCGAGCAGCGTCCGCACGGTGACGCCGAGGAAGTCGAGGTCGATCATCGGGAGCCCCGGCGGGCATGCGCTTCGGCCCTGGAGAAGCCCCAGGTCGAGAGCGAGGTGATGGCGAGGTAGAGGGCGGCCGCCGCGAGGTAGAAGGTGAAGGGTTGGCGGGTCGAGCCGGCCCCGACCTGGGCCTGGCGCAGCAATTCGATGAGGCCCGTCACCGAGACCAGGGCCGAGTCCTTGAGCAGGATCTGCCAGACGTTGCCGAGGCCGGGCAGGGCGTCGCGGGCGACGAGGGGCGCCACGACCCGGCGCAGGATCAGCCCGCGATGCATGCCGACGGCGCGGGCGGCCTCGATCTGCCCGCGGTCGAGGGCGAGGTAGGCGCCGCGGAACACCTCGGCCTGGTAGGCGCCCGAGATGATCCCGAGCGCCGCGACGCCGACCCCGAAGGCCGGCACCCCGACGAAGCCGGTGGCACCGAACAGGCCCGCGATGCTACCGAGCGCCGCGCTGCCGCCGAAATACAGGAGGTAGATCACCAGCAGGTCCGGCACGCCGCGCAGGAGCGTGGTGTAGCCGTCGGCCAGCATCCGCAAGGGGAGGAGGCCGGAAAGCTTGGCGCCCGCCGCCAGCCCGCCGAGCACGGCCCCGACGAGAAAGCCGCACAGGGCCAGCGCGAGGGTGGTGCCGGCGGCCAGCAGCAGCGCGCCGCCCCAGCCGCCGGGGCCGAAGCCGAGAAGGGTGAAGGCGCTCACGCGGCTCCCTCTGTCTGGTCTCTGCGCAGGTCCGTCAGCCCTGCGGGGTCAGGTCGGCCTTGAACCACTTGAGCGAGAGCTTCTTCAGGGTGCCGTCGGCGACCACCGCATCGATGCCCTCGTCGAGCCGCGCCTTGAGCTTCGCCTCGCCCTTGCGCAGGCCCATCGCCACGCCGCGGCCGAGGATGCCGCCGCGGAAGCGGGGACCGGCCAGCATCACGGTGTCGGCGAATTCCGGCTTCTCGGCGGTCGCCCGCAAGGGGGCGTCGTTGGCGAAGATCGCGTCGATGCGGCCGGCGGCGAGATCGAGGTCGTGCTGCTCGGTGGTCTTGTACTCGCGCACCTCGATCGTGCCCTTGAGGTACTTGTCCATGAAGGCGGCGTGGATGGTCGAGACCTGGACGCCGACGGTCTTGCCCTTGAGGAGCGGCTTGATCGTGTCGAGCGCCTTCTGCGCCTCGGCCTCGTCCGCCAGGCTGAACTTCTGGCCGCCCAGCGGGAGCTTCGCCAGCGGCCCGTTGCGGTCGACCGCGAAGCCCGAGGAATCGCCGCTATAGGGCTTGGTGAAGTCCACCACCTTCAGGCGCGCGTCGGTGATGGTCATGCCCGACATGATCGCGTCGAACTTCTTGGCGTTGAGGCCCGGCACCACGCCGTCCCAATCCTGGGCGACGAATTCGCATTTGAGCTTGGCGCGGGCGCAGATCTCGCGGCCGAGCTCGATCTCGTAGCCGTCGAGGGTGCCGTCGGGCTTGGTGAAGTTGTAGGGCGCGTAGGCGCCCTCGGTGGCGATCCGCACCGTTGCCGGCACCGTGTCCTCGGCCCGGGCCGCCCCGGCGGAGCCGAGCGCGAGGGACAGAGCGAGGGCGAGAGCAGACCTGATTCTCATTGTGGCGTCGTTCCCGGACCTTTGAGGCGTTCCACGCTCAGCTAACCCGCAAGGCATGCCTCGACGCAAGCGCTTGCACGTCAGGATGATGCGAGCGGCATGCCAGCGGCGGTTTGCACTCACAGCTGAGCGCTGCTATGGCGCCCCCGCGGGCGCTGGTGCTGCGCAGCGGGCGAGATGCCCGCCGGGAGACGAGCGAATGGGCCCGAGGGCAGAGGCGCGACGACGGATCGGCTGACCGATCCGCCCATGATGTGATGCCAGCCTCCGAGACTGTGTGCCCGTGACCACGCTTCCCCTCGTCATCCGGCCCGAGACCCCGCGCGACAACGACGCCATCGAGCGCTTGCACGAGCGGGCCTTCGGCCCCGGCCGCTACGCCCGCACCGCCTTCCGCCTGCGCGAGGGCGTACCCCACCTCTCCGATCTCTCGTTCACGGCGCTGGTCGGCACGCTGCTCGTCGGCTCGGTGCGGGTCTCCCCGGCCCGGGCGGGCGCGAGCCCGCTCCTGGTGCTCGGGCCGCTGACCGTCGATCCGGCCTTCGGCAGCCGCGGCATCGGGGGAGCGCTGATGCGCGCCTCCCTCGACGCCGCGAGGAGCGGCGGCCACGGCCTCGTCATCCTGGTCGGCGACGCGCCGTACTACGCCCGCTTCGGCTTCCGGGTGCTGCCGCCACGCAAGCTCGTCCTGCCGGGCCCGGTCGACCCGGGCCGGTTCCTCGCGCTGGAACTGCGCGAAGGGGCCCTGGCGGAGGCCGGGGGGAACGTCGTCGGGGGCGTCTGAGGCGGCAATACGAGGGACCGCCGCGGGATCCCCTCTCCCATTCGGGAGAGGGGAAAGGCTCGCTTCCTTAAGGCATCAGTCCTTCATGATCTGGCCGTCCGGCCCGACCTTCACTTCCTTCTCGTTGTCGGCGAGCGCCACCTTGATCTCGTAGGCGACGGCCGAGCCCTCGCGCTCGACCTCGGCCTCGTAGGCCTTGCCGCCGCCGGCCTGCTTCTCGGCGATCGCCAGGGCGTCCTTCAGCGAGACCTTGGCGTTGTTGAAATCGGCGACCTTCAGGCGGGTGAAGTAGCGCTCGATCGGCTGGTTCTCGCTCTTGTAGAGCTCGCCGGTATCGGCGTTGATGCCGTGCTCGACCAGCTTGCCGTCCGGATAGACGACCTTGATCGACCAGTGGGTCGGGTTCTTGCTGTCGGCCTTCTCGAAATCGGCGTCGATGGCGCGGCCGTTGCCGTCCTTCTTCTCGGCCGTGGCGATGGCGTCGGCCAGGCTGACCTTGGCCAGCTTGGCGGCCTGCCACTCCTTCATGTCCTTCACGTCGCCCGTCGCGGCCGGGGCCGTGGTCGCCGGGGCCGTGGTTACGGGGGCGGTGCCCGGAGCGGTCGGCGCCGTCGGCGCGGTGGTCTGGGCGAGGGCGAGGCCGGTGGTGAGGGCGAGGGCGCCGGCGGTGGCGAGGAAGCGCGTCAGCATCACAGTCTCCGAGGAGGGTGCGTCGAGGACACCGGAAACGCCGCGCGGCCGACTTGGTTGCCCATTGGGCAACCTGCTTTGCCGGAAGGCAGATCGCCGGGTTCGGAACAGGGGTACTCCCCGCCAGTTAGCCCGCCCGTCGCGGCGGTCCGTCACCTCACCGGAGATCGTCCGTGCTGCCCCTCCGCGCCCTGCTGGTGCTCGCTCCCCTGGTCGTCGCCGCTCCCGCGCTCGCGCAGGGAACGTCCTTCCCCGGCGGGCCCTTCCTCGATCCCGACGCGACCGGCTCGCTGCGCGGCTGGCGCGCGGACGAGGACCGCCCGCCGCGCACCGGCCCGCAGGCCTGCCAGCGCTGGTGCGAGACCGATCACGTCCCCTGCGACCCGCCGAACTTCAAGATCGCCGACGGCCGCTGCCGGCCCTTCGGCGGCGGCCGCTACTGACCGCCCGCGCCTCGACCCGGAGACCGACCTGCATGACCGACTTTCCGAAACCTCCTTTCGACCGCCAGACGCTCATCCCGATGCCCGGACGCGATGCCGAGATGGATCCCCGGCCCGATTACGGCGAGACCCGCTACAAGGGCTCGGGACGGCTCGCCGACCGCAAGGCGATCATCACCGGCGGCGACAGCGGCATCGGCAAGGCGGTGGCGCTCGCCTTCGCCCGCGAGGGCGCAGACGTGCTGATCGCCTACTACGACGAGCACGACGACGCGCGCGAGACCGCGAAGCTCGTCGAATCCGCCGGCCGCCGGGCGGTGCTGGTGCCGGGCGACATCAAGGATCCGGCCCATTGCCGCGCCATCGTCGAGAAGGCGGTGGCGGCGTTCGGGCGGGTCGACGTGCTCGTCAACAACGCCGCGCACCAAGCCACCGTGTCGTCGATCGAGGAGATGAGCGACGAGGAGTGGGACGTCACGTTCCGCACCAACATCCACGCGATGTTCTACCTGACCAAGGCGGCGGTGCCGCACATGCGGCCGGGCTCGGCGATCATCAACACCACCTCGATCAACGCCGACACGCCGAGCCCGCAGCTGCTCGCCTACGCCACCACCAAGGGGGCGATCCAGAACTTCACCGGCGGCCTGGCCCAGATGCTCGCCGAGAAGGAGATCCGGGTGAACTGCGTCGCTCCCGGCCCGGTCTGGACCCCGCTCATCCCCTCGACCATGCCCGAGGAGAAGGTGCGCCAGTTCGGCTCCCAGGTGCCGATGAAGCGCCCCGGCCAGCCCGTCGAGCTCAGCCCCGTCTACGTGATGCTGGCGAGCGAGGAGGCGAGCTACGTCTCGGGCGCCACCGTGGCGGTGACCGGCGGCAAGCCGATGATCTGATGGTGGGTCGGGCCGCACTCTGATAGATTCGCGCGGGCTTCGGCCCGGAGCCTGCGCGATCTCCGAGGAGGCTGCGATGAACCGCGACGAAGCGCTCGCCCATCTGAAGGCGATCGAGCCTGACCTGCGGGCGCTCGGCGTCGGCGGCCTCTCCCTCTACGGCTCCGTCGCCCGTGACGAAGCGCGGCCGGATTCGGACCTCGATATCTTGGTCGAGCCCGGCAGCGACGCCTTCTACGACCTGCGCAACTACATGGGCGCCTATGAGCGACTGGCAGCGGCCTTCCCGGGTCTGGCGATCGGCTATTCCACGCGCGCCGGACTCTCGACGCATATTCGCGCGCAGGTGGAGCGCGAAGCGGTTCGGGTGTTCTAATGGCTGCGAGCCGGAATCCTCAGCTTCGCCTGGAGCATGTCCGCGACGAAATTCATGCGCTCACCGCGGCGACTGCAGGCGTCAGCCGTGAGGCATTTTTGGAATCCTATATCCTGAGGCGCACCACCGAACACGCGGTATTGATCATCTCTGAGGCCGTCAAGGCTCTTCCAATCGAGGTCACGGATCGTTATCCGGGGCCACCCTGGGCCGACATCCGCGGGGTCGGCAATATTTTGCGGCACGAATATTACGCCGTCGATCCTCTCGTCCTATGGAATATCCTGAAAGTGCACCTGCCGGTCCTGGCACCCATGATCGACAGGATGATCGCCGACATCAGCGACAAAGAGTGATGGTCTGACCATCACTCCTGTTTTGACGTCACTGCGCCGCCAGCGACACCCGGAACACCGTCCGCCCGGTCTCGTCGCGCACGTTCATGGCGAGGATCGCGCCGGCGCTCCGGCTCGCGTCGAGGGCGCAGGACCGCAGGGCCTGGACCGCCTCCGCATGGGCGGCGCCGGCATCCCTGAGCACCACCCCGATCGTGTCGCGGGCGTCCCAGGTTCCGGCATCGAGGTCGAAGAAGTAGCGGTGCACGGCGTGTCCTCCCTGCTCGCCCCGGTCTTGCCGGGCCCAACGACAAGCAGCCTTAACGCAGGCTAAGACTCGTGACGCAAAGACCGGGCCGCTCCGACGCGGACCGCGGGGCCCGGCGATTCGGCGCGGCTCTTGCGTCACCCTACCTCGGCAGTACGAGGGGGCTCAAGCCGTGCGCTACACTTTAGGTTGCCGTCTCGCCTACGATGTCGTGTCCGAGACGGTGTTCATCTTCAACCTGGAGGTCGCCCGGCTGAGCCGGCACCACGACCTGCGCGAGACGCTCCGCCTCGATCCCGACCTGCCTCTGCGCCGGCACGAGGCGCCGGAGACCGGCAACCGCTACGTGGCGGTCACGGTGCCGCCCGGGCCATTCAGCCTCGATTACGAGGCGGAGGTGACGCTCGATCCCCACCGGGCCGATCCCGTCGGCATCGCCGAGACGCCGGTGAGGGACCTGCCCCTCGACATCCTGCCCTACCTGCTGCCGAGCCGGTTCGTCTCGTCCGACCGGCTCAGCGCCTTCGCCGAGGCCGAGTTCGGCGACGCAGCCCGAGGGTTCGAGCGGGTGGCCCGGATCTGCAACTGGATCCACGACCACATCGCCTATGTCCGCGGCGCCAGCGACGAGGAGACCACCGCCGACGAGACGCTCTTGAAGCGAGCAGGGGTGTGCCGCGATTTCGCGCATCTCGGCGCCGCCTTCTGCCGGGCGCTCGGCATCCCGGCCCGCTTCGTCAGCTGCTACGCCTACGGCCTGGTGCCGAGCGACTTCCACGCCGTGTTCGAGGCCTATCTCGACGGCCGCTGGTGGCTGTTCGACGCGACGCGCCAGGCCAATCTCGACGGGCTGGTGCGGATCGGCGTCGGGCGCGACGCGGCCGAGATCGCCTTCTCGACGCCGTTCGGCGAGATGAAACCCACCGAGATGGAGATCCGCATCGACCGGGCGGACGGCGCGCCGGAACGGGGCGAGCGCACGGTCGCGGCGATCGCGACGGCGGAGGGGCCCTGACGCGGGCGAGTGCCTGCCTTAGGTTTCTTCCCGGAGGCCCCCATGAGCTACCGTCACGTCGTCGGATCCCGGACCTTCGTCTTCTCCGACCTCGCCGAGCTGATGGCGAAGGCGAGCCCGCCCCGCTCCGGCGACCGGCTCGCCGGCCTGGCGGCGGGCAGCGCCGAGGAAGGCGTGGCGGCGCGCTGGTGCCTCGCCGAGGTGCCGCTGTCCGAGATCCTCGCCCGGCCGCTGATCCCGTACGAAGCCGACGACGTCACGCGGCTGATCCTCGACACCCACGACGCTGCGGCCTTCGCGCGCGTCAGTCATCTCACCGTCGGCGATTTCCGCGAGTTCCTGCTCACTGCCTCGCCTGAGACCCTGGCGGCGATCGCCCCCGGCGTGACGCCGGAGATCGCCGCCGCGGTGTCGAAGATCATGCGCAACCAGGACCTGATCCTGGTCGCCCGCAAGGCGCGGGTGGTCACGCGCCTGCGCAACACGATCGGGCTGCCCGGCACGCTGGCGGTGCGGCTCCAGCCCAACCATCCGAGCGACGACCCCGCCGGCATCACCGCCTCGATCCTCGACGGGCTGTCTTACGGCTGCGGCGATGCCTGCATCGGCATCAATCCGGTCTCGGATTCGGTGCAGGGGCTGACCGGCCTCTTGCATCTCCTCGCCGAGATGATCGAGCGCTTCGCGATTCCGACGCAAGCCTGCGTGCTCACCCACGTCACCACGACGCTCGAGGCGATGAACCGCGGCGTGCCGGTCGATCTCGTGTTCCAGTCGATCGCCGGGACGCAGGGAGCCAACGCCTCGTTCGGCGTCACGCTGCCGATCCTGAAGGAGGCGCACGAGGCGGCCCTGGCGCAGAAGCGCGGCACGGTGGGCGACAACGTGATGTATTTCGAGACCGGGCAGGGCTCGGCCCTCTCGGCGAACGCCCATCACGGCATCGACCAGCAGACCCTGGAGGCCCGGGCCTACGCGGTCGCGCGGGCCTTCCGGCCGCTCCTCGTCAACACGGTGGTGGGGTTCATCGGCCCGGAATACCTCTACGACGGCAAGGAGATCATCCGGGCCGGCCTGGAGGACCATTTCTGCGGCAAGCTGATGGGCGTGCCGCTCGGGGTCGACGTCTGCTACACCAATCACGCCGAGGCCGACCAGGACGACATGGACACGCTGCTGACGCTGCTGGGCGCGGCCGGCGTGACCTACGTCATGGGGGTGCCGGGGGCCGACGACGTGATGCTGAACTATCAGTCGACCTCGTTCCACGATCAGCTCTACCTGCGCGAGGTGATGGGCCTGAAGCGCGCGCCCGAATTCGCCGAGTGGCTCGCCCGCATGGGCCTGACCGACGAAGCGGGCACGCTGCTGCCGGGCGGCGCCGCGCCGCTCCTGACGGGGCTCGCCGCGTGAGCCGCTCCGACGATCCCGCCGCGGCCTGGGCGCGGCTCGCCGCCCTGACCCCGGCCCGCATCGCGCTCGGCCGCGCCGGGGCCGGCCTGCCGACCCGCGAGGTCCTGCGCTTCGGCCTCGCCCACGCCCAGGCCCGCGACGCGGTTCACACCCCCCTCGACGCCGGGGCCGTGCGGGCCGGCATCGCGGCGCTCGGCTTCGCGACCCTGACCGCCGCCTCCGCCGCCCCGGACCGCGCGACCTACCTGCGCCGGCCCGATCTCGGCCGTCGGCTCGAAGAGGCCTCGGAGGCTGCGCTCGCGGCCGCCGCCGGCGAGCCGGTCGACCTCGCCCTGGTGGTGGCGGACGGCCTCTCGGCCCGCGCCGTCCACGAGGGCGCGGTGCCGCTCTTGTCCGCGCTCAAGCCGGCGCTGACCGGCTCCGGCTGGCGCCTCGCGCCGGTGGTGGTGGCGACGCAAGCGCGTGTGGCACTGGGCGACGCGGTCGGGACGCTGCTCAAGGCCCGCGCCGTCGCGGTGCTGATCGGCGAGCGGCCCGGCCTGTCCTCGCCCGACAGCCTCGGGATCTACCTCACCTTCGATCCGCGCCCCGGCCGGACCGATGCCGAGCGCAACTGCCTGTCGAACGTGCGGGCGGCGGGTCTCAAGCCGGATCTGGCGGCGTTCAAGCTGCACTGGCTGATCGATCAGGCGCTCAGCCGGCGGCTCACCGGTGTCGCGCTGAAGGACGAGAGCGACCGGGTGCTGGCGGCGCCGGAGGGGCGGGCCGCGCTGGAAGGGTAGGGGCGGTCGCCCACCCTTCTCACGGGACACGATCTCCCGTCGCCCCGCACGCGCCCGGCGATGAGGCATTTGTGCGTCCCCGTCGCCAAGGCCTTGCGGAAATGAGCGGAAACCCGCCAGAAGTGGCGAAAGGCCGGGCCTCGGGGCCCGCGACGAGTGGAGAGCAGAGCATGAAGCGCGCGTCCCTGGCGGTGGTTCTCGGTGCCGCGTCCGCCCTGGCGGCTAGCCTGCCGGCCGGCGCCAAGACGCTGGTCTACTGCTCCGAGGGCAGCCCGGAGAATTTCTATCCGGCGGTGAACACCACTGGCACCTCGTTCGATGCCGGCTCCCAGATCTACTCGAACATCGTCAATTTCGAGCGCGGCACCACCAACGTGGTGCCCGACCTCGCCGAAAAATGGGACATCTCCGAGGACGGCAAGACCTACACCTTCCACTTGCGCAGGGGCGTGAAGTGGCATTCCAACAAGACCTTCAAGCCGACGCGCGACTTCAACGCCGATGACGTGATCTTCTCGTTCGAGCGGCAGTGGAAGGAGAACCACCCGTTCTTCCGGGTGACCAGCGCCAACCACACCTACTTCAACGACATGGGCCTGCCGAAGCTGCTCACGTCGATCGACAAGGTGGACGATTATACCGTCCGCTTCACCCTGACCGGACCGGAGGCACCGTTCCTCGCCGATCTGGCGATGCCCTTCGCGGCGATCCAGTCGAAGGAATACGCCGACGCGATGATGAAGGCCGGCACGCCGGACAAGCTCGACCAGGAGCCGATCGGCACCGGACCGTTCTACCTGCTGCAGTACCAGAAGGACGCGATCGTCCGCTACCGCGCCTTCCCGCAATACTACGCCGGCAAGGCCGCCCTCGACGACCTCGTCTTCGCCATCACGCCGGATGCCTCGGTGCGCTGGGCCAAGCTCCAGAAGGGCGAGTGCCACGTCATGCCGTATCCGAACCCGGCCGACGTCGACGCGATGCGCAAGGACCCGAACGTCCAGGTGCTGGAGCAGCCCGGCCTCAACATCG
Organism: Methylobacterium sp. 174MFSha1.1; assembly: GCF_900116815.1. Classification (NCBI taxonomy): domain Bacteria; kingdom Pseudomonadati; phylum Pseudomonadota; class Alphaproteobacteria; order Hyphomicrobiales; family Methylobacteriaceae; genus Methylobacterium; species Methylobacterium sp. 174MFSha1.1. The sequence goes on along the minus strand of NZ_FPCB01000012.1, from coordinate 60,989 downwards.
GGTACCTCGCCTACAACACCCAGAAGAAGCCGTTCGACGACGTGCGCGTGCGCAAGGCGCTGAATATGGCGATCAACAAGAAGGCGATCATCGACGCGGTCTACCTCTCGACCGGCGTCGCGGCGAAGAACCCGATCCCGCCGACGCTGTGGTCCTACAACGACGCGATCAAGGACGACCCCTACGATCCGGAGGCCGCCAAGAAACTGCTCGCCGAGGCGGGCCTGGCGAACGGCCTCACGATGGACCTGTGGGCGATGCCGGTGCAGCGGCCCTACAACCCCAACGCCCGGCGCATCGCCGAGCTGATGCAGGCCGACCTCGCCAAGGTCGGGGTGAAGGCCGAGATCAAGTCCTACGAGTGGGGCGAGTACCGCAAGCGCGTCCAGGACGGCGAGCACCAGACCGCGATGTTCGGCTGGACCGGCGACAACGGCGATCCCGACAATTTCCTCCACACCCTGCTCGGCTGCGCCGCGGCGCAGAAGGGCGGCGGCAACGCCGCCAAGTGGTGCGACAAGACCTACGACGACCTCGTCACCAAGGCCAAGACCATCACCGACAAGGCCGAGCGCACCAAGCTCTACGAGCAAGCGCAGGTGGTGTTCAAGGAGCAGGCGCCCTGGTTCACCATCGCGCACGCGGTGCAGCTGAAGCCGGTGCGCAAGGAGGTGGTGGACTTCAAGCTGTCGCCGTTCGGCCGCCACACCTTCTACGGCGTCAGCCTGAAGTAAAGGCGCCCGCGTGCTCCGCTTCCTCCTGACCCGCGCGTCCCTGGTGATCCCGACCTTCCTCGGGATCACCCTGGTGGCGTTCTTCCTGATCCGCCTGGTGCCCGGCGACCCGATCGAGACGATGGCGGGGGAGCGGGGCATCGACCCGGCGCGGCACGCGGCGCTCCGCGCCGAGTACGGCTTCGACAAGCCCCTGCTCGCGCAATACGGCATCTACCTCGAGCGCCTCGCCCACGGCGATCTCGGCCGCTCGATCAGCACCAAGGAACCGGTGATCGCCGAGTTCGCGAGCCTGTTCCCGGCGACGATCGAACTCGGGGTTTGCGCGATCCTGTTCGCGCTCCTGGTCGGCCTGCCGGCCGGCATCCTGGCGGCGCTCAAGCGCAACTCGGTCTTCGACCACGGGGTGATGGGGCTGTCGCTCACCGGCTACTCGATGCCGATCTTCTGGTGGGGCCTGCTGCTGATCCTGCTGTTCTCGGTGCAGCTCGGCTGGACGCCGGTCTCGGGCCGCATCGACGTGCAGTACTTCATCGAGCCGGTGACCGGCTTCCTGCTGATCGACACCCTGTTGTCGGACGAATCCGGCGCCTTCCGGTCGGCCCTCTCTCACCTGATCCTGCCGGCGGTGGTGCTCGGCACGGTGCCGCTCGCGGTCATCGCCCGCATGACCCGCTCGGCGATGCTGGAGGTGCTCGGCGAGGACTACATGCGCACCGCCCGGGCCAAGGGCCTGCCGTCCTGGCGCATCGTCGGGCTGCACGCGCTCCGCAACGCCCTGATCCCGGTCGTCACGGTGATCGGGCTGCAGGTCGGCGTGCTGTTCACCGGCGCGATCCTGACCGAGACGATCTTCTCCTGGCCCGGCATCGGCAAATGGCTGATCGAGGCGATCGGCCGGCGCGACTACCCCGTCCTCCAGGGCGGCATCCTGCTGATCGGCGCGGTCGTCATGGCGGTGAACCTCCTCGTCGATCTCGCCTACGGCCTCGTGAACCCCCGCATCCGGCACGCACGATGAGCGCCGAACTTCTCGATACCCCCGCCGCGTCCGCGGCCCCCGCCGGCCCGCCGCACCCGCTCGCCGAGTTCTGGGGGAGCTTTCGCGCCAACACCGGCGCGGTGATCGGCCTCGCGCTGATCGTGCTGGTGCTGCTGATGGCGGTGTTCGCCGACATCGTCGCTCCCCACCCGCCGAACCTCACCGACAACGCCGCCTTCCTCAAACCCCCGTTCTGGCAGGAGGGCGGCTCGCTCGCCTATCCCCTCGGCACCGACGCGATCGGCCGCGACATCCTCTCGCGCCTGATCCACGGCGCCCGGCTGTCCCTGTCGATCGGCATCGCGGTCGTGACGGTGTCGATCCTCGTCGGCACGATGCTGGGGCTGGTCGCGGGCTTCGTCGGCGGCGCCACCGGCATCGTCATCATGCGGGTGATGGACATCATCCTGACCCTGCCGTCGCTGCTGCTCGCCATCGTCATCGTGGCGATCCTCGGCCCCGGGCTGATGAACGCGATGCTGGCGGTCGCGGTGGTGGTGCTGCCGCACTACGTCCGCATCGCCCGCGCGGCGGTGATCGCCGAGAAATCGAAGGACTACGTCACGGCGGCCCGGGTCAGCGGGGCGGGGCCCCTGCGCCTAATGCTGTCCGAGGTGCTGCCGAACTGCGCCGCCCCGCTCATCGTCCAGGCCTCGCTCGGGGTCTCGACCGCGATCCTCGACGCCGCGGCTTTGGGCTTCCTGGGCCTCGGCGCCCAGCCGCCGTCGCCCGAATGGGGCACGATGCTGGCGGATGCCCGCGAGTTCGTGCTCCGGGCCTGGTGGGTGGTGACCTTCCCGGGGCTGATCATCCTGATCACCGTGCTCGCCTTCAACCTTGTCGGGGACGGTCTTCGCGATGCCCTCGACCCCAAGCTGAAGCGGTGAGGGTCCCCATGCCGCTCCTCGACATCCAGAACCTCTCGGTCGAATTCCCGTCCGCCAGCGGAACTTTGCGCGCCGTCGACGGCGTCAGCCTGACCCTGGAGGAGGGGGAGGTGCTCGGCGTCGTCGGCGAATCGGGTTCGGGCAAGAGCGTGACCATGATGGCGCTGATGGGCCTCGTCGCTTATCCGGGCCGGGTCCGGGCCGACCGCCTCGCCTTCGACGGCCGCGACCTCCTGACCATGCCGGCCCGCGAGCGCCGCCGCCTCACCGGCCGCGACGTGGCAATGATCTTCCAGGAGCCGACCACCAGCCTCAACCCGTGCTTCACGATCGGCTTCCAGATCACCGAGTCCCTGCGCCAGCATCTCGGCCTCGACCGCAAGGCGGCCAAGCGCCGGGCGATCGAATTGCTGGAGCAGGTCGGCATCCCGGCGGCCGAGAGCCGGCTCTCGGCCTATCCGCACCAGCTCTCCGGCGGCATGAACCAGCGGGTGATGATCGCGATGGCGATCGCCTGCAACCCGCGCCTCCTCATCGCCGACGAGCCGACGACGGCTCTCGACGTCACGATCCAGGCGCAGATCCTCGACCTGCTGCTCTCGCTCCAGCGCGAGCGCGGCATGGCGCTGGTGCTCATCACCCACAACATGGGCGTCGTCGCCGAGACCGCCGACCGGATGATGGTAATGTATGCCGGCCAGGTGATGGAGGAGCAGCGCGCCGACGCCCTGTTCGCCGACCCCCAGCACCCCTACACGTCGGCCCTGCTCGCGGCTTTGCCGGAGCGCAGCGCGGACGGGCGGCTCGCCACCATCCCGGGCGTGGTGCCGGGCCTCTACGACCGGCCGCGCGGCTGCCTGTTCGCGCCGCGCTGCACCTACGCCACCGATCATTCCCGTGAGCAGCGGCCCGCCCTGCGGCCCTGGCAGGACGGCTTCGTGCGCTGCCACTACCCGCTCGGCGACCCCTCCCGCGACGCCCGCATCCGCCAGGACCATCCCGTCGGCGCGAGCGCCGACAGACCCGCCACCGCGGAGGCCGTCCGTTGAGCGCCCCCGTCGTCGTCGCCGACGATCTCCGCCAGACCTACGAGATCCGCCGCGGCCTGTTCCGCGCACCGGCCCGGCTCCAGGCGGTCGGCGGCATCTCGTTTTCGATCGAGCCCGGCCGGACGCTCGCCGTGGTCGGCGAATCCGGCTGCGGCAAGTCGACGCTCGCCCGCATGGTGACGCTGATCGAGCCGCCATCGGACGGCACCCTCACCCTCGACGGAATCGACGCCGTCGACCCGCCCGCCGCCGAGCGCCGCCGCCTGCGCCGCACGGTGCAGCTGGTGTTCCAGAACCCCTACGGCTCGCTCAACCCGCGCAAGCGCATCGGGGCGATCCTGGAGCAGCCCCTCGCGATCAATACCGGCCTGTCGGCGCCTGAGCGCCGCGAGCGGGTGCGGGCGATGATGGCCAAGGTGGGCCTGCGCCCGGAGCACGACGCGCGCTATCCGCACATGTTCTCCGGCGGCCAGCGCCAGCGCATCGCCATCGCCCGCGCGCTGATGCTGTCGCCCAGGCTCGTCGTCGCCGACGAGCCGGTCTCGGCCCTCGACGTCTCGATCCAGGCCCAGGTGCTGAACCTGCTCGCCGACCTGCAACAGGAACTCGGCCTCGCCTACCTGTTCATCTCCCACGACCTCGGCGTGGTGCGCCACATCGCCCACGACGTGCTGGTGATGTATCTCGGCCTCGCCATGGAGCAGGGCCCGAAGGACGCGATCTTCGCCCGACCCCTTCACCCCTACACCCAGGCCCTGATGGCGGCGACACCCGGCGTCGGCCCGCGCACCCGCGCGCGGATCGTCCTGCGGGGCGAATTGCCCTCGCCGCTCGATCCCCCGCAGGGCTGCGTGTTCTCGACCCGCTGCCCCCATGCCGCCGAGCGCTGCCGGCAGGAGCGTCCGGCGCCGCGGCCGCTCGCGGGCCGGGCGGTCGCCTGCCACTACGCCGAGGCCTTCCTGGAGGGGACGCCGGGGGAGGGGCGGGTGGTCGCGGCGGGGTAGTGCGGGGAGGTGAGAGCGAGCCGCCGAGGGTTGCTGCGACACCCCGTTCGGCATGATGTCCCTACACTGACCGCTCCGCTTGGCGCGTCACGGGACGGATCGTGATGAACTTAGCCGTCCCGCCATCCCCATCGTTATCGATCTGCCAGACGCTTCGGATGTGAGGATTGCGGCCATCCGGACTAAGTAGAGGCCCCTCGAAATAGTGCTTGATCCCGTGTGGAGCCTCGAAGGCTGCCGTCCATCGTGTCGGCGACGGGTGCCGGCCGAGGGCGTCCATCAGATCGAGGGGACGATCGGGCGAGAAGCCGAACCGCACGAGAAGGGCGGCGTTCGCTGCCCCATCGTCGCTGTTCAGATTGAGGAGGTAGCCCACGACCTTCGCTTCCGGGATCGTGAAGGCGGACGGATAGGAATAGGCGGTGGTCACCCCGCGGCGCGGTCCACCACGCTCAGGAGGGCAGCCTCCACCGTGGCGAGCGCGTCCACCGGCTGGGTGAACTCGACCTCGAAGGCCGCACCTCCCGCCCAGATCGCAACCACCGTCCCGACCGAACCCGCAGGCACCGGCACTGCGTCGTCCCCGAGAACGTCCGCCAGCACCACGACACGGTCGAGCTCTTCGATCCGACGCGGTTCGCTGCGATCCCTCCGATCCCGGGCGACGGGACGCGGGGACGTCTCGGTGACGAATGTGAGGAGACGGCTGGCCATGCCCGAAAGCTACGTCATGCGGCGCATTCTGCAAGTCCTGCCGACGTTCCGCTTGACGACGAAGGCCGGCGGCGGCACCGTCGCCGCGCCATGATCAGGAACCCGACCCGCTGTGACCGACGTCGACGCCGCTGCCTTCCAGCGGTGGCCCTTCCGGCTGCGCGTCGATCGGTGTCCCTCCGTGGGGTGACGGCCTCTTAAGCGGCCCCGCCCGCCGGAGCGGCGATCGAGCCGCGTTCCCGAGAACAGCCCCCGCAGCCCCCGGCTCCGGGGGTTTTTCTTTGCCCGCATCCCAAGTTGCCCCACTCCCGAGAGGATACACCCATGAGCATTCGCGTCGGCATCGTCGGCATCAGCGGTTTCGGCGGCGGCGAGGCGTTGCGCCTGATCGCGGGCCATCCGGACTTCGAACTCGTCTACGCCGCGGGCGAGGGCAGCGCCGGCAGCCGCCTGGCGGACCGCTTCCCCGGCGTGCCGGCGCGCCTCGCCGACCTCGTGATCGAGAAGTGGGATCCGGAGCACCTGCCACCGCTCGACGTGCTGTTCGCCTCGCTGCCCACCGGCACCTCCGCCGAGGCGCTGGCGCGCGTGCCGGGATCCGTGAAGATCGTCGATATCGGCGGCGACCACCGCTACGTCGAGGGCTGGACCTACGGCCTGGCCGACATCTGGCCGGAGCGGATCGCCGGGCAGACCCGCGTCGCCAATCCCGGCTGCTTTCCCGCCGCGACGCTGACCGCGCTGGCGCCGCTCCTGGCCGACGGGCTGATCGCGCCCGACCCCATCGTGGTCGATGCCAAGACCGGCATCTCCGGGGCCGGCCGGGGCGGCGGCGACAGCCGGTTCGGCTACGCCGAGACCAACGAGAACCTGATCCCCTACGGCCTGCTCAGGCACACCCACATGCCCGAGATCGCCGCGACGATCGAGCGGATGACCGGCGGCAGCGCGGCCGGGCTGGTCTTCACGCCCCACCTCGTGCCGATGACCCGCGGCATCCTCGTGACGATCTACGGCCGCGGCCGCGCCACGACGGAGCAATGCCTGGACGCGGCCCGGCGCTTCTACGCGGGACGGGCCTTCGTCCGCGTCACCGACAGGCCGCCCCAGACCAAGTGGGCGACCGGCTCGAACCTCGCCTTCGTCAGCTACGCCGCCGACCCGGAGCGCGACCTCGTGATCGCGATGGGCGTCGTCGACAATCTCGGCAAGGGGGCGGCCGGCCAGGCGGTGCAGAACGCCAACCTGATCTGCGGCCTCACGGAGACCGCCGGGCTCGAGGGTGCTCCCATCTGGCCGTGAGGACGACTTGGCGCCTGGGCGCCCGCGGGCCGCTCGTCAATTTTATGGCAAGACAGACCATGGCAAGACAGATCATGGCAAGACGATCCCGCCATGCTACGGCAGGACGCCGCGGGCGGATGGCACCGCATCAGGAAAAGAACTTCTGTGAGAGCCATCCAGCGCCAGCCCGCCGAGCGCTCCGGCTCCCCGGTCCCGGGGCGGGCCCGGCAGGCCTTGCAGGATGCTGGCTGGACCGCCGCGATCGTGCTGCCTTGCGCGCTCGTGGCGATCCTGACCACCCGGCTGCTCGGGCCGCTGGCGCTGTTCTGGCCGGCAAACGCGGTCCTGCTCGGAATGCTGCTGCGCCATCCGGAGCGCGCCTCGGCCGCCGGCTGGCTCGGCGCCCTCGTCGCCTTCCTGGCGGCGGACCGGATCGCCGGCACCGGCTGGGCACCGACCCTGTGGCTCAACAGCGCCAACATGACCGGCGTGGCGGCGGGCTACCTCGCGGCGACCCGCCTCCTGCCGGCCGGGGCGCTCCGCCTCGACCAGCCGCGCGCCATGCTGTCGATGCTGGTCGTCTGCCTCGCCGGCGCCGGGGCCGAGGCGCTGGTCGGCGGCGCGGCCGGCCCGGTGCTGTTCGGGCGCGCCCTCGTCCCCAGCCTGCTCGACTGGTTCAACGGCCAGCTCGCGATCGACATCATCGTGCTGCCGCTCTTCCTCGCGGCGCCCCGGTCGCGGCCGCTGGGCGGCTTCGTCGCGCGCCTGCGGGCGCCGTCCCGCTGGCATCCGCACGACGTCCTGCCGGTGGCAGCCCTCGCCCTGTCCCTAGCACTGGCCATCGTGCTCGGGGGGCCGGGCGTGCTGGCCCTGCCGGTGCCGGCGCTGATCTGGTGCGCTTTGCGCTACCCGGTCTTCCCGACACTCGTTCTGACGGCGCTCATGAGCACCGCCCAGCTCTTCGCCATCGTGCTCGGCCTCCTGCGGCTGCCGGACATCGACCTCCTCTACCTCGACGCCCTCCTGTCGGCGCGCCTCGGCATCGCGCTGGTGGCGCTCGGGCCGATGGCGGTGGCGATCGTCAACGGAGCCCGCAACGACCTGCTGCACCGGCTCGACCACCTGGCCCGCCACGATCACCTGACCGGGGCGCTGCGGCGCGGCGCCTTCCTCGACCGGGCCGGCGCGCTGCTGGCGGAGCGCGCCGCGGCGGGCGAGCCGGCGGCGGTGCTGATGGTCGACGTTGACCACTTCAAGCAGGTCAACGACCGGTTCGGCCATGCCGGGGGCGACCGGGTGCTCGCCGCGGTCGCCGCCGCGCTCCAGGCCGAACTGCCGCGCGATGCGATCCTGGGGCGGCTCGGCGGCGAGGAATTCGCCGTGCTGCTGCCCGGCGCCGGGGCGGCACAGGCCGGGGCCGCGGCGGAGCGGCTGCGGCGTCGGGTGGCGGCCCTGCCGCTCCCGGGCGTGATCGAGGCGGGCGGACCGCCCCCGGCCGGGGTGACGGCGAGCTTCGGCCTCGCTTCCTGCGACGCCCGCCGGCCGCAGGGGCTGGAGCAGCTGCTGGCGCGGGCCGACGCCGCGCTCTACGCCGCCAAGGCGGCCGGGCGGAATCGCGTCGAGGCGGCCGAAGATCCCGGCTCCGCGCCGTCGGCCTGACCGCCCGCCGTGCGGGAGCGCACGCGCTCACGGCCTGTTCAACCCCTGGGGGCTTCGCTCCGGCGCGGCGCGCGCTACCATGAGGGGATCGGGAGGCCTGCGACCGGATCCGTGACAGAGCACGTTGCGACGGCCCGGCCGCGGGCCTTCACCAGAGACCGCCTGACCAGGGCCTTGCCGCTCGCCCGCGCGCTGACCTTCCGGGCGGGGCTCAGGATCGCGCGCCTGCGCCACTGGCTCGCCGGGCGGCTGCCGCCCCGGGTCCGCGGGCGGCTGGCCGGGAACGTGCGGGCCGCCGAGCTCGCCGGGCTCGCCTTCGCGTTCCGGGCCCGGGCCGTCGCCATCGTGGTCGTGTCGCTGTGGCTCCTGATTCTGGTGCCCTGGCCGCGCGACCTCTACTACCTCGCCGTCGCCGGCCTGTTCTTCCTCCTCGGCTACGTGCCGTATCGCCTGCGTCACCACGCCCGGGCGGGGACGATCAAGCTCGGCTTCACGGTGCTCGACATCGCGCTCATGACCGCGGCGATCATCGTGCCGCCGCCGGCCGGGCTCGGGGTCGACTGGCCGATCCAGACCCGGCTGCGCACCCCGGAATTCCTCTACCTGCTGCTCCTCCTCGGCGAGGCGGCGCTGACCTACTGGCCGGTGGCGGTGCTCTGGACCGGGACCTGGATCGCCGCGATCTGGTCGCTCGGCGTCTGGCTGGTCTACAGCCGCGCCGACACGGTGCGCTTCGCCAACGTCGTCCACGACGGGCGCCTGAGCGCGGAGGCCTCCCTGAAGGTCTTCCTCGACCCGGCCTATGTCGGCCTGACCCCGCTCTGGACGCAAGGGATCGTCACCGGCCTGTTCACCCTGCTGCTCGCCATCGCGGTGTGGCGGAGCCGGGGCACGATGCTGGCGCAGGTGCGCGCCGAGGTGGTGCGGGCCGACCTCGCCCGCTACGTCTCGCCCGACGTCGCGGACGCCCTGGCGGCCCGGGCCCATGCGGGCTTCGGCGCGCCGCAGACCCGGGTGGTGGCCGTGCTGTTCGCCGACGTCGTCGGCTTCACCGGCATGAGCGAGGGGATGGCGCCGGAGCGCGCCTTCGCGCTCCTGCGCGGCTTTCGCGAACGCAGCTGCAAGGTGGTGTTCCGCCACGCCGGCACCCTCGACAAGTTCCTCGGCGACGGTTTCATGGCAACCTTCGGCGGCCTCGACGGGCGCGGCGACGGCGCCGCCCGGGCGATGGCCTGCGCGGTCGCCCTCCAGGACGAGATCGACGCATGGAACGCCAAGCGCGAGGCCCGCGGCGCCGCGCCGGTGCGGGTCGCAGTCGGGGTGCATTGCGGCCCGGTGGTGATCGGCAATATCGGCGCCGACCAGCGGGTCGAGTTCACGGTGATCGGCGACGTCGTCAACGTGGCAAGCCGCCTGCAGGCCGCCACCCGCGAGGTCGGCGGCCGCATCCTCGCCTCCGATTGCTGCCTGTCGGCCGCCGGGCCGGACGTGGCGGGCCGCTTCACCCGCACGCTGCCCCTGACCCTGCGCGGCCGCCTCCAGCCGATCGTGGTGCACGTGGCGGAGTGAGGCCGCGGGCGGGCCTATCCGCGCTGCAGGATCTCGATGCGTACGCCGTCCGGTCCCTCGAAGAAGGCGATCCGCAATCCCGGCTTCACGTCGGTGATCCCTGAGACCAGCGGAATGCCGCGGGCGGCGAGATCCGCCACCGCAGCCTCGATGTTCTCGACGCGCAGCCCGATATGCTCGATGCCGCGATGGGGCGGCACGGCGGCGGACGCGGTGCCCTCCGGCGCCTGCTCGATGAACATCCTCATCCCGCCGAGATCGAGGATGATCCGGCTCGGCGTCTCCCCGCCCTCGCGCCCGGTCTCCCGCGCCTCCAGCACCTCGACGTAGAACCGCGCCGCCGCCACCGCGTCCCGACTGCGCAGATGGAGATGATCGTACACGTAGCCCATGCGGGTCTCCCTCGGGCCGCTCCGACGCGCGCCTCGTCCCGGCGCGCACGGTACGTCGCCCGGGCGCCGCGCGATAGGCGTTCCTCCACCCCCAGCCCCTCCGCACCCCGGTTGACGCATCGCCGCCGCCCGCCCTACAGAAAGGGCACCCGGGGCTCAGGCACCCGCGGCCGGAAGGGTGGCCGAGTGGTTTAAGGCAGCGGTCTTGAAAACCGCCGTGGGGGCAACTCCACCGTGGGTTCGAATCCCACCCCTTCCGCCATTATTATAGCGCAAGCTGTTGAAGTGATTAGCATATTTTAATTGCCGGTCATTTCGGCCCCAACTCCGGCCCCAACAGCGATGCTGGATCTGACTGGACTCCGGTGGACAAAGCAGGGCGAGGCTGCGGTCGTTGTTTGGAGCTCGCCAGCGCACCGTAGATGCTCGTGTGAACGCAGAGCCAATCACCGTTCTAGGGCGCATGATGCCTTGGCGAGGCCGAGCAACGTCGAAGCAGAGGACACATTTGCTGGCCGGCAGTTGGTGATCTTGTGATCGATGTGATCGCCTCGTGAAGCGACAAGCTCAACTAGTGGCGCGCGCATAATGTCGTGGAAGAGAAGCATAGTCTGTTCCTGCTTACTCGTGTGGCAGGTCCAGGGCTTGTTGCTTGCACACAGAAGGTTGTGCGCCCCTGAAAAAGCAGCCCGATTTTTTATTCGGAAATGGGGGGCAGCCTTGCGGACCGGCTGCATACTAGCGATGAACAAAAGGCCCATTTTCGCTAGCGAGAACGCAAGGTCGGAGTCCCCCGAACTGCTGATGCCTAATCAGCGCGTCTCGACCCAATTAATCGAAGCGTTATGCGTCAACGCACGCCGCCACGGCCTGAACGATGATCGCCGCGGCGGCGTCGACGTCGGATGTGGTCGTGAACCTCCCGAGGCCGATGCGTACGACCTCCCTAGCCTCCCGAACCGAAAGGCCAACGGCAGTCAGCACATGGGAGGGCTCCGGCGTGCCGGACGTGCAAGCAGATCCGGTTGATAGCGCAATGCGGGGCTGGAGGTTGGCGATCAGCCGCTCGGCTTCCACGTTTGCAAACCGGATACTAAGGTTGCCGGGATGGCGTCGGATCGGATCGCCCACCAATGTCGCGGTCGGTACGCCATCGACGATTCGGCCGAGGAGGCGCGCCCGCAGGGCTGAAAGGCGGGCGCGGTCGGAGCTCCGTCGGTTCATCAGCAACGAGCACGCGGCGCCGAAGCCTACGCACAACGGGGTAGGCACGGTTCCCGGGCGGAGGCCGTTCTCCTGCCCGCCTCCGAAGAGGAGCGGGGCGGGCCTTATCGGCACGTCCCGTGCGACGTAAAGCGCCCCAATCCCCATTGGCCCGTAGGCCTTATGCGACGAGAGGCTCATTAGGTCCACGCTCAATGATTGGACGTCGAGGTCCTCGACGGCAAGTGCCTGAGCAGCATCGGTATGGAAGATCGCGCCGGCTTCCCTACAGGTGGACGCAATCTCCTCAATGGGCTGTCGGGTACCGATCTCATTATTGATCAGCATGATTGAGACGAACCCTACCCCCCCGTCAAGCGCTTGGCGCAGCCGCGGCATATCGACGATCCCGTCCTCACCGACGGGCAGCATCTCGACTTCAACCCCGAAGAGATCCTTAGCTGCGAGGGCGGGCTCGAGGACTGCCTTGTGCTCGATCGCGCTCACGAGGATGCGTCTCCGCTCGCGAGGTAGGGCGCGACAGATGCCGAGGACCGCGATGTTGTTTGCCTCGGTTGCGCCCGACGTGAAAACTATTTCATCTGGATCCGCGCCCACTGCGGCGGCGACCTCGCTGCGGGCCTTCTCGACAGCTTGCCCGGCAGCCCACCCGAATGCGTGTTCAAAAGAGTGGGGATTGCCGAAGGATTTGGTCAGATATTCGCGCATTGCGCCCGCGACCGCGGGATCGAGGGGCGACGATGCGTTATGGTCGAGATAGATTGCGTCGGCAGGCAGGGGGTGCATCAATCGCCTCGAAAAACCGGCTTGGAGTGGGGCCACCTGGGCTCACCGTCCAGTTGACCCCGTCATTCCATACTCATAACCTTGACTGGACATTCCATCCAGTGGCTACAAAAACGATGAGAAGCTTGTTCGAAGAGACGGGTGCGCGTCTACAATTCGCGGGGCACGAAACATTCCCGCTGCGCTACGGATGGCTGAAGAAGGCTTTTGACGCAGTCGAGAGCTGCGGCTCGAATCAGACGAAGCATATCTTCACTAGTGAGCGCGCGATTTCCGATTTCGGTGTCGGCAAGAACATGGTTCTATCCATCCGGCATTGGGCTATCGCGTCCGGAATGCTCGCCTGGGAAGACGATGGGCTTGGTGAAATCCGGCCAACTCCGATTGGTCGGCTAATACTCAAGCAGGATCCGTATCTCGAGCACCCCGGTTCACTCTGGCTCATCCACTGGAACCTAGCGTCGACCCCCGGCAGGTCGGCGACTTGGTACTACGCATTCAATGAATTTAATGAGCCGTTCTTCACCCGTGACCTCCTGCGTCAAAGGCTTTTGCGCCGTTGCGACGAGCTGCGCGAAGCCAAGCGCCTCAACGAGACGCGCATCACGGAGATGACCCTCAAACGGGACGTCGACTGCTTCATCCGAACCTACGCTGCACGCACAGCCGGTGGCGGCCGTGCGGCTTTCGAGGATGGAGGGCTCGAATCTCCCCTCACTGAGCTGTCATTGGTTCAAATCCATGACGCGAGCGGGTCTTTTCAACTTCGGCGGGGGCCGAAGGCGACCCTTCCCGATCAGGTCTTCGCCTATGCGCTCGTCACCTTCTGGCGCGAGTTCTACCCGACCCGCCGTGAGTTCTCGTTGGAGGCGATTGTACACGAGCCCGGGTCCCCCGGCCGTGTTTTCCTCCTTGACGAGGACGCGACCTCCGAGCGGCTGGCCCGCCTAGATGAAATCACTGCAGGGAAGTTGCGCTGGGACGAGTCGACCGGGTTGCGGCAGATCTACGCCCACGATCTGCGCGGCTTGGACGAGAAACGGCTGATCGCAACGATGTACTCGGGCATGGATCTGGGAGCGGCGGCATGAGCGAAAAGACGTTGTCCGACGTCGTTCGAATCTCCCGTCGGTTCCGCCGGTCCGTCCGCGTCGACGCCGACATGGACGTTTCGGCCCTGGAGGGCTTCGTGTGCCCCCAATCGGCCGGCGCTGCCCTTCTAGGAATGGCTAAGCAGTTCGCTGAGGCCGGGCAAGGCGCCTTTACGTGGACGGGGCCGTATGGCTGTGGGAAGTCGAGCATCGCTCTCGCTCTAGCCGCCCTGCTCGGCAAAGGTGACGAGCTTCGTGCCGAGGCGCGGAAGGGCCTCGGGAAGGCTCTGTCCGTGAAATTAGAGGGTTTCCTGCGCAACGACGCCCGGCAGTGGGAGGTCCTACCCGTCGTCGGCCGGCGGACCGACCCGAAGGTGTTGATCTGCTCGGCTCTTACCTCGGCCGCAGCGAGCATGCGCGCCTGCTCGAAGGCGTCGAGCGCGGGCGAGGACCCCCAAGATGTTTTAGACAGCCTCGTCGCCGCCGCAAGGAAATCCAGGACGCGCGTCCTCCTCTTGATTGACGAAATGGGCAAGCTCCTTGAGCATGCCGCGTCGACGCAGAAGGACGTGTACTTCTTCCAGTTGCTCGCCGAGGCGGCGAGCCGGAGCGACGGACACCTTCTCGTAGTTGGCATCCTCCACCAAGCCTTCGACGACTACGCCCACCGCCTCTCGCGGGAGACCCGCGACGAGTGGCTGAAGATCCAGGGGCGCTACGTCGACATCCCGATTAATGTCGCCGGGGAGGAGCAAATCGAGCTCGTGGCCCGGGCTCTCGAGACTCAGAAGCGACCCGCCTCAAACCGGGGCATCGCCGGGCAGGTCGCCGCCGTGATAGCGCACAATCGAGCGTCTGTCGGCGCGGACCTCGGCGAAATTTTGCATCGGTGCTGGCCTCTCCACCCCGCGACCGCATGCCTTCTTGGCCCAATCTCGCGGCGCCGGTTCGGCCAGAACCAAAGGAGCATCTTCGGCTTCATCAACTCGGCCGAGCCGTTCGGCTTTCGCGAGTTCCTCGAAGGAGCCCCACTATCCTCCGGTCAGTCGTACGATCTTGTCCAGCTTTGGGCCTACCTGCGCGCCAATCTGGAGCCATCAATTCTATCCTCGCCTGACGGACACCGATGGTCGCTCGCCGTCGAGGCCGTCTCACGCTGCGAGGCGAAGGGCGGTGACTGGGCTCACTTTGAGGTCCTCAAGACAATCGCACTCGTCGACCTGTTCAAAGAGCGGTCCGGCCTTGTCGCTAGCAAGGAGATGCTTCGCATCTGCCTGCCTCACCTCACGCTTAACGACACAGACCGTGTCCTACGCGACCTCGCCGAATGGTCGGTCATCATCTACAAGCGTCATCTCGACGGGTACGCGATCTTCGCCGGCAGCGACTTCGATATCGAGAGAGCGGTCCGCGAGGTCAGGGGTAAGGTGGTCGGTGTTAATCTCGGGCGTATCCGCGAGCTCGCTGCGCTTCAGCCCATCCTGGCAAAGCGGCATTACCACCAGACCGGTGCCCTACGGTGGTTCGAACTTGACATCTGCGCCGCCGAGGATGCCGTGGAGCGGGCGCGGGACGGCACGCTGATCGGAGGCGCGGCCGGCCTGTTCCTCCTGATCATCGCGACTCGCAACGAGGAGCCGGGAGCCCTCAAGAAGATTGTACAGCGGGCATTAGCCGCAAAGGGCGATCATCCCGTCGTGATCGGCTGGACGCGCAACAGCTGGGCGATCCGAGAGCATGCGGCAGAGCTAATCGCCCTGGAGACGATCCGTTCGGAACGTCCTGAGCTGCGTGGCGACGAGGTCGCCCGCCGCGAGGTTCTGGCTCGGATCTCGCTGGTCTCCGCAGAGATCCAGGAGCAGGTGCGCGAGGCCCTCGTCTCGGCGGAGTGGGAATGGAGCGACGACGAAATCGCAGCCGGGGGGCGAGTCCTTCCCCGCGGTCCGGCGCGCTTGAGCGCGCTAGCCTCAGCGATTGCGGACAAGCAGTACGAGTTCAGCCCGATCATCCCGAACGAGCTCCTCAACCGTACCAAGCCCTCGAGCAATGCCGTCGCCGCGCAGCGCGCGCTCCTAAACGCAATGGTGTCGAGTCCCTCGGTGGATCGGCTCGCTATCGAGGGGTGGCCCGCCGAGGCGGGGCTCTATGCCTCGCTCCTGGAGCGCACGGGCCTTCACATCCCTGGGGGGGCCGATCACACGGCGCGCTTTGTGGACCCATCGACCAAAGGCGCGGCGCGCTTGTCCGAGCTTTGGAGGGTAGCGGACGTTTTCTTCCAGAAAGCAGGCGCGAAGGGGGCCTCGCTGGAGGGGCTCTACGAGCGTTGGCGCCAAGCCCCGTACGGCGTGCGCGAAGGATTGCTCCCCATCCTAGCAACAGCCTTTTATCTATCCCGCGCCGACCGGCTCTCGCTGTACCTCGACGGCATCTTCACGTCTCGGCTTGGTTCGATGTACGTCGACCGTCTGCTGCAGGACCCGGACACCGTGCGGGTGCGCTGGTCCGAGTTCTCGCCTCTGCATCGCGCGGTCCTCTCCGGCCTGTCCGAGATTGTGGCGCAGCTGGTTCCGTGCGGCTCGGGGGTGGACGCTAACGAGCCGATTTCGGTGGCGCGCGGGCTGGTCGCCGTGGTCGACGGTCTCCATCCGTGGACGCTTAAAACGGGCCAGCTCCCGCCAGACGCGGAGCGCCTGCGCAAGCTCGTGAAGGACGCCAACGACCCGAATCGCCTGATCCTCGACGACCTGCCGACCGCGTTCAGTGGCCGCGGCGGCGTCTCGGGCGCGAAGGCCACCGGAATCGTTGAGGCCGTCGCAAAGGGCATGCGGGAGCTAGCCGATGCCTATCCGATGCTGCTCAACGAGCTCGAGGATCGGCTCCTGAGCGAGTTGCGCGTGCCCCTTAAGGGAGCGGGCGCATTCGAGGAGCTCAGGAGGCGCGCGCTTACCGTCCGCGGTCTTACCGGCGACTTCAGGCTCGACGCCTTCGCCGTGCGGCTCTCTACGTTTGGGGGGGAGCGCGGGGACCTAGAGGCAATCGCCAGCTTGGCCGCCAACAAGCCTACTCGAGATTGGGTGGATCGCGACGTGGACCGGGCCCGGGCCGAGATCGCCGTCCTCGCGCAGCAGTTCCTTCGCGCGGAGGCCGTGGCGCACGTAAAGGGCCGGGAAGGCCGTGTCTCTATGGCTATTGTCATCGGCGATCCGAGGCGCGCAGAGCCGGTCGTACCCGCTTTCGACGTCTCCCCGAAGGAGATCGAGGCCGCCCGCGACCTCGCGCGTGAGCTGATGGATCTGATCTCGAGCGCGGGGGTCCATCGCGACGTCGCCCTTGCTGCCATCGCGGAGGCCGGGGCGAGGCTAGGTACGTCGGAGCCGACGGCGATTTCCGCCGGCGTCCTCCCGCGCGCCCCCGCGGCAACGGCCGGCAAAAAACCTAACGGGAACGGGAAGCACGTCAGATGACCGAGGTCCGCCACGTTCTGGGCCTGTCCGGCGGGCGCGACAGCGCCGCCTTGGCAGTGTTCATGCGGCAGAACTACCCCGAACTGACGCTCGAGTACTTCTTCACCGATACCGGTAAGGAGCTGCCTGAGGTCTATGAGTTCCTCGGCCGCCTCGAAGGGTTCCTCGGTCAGCCGATCGAGCGCCTTAACCCGGACCGCGACTTCGACTTCTGGCTCCGGCAGTACAAGCACTTCCTGCCGTCGCCCCGGACGCGCTGGTGCACGCGCCAGCTCAAGATCAAGCCATTCGAGGACTGGCTATGGCCTGATCTCGATGCCGGGACGCAGGTTGTGTCCTACGTGGCGATCCGCTCCGACGAGGACTACCGCGAAGGTTACAACTCAACCCACAAGAACCTTTCGGTTCGCCTGCCCTTTCGGGATGGTGGTATCAACAAGGCCGGGGTCGTCGACATACTGGAGGCGTCCGGGGTCGGACTGCCAGACTACTATCGCTGGCGCTCCCGCTCCGGCTGCACCTTCTGCTTCTTCCAGCAGAAGATCGAGTGGGTCCGGCTACTCGAGGAGCACCCCGAGGCATACGAGGAGGCCAAACGCTACGAGAAGAACGCGGTGGAGCACGGATCGCCGTTCACCTGGAGCCAGGGCGAGTCCCTCGAGGAGCTGGCGCGCCCCGAGCGCATCGCCCAGATCCGCGCTGACCACGAGCGCCGGCTGGCGCGCCTCGAGCAGCGCAGGCCGGTCAACCCCCTTCGTCCGGGGAGCGGCCCAATGGAGCTCGATGAGGTCTACGGCTCTGCGAAGGCCTGCCTAGCCTGCCACAAGTAGGTTAGCCTCGACCGTCTAGGCTCTTGGTTCGTTGGCGTCAGCGCCTGTGGCCGCCGAGATCCGACTGAGATACGAATGGGACTGTACGCATGAGGGCACTTGCGAGCCGGACGGACCTCTCGGCCACGCTCGAGCGGGGAGCAGCGGAGGACGGGTGGCTTGACGAAGTGCGCCCTCTCTACATCCTGCCCCACGACGACTTCGTAGGACAGGTTTTAATCCCATCGTTCGCCGGGGCGGCGGGCGTCGACTGCATGGTGGGGTTCTTCTCGAGCCAATCGCTGCGGGACATCGCCCCTGGACTGGCGACATTCTTGCGGGGAGGCCGCAAGCCGTTCCGGCTGATCGTCAGCCCGTTCCTGAGCCCCGAGGACCAAGTAGCGATCGCGGACGGAACCAAGGATGTCGGCGTCGTCGCCGACGCCGTGCTCAGGGACCTGCTCCTGACCGAGGACGCAATCTCGCAGCATACGCTGCGGTGCCTCGCGCACCTCTTGCGAACCGGGCGGCTGGAGCTACGGATCGCCATGTTGCGCAACTCGATCTTCCATCCGAAGGTCTGGATGTTCGATCTCGGCGAGAACCGCACGCTCGTCGCGCACGGCTCGACGAACTTCACAGCCGCGGGGCTCAAGCGCAACTACGAGCAGGTAACTATCTCGCGCTCGTGGCTCGATGCAACGCAAAGATACATCGCGACACAGCTTGCGTTCCAGTTCCGGCAACTCTGGGAAGGATACGACGAGGAGTGCATCGTCATCCCGGCACCTCGCGCGGTCGCCGACGGTTTGCTCCGCACCCTCGGGGAGAGCGACTCGCTTCCCCTAGAGGATGATCTGAGACGCCTCTACGATCGTGCCTCACATCGCAAGGAGGTGCGCCCCCCGCCGACCGACGAGCCGCCCCATGCAACAGGCGGGTTCGCGTTACCGCCCGGCCTTGACTGCTGGACCGGCGACTTCGACCACCAAGGACGGGCGGTAGATGCGTGGGTTGGCGCCGGCTTCCGAGGCGTCTTAGAGATGGCGACAGGATCCGGCAAGACCATCACGTCCATGGTCTGCGCCCACCGTCTCTTCGAGAAGACTGACCTGCCGCTCCTGATCGTGGTCGCCGCACCTTACGTTCCGCTCGTCCAGCAATGGTGCGAGGAGATCGAGCCGTTCGGGATCAGGCCGACGAATGTGACCACAGTTCATGGCGCCGGCGCCAGGCGAGCCGAGATCCAGGCGATCGGGCGCCGGCTCAAGCTAGGAATCTCGCGCGTGGAGGCGATCGTCGTCAGCCACGACCTTCTTTGCTCGCCGGAGTTCCAGGCAATGCTCGGGAGCATGAAGGGAGTAGACCGCCTGCTCGTGGCTGACGAAGCGCACAACCTCGGACGGGAGAGTTTCATCGCGCGGCAGCCCGAGTTTTTCGAACACCGGCTCGCCTTGTCCGCGACACCCGTCAGGCAGTACGATCCTGACGGGACCGAGGCGATCTTCGCCTTCTTCGGAGAGGTCGTGTTCCGGTTCACGATGGACGAGGCCATTGGGAAGTGCCTCGTTCCCTACGACTACCACGTCCACCCGGTCCAGCTAGGCGCTGACGAAATGGACGAGTGGCGCGAGCTCTCCGCTCAGATCAAGAAGAACGCCTGGCGCCAAGGCAGCGGGAAACCCGACGAGCTCCTTTCGAAGCTCCTGCGGGACCGCAGGGCGCTCTTGGAGACCGCGAGCGGGAAAATCGGAATGCTGGCCCGCCTGCTCGACAGCGAGGACCTCAAGTCGCTTCGCTACACGCTGATCTATGCGAGCGACAAAGGTCCGGATCAGCTTAACCAGGTAAACAGCTTGCTTAGGCAGCGAGGCCTGCTCTTCCACCAGCTCACAGCCGAAGAGACCGCTGATCGCCCGCGGATGCGAGACATCATCCGGTCCTTCCAAGCCGGCGAGCTCCAAGTCCTCACGGCAAAGCGGGTGCTCGACGAGGGCGTTAACATCCCGCAAATCTGCCGAGCCTACGTCTTAGCGAGCACGACCGTCGAAAGGCAATGGGTGCAACGCCGAGGACGCCTCTTACGATCCTGTAGAGCGATCGGGAAGGCTCATGGAATCGTTCACGACTTGATTTCTCTTCCTCCGGGGATGGAAAACGATATAGATGCGGACGCCCGGACGCTGATCAAATCAGAGTTGCGGCGTGTCCGTGAGTTCGCAAAACTCGCCCGCAACGCGGGGAGGTCCGACGGACCTCTCGGCATCATCTCTAAACTGACCGACGCGGTCGCAACTTGATTGAGGATGGCATGCCCCTCAACGGCAAGCTGGTGGCACAGTTGATCTTCCAAGAGATCGATAAGCTGGAGGAGCGTTGTCCAGGCTACCGCCACGAATTCAAAGAGACGCTCGGCGATATACTTGACTATGAGAGGCAACATAAAATAAGCGCAACCAATATACAGCAAAATATTAACTCGAAGTGCAACGCGATGGGTCGATTTCTGGCAGATCGCATGCAGAAGGCCAGCGTGCAAACCAACGACATCGACTGAGATCGACATGAAACTGCTTTGCGCCACCTTCAAGAACTTCCGCCTCCTTCGCGATCTCGAACTGAAATTTGCGACGGACCCGGAGAAGCGGCTCACCGTGATCCGGGCGGCCAACGAGACTGGCAAGACGACCATCCTCACGGCCCTGCAGTGGGCTCTGTACGGGGACGCGGCGTTGCCTGGGGGCGGCGCGGATTTCCGGCTTCACCCCATCGACTGGGACCCAGAGACCGAGGGAGCGCGAGTTCCGATCTCGGTCGACGTCGAGTTCGAGGTGGTGCGCCTGAACAAGGGACACGAAATCAGGCGCCAGTACCGGCTCCTCCGGACCGTAGACGAGGAGATCGCCGGAGCTCGCTGGAGCAGAAGCAGCGGCGCGATGAAGGTTTGGGAGAGCACCTCCCAAGGCACTCGGCAGGTCCAGTCTCCCGAGGCTTTGATCACGGACGAGCTACCGACTGAACTCCGAGAGGTCTTCTTCACGGACGGCGACCGCGCGCTCAGCTTCATCGAGGCTGAGGTGTCGATTCAGACTAAGAGGCAGCGTGTCCAGAGCGCGATCCGCTCGCTCCTTGGCCTAGACGTGTTGGAGAATGCCGCCAAGCACATCAAGAGGACCGAAGCGGAAGTCAACAAGCAGGCGCGATCCATTGGCGGCGGGAGTGACATCCAGCGAGTCTCCGTACAACTCGAGAAGCTCGACACCGATATCGAGTCAATCGAGAAGGAACGCGACGACGCCAACGAGCAGTTTACGAATTGGGACACCGACCTAGCGAAGCGCGAGCGGCAACTGAGCGAGGCTCTGCAGAAGGGCGACAAGGAAAAACTGCAACGGGAGTTTGAGGCGGCCAAGGCTAGCCTTAAGCGGGTCGACGGACTGATCGCCGCCGCTTCCAAGGAGCATGCCACGTTGTTTACCGGCAGGCCGCTCGCCCGCGACCTGCTGTCCACCACGCTCGGGCCCGTCTTCGAGAAGCTTGACTCTCTGAAGGACAAGAACGAGATCCCAAACACGACCGTACCCGTTCTTGAGGAGCGGCTCTCGTCCGGCATGTGCATCTGCGGGGAATGTCTCGACCCAGCACGCCAGGAGGCTTCCGACGACCCGGACGGGGCGCAGCGCCGGGGTAACCATATCCGTAGCCTGATCGAGAAGAGCCGCGCTGCCGATGATGTCAAACAGATCGTGACGGACCTTTACTTCCATTCGAGGGATCTGCGGCCGGCCCAGCCAGCGCAGGGCGGGGTGACCGTCGGCTGGATCATGGACTACGCCCGGATCGTGGAGCAGCGCCACCACTACAGCGACATGCGCCAAGAGGCCGGCCGCAAGCTAAAGGCCCTAGAGGCTCAAATCGACCAGCTCGAGGACACGCACATCCGCGAGATCCAGGACGCCAAGAAGTTCGCCAAGGAACAGCGGGACAAGCACCTCAATCTGAAGACTAGGGCCGAGACTCGGCTCGAGGGATTGCGCGAGAACCAGACGCGCCTAAAGGCCGAGCGGACCCGGCTGGTTGGCGAACAGAGCAAAGGGGTGAGAGTCCTGGCCGAGCTCAACGTCGTACAGGATATCTCTTCCGTGTTGAAGAGGGCGTACGACCGCATCACGACCGACGAGCTGCGCAAAGTTAGTGCCGAGATGAACTCCATCTTCTTGGAGATGATCGGAGCCGACCCGGAACAGGGAGCGATCATCCAGCAGGCGGAGATCAGCGCCGAGTTCGATATCATCGTTTATGGGCCAGACCGCCGCACCCTGAATCCGGACCGCGACCTGAACGGCGCGTCCCGGCGGGCTCTCACTCTAGCCTTCATCCTCGCCCTGACTAAGGTAAGCGAGGTAGAGGCACCCAACGTCATCGACACCCCACTCGGCATGATGAGCGGATACGTCAAGCGCTCTGTTCTGCGGAAGGCGATCCAAGAGAGCGCTCAACTCGTCTTATTCCTGACCCACTCCGAGATCGAAGGCTGCGAGGAAATCATCGACAAGACCGCCGGTACGGTGGTCACGTTGACGAACCCCGCCCACTTCCCGCGGATGCTCGTGAACGACTCGAGGGCGGCGAAACGGACGGTGCTCAAGTGCGGCTGCAATCACCGGCAGGAATGCAACGTCTGCCGGCGGCGGCTCGATGCTGAAGAACTCGAGATGGTATCCTAAGGCCGGGCAGGGGGGCAGCACGATGGCCGATCGCCAGCATAATCCTTTTGCAAATATCGACATTATGGTGCCGTTCGAGTTCCAGGACGAGATTAAGCGCTACAACGAGGATCGAGTGTCCGACGATGCGCCGTTCGCCCGGCAGGTCGACATCTGGTTCCTCGCCCTCTGCGTGGCCGTTCGCCTAGAGCTCGCGCCGGCCGACCTGCCGAACCGCAAGACGTACAAGATGATCACCGGCGCAATCTTTGCCAGCGATCCATGGCGTATCCAGGCGCTCACCTTGATTGCCATGTCGCGGACCGATGACATCAAGATCGCGGCCGAGCCGCGCCGGATCATGTCGATCGCCTCCGACCTAGCGGCAGCCGGCCTTCCGCACGTTCTGCAGATGCTTCGGGACGGGGATGGCGACCCAATATGGAATCTGTCTGATAATCTCGAGGAGATGCTCCGCAAGGCCGCGTGACGATCACGGATGGACGGTGTAGAGGGCGCGATCCGCTCCGCACCTGAGTGCTGACGTACCCTTCATCGGCCGATTATCCTCCCTGTCTTGTATGTGACGCTGAGAGGACAATGCTACGACACGGCGAGGTCAAGTCGTGCTCCGGCAGGTTCAAGTCAACCCGCAGGGTTGGCAAGCGCGTCGGAGGCGCCGTCTACGTCCATATCTCCGCGTTAGGTGAGCTAGCGGACGATGAGCGCGCACCGATCGAAGCTGCGCGGGCGTGCATCGGCGAGCACTGGAACGTGGCCAAGATCACCCCCAAAGGCGTCACGCTCCTCGCCTACGAGGATTTCGACACAGCAGCCTTTCCACGTCTTCGGCATGCCTGGCGTCCTAGGGTCGATGGCGTGGACCATGACGATTACACGCGCCGCGACAACCCGCCCATCCTGCATCGGAAGGAGCTGCTCCTGAGGGCCGACGACCCGCGGGTTGAGCTGTTCGCGGACCTCACGCGACAAGCCGTCGAGCGCGGCCTATTCGCTGATCCACACCGGATTGGCACCGCCAACGCCTGGGAGAAGCGCTTGGAGGACGCGGGTGTTGTGGTGATCGGCCATCGCTTAGCCGATCGCGCTGCCCCAGTCGCCCGTCACCGGACGGCCATCGCCCGTAATCGGCTATCAACCCCGATGCAGCAGCTCGTCTTACAAGGCTTCATTGCCGACGGGGTCTCCGTGTTCGACTACGGATGCGGTCAGGGCGATGATGTTCGCGCCCTTCAGGAGAGCGGGGTCGAGGCGTCCGGCTGGGATCCCTACTTCGCGCCAGCCGCCGCACGGCTGGAGGCCGAGGTCGTGAACCTCGGTTTCGTCCTTAACGTGATCGAAACCCCTGGCGAGCGGATCGAGGTCCTCCGCCGAGCCTTCTCCCTCGCGCGCCGCGTCCTCGCTGTCTCTGTCATGATGACAGGCCAGCGTCCCTCGGACGGGCTGCAGACCCATGGGGACGGACACCTCACCTCGCGCGGCACCTTCCAGAAATACTTCACTCAATTAGAACTCCGTGAGTTGGTCGCGGAGGCGCTCGGTCGTGACCCGGTCGCGGTCGCGCCCGGGGTGGTTTTCGCATTCCGGCAGGCAGAGGACGAGCAGGATTTTCTGGAGCGCCGTCAATCGCGGCAACGTCAGTGGCCCACAGGCATCGAGCTCGGCCCTTCGATGCGGAGCATACAGGTTGGCGTCGAGCGGAGCCGGTTCGCCCCTTTGGTCGACGACGTGGCTACGTCTTGGCTCGAACTGGGCCGCGCGCCCTTGCGAGACGAGATACCCCCTTCGACATCAGCGGCTTTAAGGGATGCAGGATTGTCGCTCGAGCGTGCGACACGCCTCGCTGCCAATCTGATCGGCCACGACAGACTGATTGCATCGGAAACCTCCCGACGCGAAGATCTGACCCTCTTCCTTGCGATGTGGAAGTTTGGGCGCCGCTCGGGCACCAGCCTGTCGGAACGGCTTCGCCGAGATGTACGGCACTTCTTCTCTTCGTTGTCGAAGGCTGAGGAGGCAGGCACCGCCTTCCTGTTTTCGTTAGGCAGCCTCGATACACTTGCTGCGGCCGCTGCTGAGGCCGCTGAGCAGAAACTCGGGCATCGGGCAGGGAGCTTCCTGCACTTCCGGCGTGACGCCTTGGATAGGATGCCCTTGGCGATCCGCGGGCTCGTCGCATGTGTGACTGTGATTCACGGCGGGCTAGACGAGGTGGATGTAATCGCGGTCGACGTCGGGGAGCGGCGGGCAACCCTCTACAGGATACTCGATTTTGACGCCCGACTTCCGCTCGTGACCCGATCGACCAAGGTCTCCCTCCCACGCCAAGACCTCCACGATCGCATCTACGAGGAGGGGCGGCGCCCAATCTTTCTCGGGCGGTCCCGTTATGCTGCGAATGGAATCGAGGCGGTAGAAAGGGAGGCGCTAGAGACCAAGATACGGCGGGTGCTTGGGATGCCTGAGGATCGTCTCACGTGCCGGCAAGACAAGCTTGCGGACGTCCTTCGAGCATCCGGGCGGAGAGGAAGTCCTTGAGTTGGCACAGGCGTGCTCGGGGGGGGGGGGGGGGGGGGGGGGGGTCGGCGAGCAGACAGTTGAAGCTAAAGCCTAGTCCGGGCATCGTCGAGGGTGCCCCCCAGCGCATAGAGACCGACGAATGCACCACGAGCTCGCTCGCTAACAGCTTGCAATCGCAAGGGGAATTTTGTCGAGCATTGTACGTTTTTTGTTGGCATCAGTGCACTATTTGACGATCCTTAGCCACAACGATGACCGTTTCCAACATTACGACCGGCCGCGTCGGCTCCGTTCCTTGCTTTATCGCCTTTCGACGCCGAAACGGCTTCGTGAAGAGCTCAGCCGGCCTTCCCGACGGCGGTCCGGCTTTGACTTAACGTGCGCTACTACGGGACCATGCACGAGCGCGGCGGACGCGATCGCGGGCTGGTGAGTATATGAGAGATGACCCTAATAGAGCTTAGGTCATCTACAGATCGCAGCCATGCATACGGTGGAACCCAGAGCGGTAAACACTCCATTTTATCTTGGACATGTTGCTCTAATGCGTGCATTCCATTACAGCCCGAAGGCACTCACTCCGCCACCTCGTCGCGAACTCCACCTCGTGGCAGGCGCTGCTGGTCGGCAATGCGTGGATGCCCGTGCTTCTCGAAGAGGTCATTGATCGCCACGGCGAGCAAAGATTGAACGGTTAGGCCCTTCTCGGCGGCGATTACCCTGAATCTCCGGATTACTTCTGTGTGGAAGTGTCCACCGATCTGCCCCTTTCCTTGCCGTGATGGGGGCCTGCCCTTTGCAGGCATGCAATACCTCCGAGAATCTCATTGCCAAGCTTCTAGCACAGATCACATTCACTCCACCATCAATGGTCGTCATGTCTGCATGTCGACATGACGACGTTTGAAATTGTTTGCAGAATTTTCATTGCGCCACGGGCAAACAAGATCGATGTTTGCGCATACAGATTGCTCAGATGCGCAAACACGACGGCCTTGAGCGCAAACAGAGGGGTAGCGTCTATGAATTTGCACGCCCGTCCCGCTAATTCGCATGACAGCCTGCGAACGTCGCGCGAGCTGCGACGGGCGCTCCTGTGCCCCCAACCGAAGCGCGAGGTCGACGGATCGGCACCCTTCTGCGCCTTTCAGTCCGTCCTCGTTCCCGAGGCTGGCGGCGTATATCTCATCCACGACCTCCGCGGCATCCTCTATGTCGGCCGCACGATCAATCTGCGGCAACGTCTCGCCCAGCACTATTGGGTCACTGAGAACGATCTGTTGCGCCTCGCCCTCCGCCACCGCTTCGGAGAGATGCGCTTCTCCTGGTTTCTAGTCGAAGTCGGGCGCGAGCGCGCGCTGCTCGAGCACGACCTCGTTGGCTGGCTCCAGCCTCCGTGCAACCGGGCGACCCCCGGCCTCCCCCGCTGACTCCAACTGAAGGACTGAAATCATGGCCCTGCTCATTCCTGCGATTAAAGGCAAGCTCGGAACGACCATCTACTACGAGGCCACGATGAAGGTGCGTGATCTGGTGCAGGCGGTGCGCCCGCCCCGCGAGATGGACGGGTGGACGAGCTTCAGCATTGAAGAGCGCATGCAGCGCAACGCCGACATGCCCCGGATCAAGAAGCAGCTTGCTCCGTACCTTGTCCGCAACGCCGACCGCTTCTTCGGCTCGATCATCGTTCTAGTCTACGGAGGCCCGATCAGCTTCGAGTCCTTAACGGACTTAGCTAAGAACGTCCCTGTCGCGTATAAGCAGGTATCGCAGCAGATCGGCTTCCTCACCATCGATCGCGGATCGCTGATCGTGCTCGACGGGCAACATCGCCTCATTGCGCTCCGTATGGCCCAACAGGGTGATATCCAGGGACCGTTCAGCTCGACCGTCGGCGACGACGATGTCTGCGTCATCTTCATCGAGCACGAGGAAGACATCAAAACGCGCCGGATCTTCAACACGGTCAACCGCTACGCCAAGTCCACCACCCGCAGCGACAATATTATCACTAGCGAGGACGACGGATACGCCATTGTCGCGCGCCGCATCCTCGCGGAGGGTAACCCTCTCGCCACCCGCAAGTCCGGGGGTGAACCCGAGGACGTCGTGGAGTGGAAAAACAACACGCTGGGCGTCCGCAGTACGCGCCTCACAACGATTGGGGTCGTCTACGAGACCGTGCGGCTGATTCTCGCCCACCACGACATACCGAAGCTCGACCCTCAGGATCGGCCGGATGACGACCAGCTGGACGAGTACACGCAGTATGTCAGCGATCTCTGGACCTCACTCGTGGAACGGATCGGCGCATTCAAGACGGCACTCGGCGACCTGAAGAAGATCCCGGCCATGCGTGAGGACACGTCGCAGACCTCTCTGCTGTTCAAGCCGGCGGCTCAGGTGGCGCTGGTGGACGGCGTTCTGCGGGCGGTCAAACTCGGTAAGATGAGCCTCGACGAGGTCATCGACCGGATCAACCAGGTCCCCGACTGGAGCATGACCTCGGATTGCTGGCGCGACATCATCACGAAGTCGGGTGGAACGATCGACGCCAGCACGGACGCGCGCGACCGCATGGCTCACCTCGTGACCTATTTCCTGGTGGCCGACAAGCTGAGCGACGCTGTCAAGTACGATGTCTGGAAGCGCTACATCACAGCGCGTGGCAACCGTGAAGATCTGCCTATCCCCGTCGCCGGGCCTGCCTTCACCGCTGAGGACGCGAAGAAATACGAGGACACCGCGCTCAGCAAGGCCGCCTGAGCAACATCGTCGACAGCACACCAGGGCCGCTCGCCCGCGAGCGGCCCTTTCCTGCGATGCGTCGCCGTTGTTGAGCCGGCAGCCATGCGGCCAGCAACGTGACGATCGGGAACAGGGGGGACAAGGCAGGGCGTGGTGCGGGCAATCGCCTGGCCAACCACTGCCGCTAGGTCTCGACGCTGAGATGAGTAAGGTCCTTCTGGCAATTAGCCCCGACGTTCCAGCGGCACGCGAATCAGAACGCGATCTAGACGGGCTCGCGCGCCAGGTCGGTGCGGAGCAGCGCCTAGGGCTGAAAGCGCCCGTCAGGATTGCGAACGAACACCCAGCAGACCGATCGGCACGATGGGCAGACTGCCGGGTCTGGCGCTGCCAATCACGTCGGCCGGGCGTTTCTGGCCTTTGGCGGGGTCGGCATCAAACAGCCTCATCAATGCGTTCGCAGACAAACTCTCCCGTTGCCTCGTTTAGCATGGTCACGCGCATCCTAATCTCAGGCTTCGGAAAACATTCCTTGATCTCCCTAGGGGATGCATTCCGATCTTTAGGAATTGCTATTATGATTCGCACGACTCCATCGCAGTTGTCGCGAGCCCAAGCTAGATTTTCGATCAGCTCAGGCAGACCAGGTGATCTCAGCCAATTCGGATCGTGGGAGTGTGTATGTGAGCGATAGAGCGCCGTACCTCGCTCAAATCGATCCTGCCAGAATGTGACTGCAACGATTCCGCGTGCTTCATTCCGAGCAGACCAGCTCCAGCGCGGATTTTTCGCAACTGTATCGTATGACTCGAAGCACGCCCTGTGGGTCCATTTCCGCGGCACAATCGTCCTCCTGCTTGGCGCCAAGCATATGCCAATCGGAGACGGACCGCGAGCGAACGGGCGAGAAACGGCCGCGGTAGCGTGCGGCTCTAGACTCAAAATGAGACACTGTCTGCCGCGAGGACGGATGAACGGACAGCGGCTCAAACGCCAGGGTGAACCCGGCGCGAAGCGAGCGGGCAGGGGCAGCATAGCCGTATCTCTTGGCGGAGACCTAGCTAGTCTACCCATCCGGCTGCTTCATAGCCTCACCCCATTAACCCGCCTGCCATGAGCCAAAGTAAGCTAAGGCGGCGGAGGGCACGGATCTCACCCGAAAGCGGGCTCCTCCGAAGCGGCCGAGCCGACCAACTCAATACTGGCCGACCCGGCGCATTCAGCAGCGGGTTGCCGAGCTGCGTCGAGGTTAAGGTCGTGAGTGTCTAGAAGCCGGGTGCGGAGCGAGAAGCAGCCCACGGCGTCGATCTGGTCTCGATCCACGGGCGCGTCAGCTCGTTTGCGACGAAGGCGGCGGGGTCTACGACGAAGCCCTCACCGTAGCAGACCCCAGCGAGGCCGGCCTCGAAGTCGATGACTATTTGTTCTCGCAAGGCGTTCTCGATTCTGGCGTACTGTTCGGCTGTGGGTTGGCGGCCATGGAAGGCTGCGGCTTCTGCTATGGCGGTCGCGATGGACACGAAACGAGTCATGGTGCGTTTTTCTCGATTGATGGTGAGAGAGGGGCGGTCACAACGGTCACAAGATCACAGCCGCTTCGACCGCCCAGTTGTCTCAGGATTGCGATGACTTCAGCTCTTATTCTTCGATGACCACCTCCCCATCGCCCTCTTCGTTGAGAACATACAGGCCGCGTCCGCGCTTGCTGACCTCACCCGATGACAGCATTCTTTGGAGCAGTTGCCGGACGTTCGCGTTGGGCACGTCAAGCTTGATGCTCAGCTCTGTCGGTGACATCGGGCTGGCCCCTTCGGCTAAGGCAGCCAAAATTGCTTGCCGCTCGTCGCTGCGTCTCACTTCTGCTGCAGGTCCCTGTGCAGACCAGGCGCCGGATTGTTTGTCGAACAGCAGGGCAGTCTCGATTTCCTCGATGTCGCGTCCGCGGGCATAGAGCGTCGTACCCTGGCCGCCCCGATCTAGGATCAGAATCGTGTCGGCGGCACCCGTGATCCCGTTCGTGCCGGAGACGGTCTCAAACGGGTCCTCCGCGGCCATCTTGCGGGTGTGGTGGACCACGACGACTGCGATGCTGGTTTCGTCTGCGAGCTGCTTCAGCGGCATCAGAGCCCGGTAGTCCGACTCGTAGCCGGTCTCGCTGCTGCTGCGCTCCGGCCGGATCTTCGTGAACACATCGACGATGACCATCCGCGCATCTTCTGTCGCATCGACCCATTCACGGATCGCTTCGGCCCCGCCCGCGTCCAAGCGCGGGCACTCCGTCTCGAAGTAGAGGCCGTCCAAGGCGACCTCTTGTTCCTGCAGGATCTGGCGCAGACGCTGCTGCAGGCGGCGCTCGTTGTCCTCTAAGGCGAGGTAGAGGACGCTGCCCTGCTTCACCGGCACGTTGCCGAGCGCCGGCCCGCCGGTGGCAACTGCGACGGCCAAGCCCAGCGAGAGCCATGACTTGCCGGTCTTCGGCTTGCCGGCGACGATCGAAAGGCCGGGCTGGATGTACCCGGGCACGATGTGCTCGATCGTCGGCAGCCTCTTGGCCAGCAACGCGGTGGCGTTGAGGCGACCGAGTTTCGGGCGCACCTGGACGGTACCAGCCTCTGCGTCTACCGTGGTCTCGATTACCTCGGCTGTTTCGGTCGGGGAGGCCTGGGCGAAATCGAGCATGATTTTGCTCCCGCCTAGATTTTGGGTAGAGCGGCCAACCAGCTCTGCAGGTCCGCCGCCAGTATCAGCGTCCGACGGCCGAGCTTGCGTGCCTTCAGCTTGCCGGCCTTGATCTGCTCATACAGGAAGCTGCGGCCGACGCCGCTCGCTTTCACCGCATCCGCGATGCTGTAGCTCAAAACCTCGTTCATGTTTACCTCTCGTGCATGTGCCGGGATCGCCTCGGTCGATGCACGAGAGGTGCTTCAAATTTCCGGCTCGAACCAGCCGTTCCGATTAAGTTGGCGTACCGTTTCGATTAGCCCGCGATCTAGGGCCTGCCTTGCTCCACGCTTTCGCTCCGGCCTGTTTCACGGCAGCGCGCCAAGCTCGGAGTCCTGCTTGTACTCCAAGCGATGGAACCTGATTTCTGGCCCATTGGATGGCATCATCCCTAGTCATGGCAGGATTCTCGAGGGATTGCTCCATCAGCCCCTTCAGAAGCTCAGTCGCTCGATTCTCGGCTGAGATTTTAGGCGTTTCCGCCGGCCACAGCTTCAGCACCTCTCCCCTATCCAGCCTAATCAAACTTCCTCCTTTCGGATTTCCTCCTTTGACATCTAGATAGTCGAATTTATTGCACTTAATGCCGTGATCAATCCAATGCAACTTCGGTATCGCAGCTCGTTCCCTTTCCTGCCACTTCCAAGTTGCAACGATTTTTCCGGCTTTCAATTGAAATCTCAATTCTGTTATTGCCGAATGCAGGGCATCCCAGACGACAGTTCTCGGGATGCCTTCGATTTTTACGATCACTGGCGCTATCATTTTGTGCCAAAATCTTAAGTCAATTTCCGAACGCTCGCAGTCTATATCCTCAAGACTGCTGTCAGAGACTGCACCTGCGATACGCGGCTTCCTGTACGCAATCCAAGCTATAACCTGCTCAAGCGTCCAGTATGGTTCTTTGAAGCCTTCCGCGAAAAGTTTTTCAAGCCGCTCACCCTGGTCATGCATCTCCAATTCCAATCGGACACGTTGACAGCCGGCATGGCATTACCGGGCACAGAAATCCGCCCAGGCCTGCATCAGATCACGCCTCTTCTGGAACAAATCTGTCCGAAAGTAGGCCGCCTCAATCTTATCCTTGTTGGTGTGGGCTAGTGCAGCCTCGGCCACCTCACGCGGCGCGCTCGTCTGCTCCGCTACCCAGTCCCGGAAAGACGATCGAAACCCGTGCACCGTTGCATCCACCTCCATCCGACGCAGTAACATCTCCAGCGCCATAGTCGACAGCGGTCGCCCAGGCTTGTTGCCAGGAAAGACAAACTCGGCTCGGCGCACCTCATGGAGCTCCACCAGGATCTCGCGGGCACGGCGCGGCAGCGGTACCCGATGCTCGCGTCCGGCCTTCATCCGCTCCTTCGGCAATGTCCAAGTTCCCTGGTCAAGATCGATCTCGTTCCAGTCCGCACCCATAGCCTCACCGCTACGAGCGGCGGTCAGGATCGCGAACTCCAAGCACAGCGCACTGATCGACCCGCTTAGACGCAGGCGAGCGATGAAGGCAGGAACCTCCTGATATGGGAGCGCCTTATGGTGCCCGCGGGTCAGCTTCTGGCGGCGGGGCAGCAGATGATCGAGATGGCCGCGCCAACGAGCGGGGTTCTCGGCTGTCCTGTGCCCCTTGGCCCGAGCGGCATCCAGCACCTTCTCGATCCGGCCGCGCAGGCGCGAAGCTGTCTCCGGCACCTTAGTCCACAGGGGGTTTAGGATGGTCAGCACCTGCTCGGTCGTGACCTGATCGACCGGCACGCTCCCAATTGGATCGCAGTAGCGCGTTAGGGTCATGCGCCATTGATCCCGGTGTTTCGGGTTCTTCCAGCCGGTCTCAAGGGTACTGACAACCTCCTTTGCCATCTCGCTGAATGTGGGCACCCGTTTCTCGGGCTGCACGTCTCGCAGAGCCAGCGGGTTCACACCGTTCGCGACGTGTGTACGGGCGGCCGCGACCAGTTCGCGGGCACGGGCGAGGCTTACGGTGCTGGCGCTACCCAGACCCATCTCGCGCAGCTTGCCCACACCCGTCTGACCGGGCTCTCGCCAGCGGAACAGGTATACCCAACGCCGACGCGAGCCGTCGGGCGAGATGGACAGATAGAGGCCTCCACCATCCGCGTGGCGGCCGGGCTTCTTCAGGGTCGAAACTGTCCGAGCGGACAGGCGGTTGGTGGTGCGGGCCACGGCATTCCCCGGTTCGGCCCCAACATGGGCCCCAACACAGACACCGGAAATTGGCGGACAATCGCGGACAGTGTAAGATCCTTAGCAGCGCAACATGTTGATTTTGAAGGCTGCCGCACCCTTCAATGGACGTCAGCGCACAGGGGTACGACAGACACCCCTTCCGCCAGAACGACGCCTTAAGGCGTTGTCAGCAAAGCGAAAGCCGCAGCCGAGGATAGAGCGCCCCCTCCAGAGCCCCCGCCTCGGGACGGCGCTCGGCCCACCCTTAAGGGCAGTCGTGATGCCGGGTCCCACAGACCCCGCCCTCGACGCGTGCGCCCGCTGGTGTGCGAGCGCGCATGCCGAACCTAACCAACCGGCACCGTCATCGCGAAGTGCAGGCCGTCCGCGTCGATGGTCCGCGCGAAGCGCCCGCCCAGGCTGCGCTCGATGGTCTGCCGCAGCAGGCGCGAGCCGAAGCCGGTGCCGTCCGCCTTCGGCGCAGCCGCGCGGGCCGGGCTCTCGTCCCAGGTCAGCCGCAGATGCCCGTCCGCCACGTCGCCGCGCAGGCGCAGCGAGCCCCCGCCGGACAGGGCGCCGTACTTGGCCGAATTGGTCGCCAGTTCGTGGAAGATCATGGCGTAGTCGTTGACCTTGTCGGGGGCGGCGACCGCGTCGTCGGCGATGGCGAGCGCGATGTCGGCGCCGTCGCGGTAGGGCGCCAGGATCCGCTCGGCGAGGTCGCCGAGCCGCACGTCGCCCTGGTCGAGCCGGTGCGAGCGGGTGGCGAGCACGGTGGCCTCGTGCAGGACGCCGAACCGCCGCGACAGGTCCTCGGCGAAGGTCGGCGCCGAGGTCGCGTCCCGGGCGACGATGGCGGTGAGCGCCCTCGCCACGGTGAACATGTTGGAGACCCGGTGCGCAAGCTCGGCGGTCAGCAGCCGCTCGGCTTCTTCCGCGCGCCGGCGCTCGGTGACGTCCAGGAAGATGGCGTGGAGCCATTCGCCGACGCGCCCGGCATTGCCGCCGATGCCGCGCGCCGAGATCCAGCGCGCCTCTGCGCCCTCGCCGATGCGGAAGTCGAAGCTGTAGGGCAACGGGTCGACCGCGCTCGCCATCCAGTCATGCATCATGCCGTCGCGATCCTCGGCGTTCACCCGCGCGAACAGCGCGTCGATCGGCACGACCGCCTCGGTCGTGCCCCAGAACGCGCGGCAGAGCCCGTCGAGGCGGGCGAGGCGCCGCTCCGGCGACCAGGCCCAGAGGCCGACGCCGCCGCGATGGATCGTGTCGCTGAACTGCGCGAGCGTCCACTCCTCGGCCGTCGCGGCCTCGCCGGTCGTCGCCTCGCCTGCGGTCATGCTCGTCCCCGGTCCCGTCCCCGCCCGTTGCCGCGCACGCCGTCCGGGCGGCGTGCGAGGCCGGCCGCGACGTATCTGGCCTCTCACGACCGAGCCGACAACGGCCGGAGGGCCTCGCCGTCCCTGCCACGATCGCCGCAGGACCCCAGAATCGCGCGGTGCGGCCGCGCCCGCCGATCCGCGGAGGCTCAGGCCGGGAACCGGACGCCCGGAAGGCCGTTCTCGCTACGATGACAGCTCGCTGTCAAAATGACACGATCCTCCGAAGAGGCAGTCCCTCATGGAACCTGCCGGCCCTACATCCGACCCGGACCGCGCCCGGCACGCCTTCTCCGGTCTCGTCGTCGCGGTGTTCCGCCTCAACGGCGACCTGATCGAGGCGGGCGACGCCCTCGTCCACGACCTCGGGCTGACCAGCGCCCGCTGGCAGGTGCTGGGCGCCGTCGCCCTCGCGCCGGCGCCGCTGCCGGTCGCGCACATCGCCCGCAACATGGGCCTCGCTCGCCAGTCGGTGCAGCGCGTCGTCGACGACATGCGCGCCGACGGGCTCGTGCGGCTCGAACCCAATCCCCACCACCGCCGCGCCCCGCTGGTGGCGATGACCCCGCGCGGCGAGGCCGCCTACGCGCAGGCGATGGCGCGCAAGGACCTGTGGGCGGACGGGCTGACCGAGGGGCTGCCGCCGGAGGCCATCGAGGCCGCCGGCACGCTCCTGCGTGCCCTCCAGCAGCGGATCGGCGCCTCCTCCGACCGCATCACCGCCCTCGCGACAGCCACACGACGGGAAACCCAGGAATGACCCGCACCGACGCATCCCCGGACATCGACGCCGACGTCATCGTGGTCGGGGCCGGCCCGATCGGCCTGACGACGGCCTGCGCCCTGCGCCACCACGGCGTGTCGTGCCTGCTCCTCGAGCAGCGCACGGAGACCAAGGCCTATTCAAGAGCCAACAACCTGTGGGCGCGGCCGCAGGAGCTGCTCGCCGGCATCGGCCTGCGCGACGCGATCGCCGAGAACGCCTACCCGGTCAACACCATCAACTTCTTCGTCGACGGCACGCCCACGACCCCGATCCCGATCGCCGACGTCGCCAGCCCGTACCCGGAGGTCCTCTACAGCGGTCAGGACGTGATCGAGCGAACCCTGACCTCGGCCTTCGAGGCCCGCGGCGGCCGGCTCGACCGGGGCTGCGCGGTGACCGGCCTCGTCGAGGACGCGGCGGGCGTCACCGTGACGGTCCGGCGGGGCGGGGAGGGGCCGGAGGAGCGTAGGCGCGCCCGCTACCTCGTCGCTGCGGACGGCGCCCGCAGCACGATCCACCCGCTCGTCGGCCTCGATTTCACGCCGGAGCGGTTCGCGCAGTGCATGAACCGGCAGGTCGATGCCCGGCTGTCCTGGCGGCGCTCGATGGCGCCGGACCAGCTCTGGTTCTTCTACTACGAGCGGGGCTTTGCCGGCATCATGCCGGTCTGGGGCGGCTACCACCGGCTGTTCTTCCTCGCCGACGACACCGGCGTGCCGGACCGCGACCCGACGCTCGACGAGATCCAGGCGCTCGCCCGCGAGGTGACCGGCGACGACACCCTCGCGCTGTCGGATCCGCAATGGCTCACCCACAGCCGGTTCGAGTACGGCGTCTCGCCCGGCTATGCCCGCGGCCGGGTGTTCCTGGCGGGCGATGCCGGGCACCTGTCGCTGCCGATCGGCGGCCAGGGGATGAATGCCGGCCTGCACGACGCGGTCGAGATCGCGTGGCGGCTCGCCATGACGCTGCGGGGCGAGGCGACGCCGGTCATCCTCGACTCTTACGACGGCGAGCGCGGCGGGGAGCACGCCCGGCTGAGCGCCCAGCAGGCGCGCGGCTTCCGCTGGACCGTCTATCGCGGGCCGGTCACCGACACGGTGCTCGGGCTCGCCGCCAGGGCGCTGCCGAATCTCGGCTCGCTGCTGCAGGGGACGGACGACATGCAGCAGATGAAGGTCGCGTATCCGAAGAGCCGCCTGAACGAGGACCGCCTGTCAGGGCTGACGAGCCTGCTGCGATCGGGACCGAGGCCGGGCGAGCGGGCGCCGGACGCGGAGGTGACGGCGGGCGGGGAGACCACGACCCTGTTCCGGTTCCTCGCCAATCCGGACGGGCGCACGACGGGCTGGGCCCTGCTCGGCTTCGACGGGCGCACGGGCTCCGCCCGGGATGCCCTGCGCGCCGCCGTCGCGGCCGTCGTGCCCTGGCCGTGGGTGCGGCCGCGGCTCGTCCTGGCCGGCCCGCTGGTCGCGGGCGTGGACGTCCCGGTCCTGTCCGACCTCGACGGCAAGGCGCACGGCGCCTACGGCCTGGAGGGCCGGCCGGCCCTGGTGCTGGTGCGCCCGGACGGGCACATCGCCTTCCGGGGCGAGGCCGGCCGGGCCGACCATCTCGTGGCGTATTGCCGGCGGGTGTTCGGGGCGGGGGCCGGGGGTGACGCCGCGCCGGCCGGTAAGCGGGAGGAACCGGTGCTCGTCGAGTGAGAGTTGTCTGTCTCAGCGGGACATCCACTTCAAATCTCTCCCAGCCTTTCCCGGACGAGAGCAGCGAAGCGAAAGAAGATCCGGGATCCATCATGAAAAATCGCGAAGCGCCTGCTTGTCTGCAACGACGCAACAGGCAGAGCCGCTTCGCGGCACGTCTCACCTGGATCCCGGATCTCCTTCCGCTGACGCTTCAGTCGTCCGGGAAAGGGGGAGCTTGTGATTGACGACCCGCTTGTCCGGGATGGCGGTCCATCACTATGACGGATGACAGCAACGGCCCGGCGCGGCCGGGGAGGGGACACGCATGAGATTCGCGGTGCTGGCGCTCCTGATGCTCGGTCTCGGCCCGGCCCTCGCCGGGGAGAACACCTCCGGCCGGGAGCCGGTCTTGCCGACCCTCGACTACGCCAACACGCGCTTCTCGGCGCTCGACCAGATCACGACCGCGAATGTCGGGCAGCTGAGGGCCGCCTGGACCTACTCCACCGGGGCGTTGCGCGGGCACGAGGGCGCGCCGCTCGTCGTCGGCCACGTCATGATCGTGCACACGCCGTTCCCGAACACCGTCACCGCCCTCGATCTCGACCAGGACGGCCGGATCCTGTGGCGCTACGCGCCGCGGCAGGAGGCCGGGGTGGCCGCAGTGATGTGCTGCGACACGGTCCATCGCGGCCCCGCCTACCAGGACGGCCGGATCTTCCTGCAGCTCGCCGACACCACCGTCGTGGCGCTCGACGTCGAGACCGGACGGGTGCTGTGGTCGCTGCGGAACGGCGACCCGGCCAGGGGCGAGACCAACACCGCGGCGGTGATGCCGGTCGGGGACAAAGTGATCGTCGGCCTGTCGGGCGGCGAGTACGGGGCGCGCTGCCACCTCACCGCCTACGACCAGGCGACGGGGCGGCGCCTGTGGCGCGCCTACGCCACCGGGCCGGACGACGAGATGCTGGTCGATTCCGAAAAAACCACGGAGCTCGGACGGCCGGTCGGCGAGAACTCCTCGCTGACGAGCTGGGAGGGCGAGCAGTGGAAGACCGGCGGCGGCTGCGCCTGGGGCTGGTTCTCCTACGATCCGGACCTGAACCTGATCTATTACGGCACCGGCAATCCCTCGACCTGGAACCCGGCGCAGCGCCCGGGCGACAACCGCTGGGCGATGGCGATCGTCGCCCGCGACGCCGGGACCGGCGTGGCCCGTTGGGTCTACCAGATGACGCCCCACGACCAGTGGGACTATGACGGCGTCAACGAGATGATCCTGACCGAGCAGGAGATCGGCGGGCGCCGGCAGCGCCTCCTGACCCATTTCGACCGCAACGGCTTCGGCTACACCCTCGACCGGGAGACCGGCGCGGTGCTGGTGGCGGAAAAATTCGATCCGAGCGTGAACTGGGCGAAGCGGATTGACCTCGACCGCGCCTCCCCGACCTATGGCCGCCCGGTGGTGGACGAGCGCTTCGCCCCGGGCACCACAGGCGAGGACGAGACCGTGACGGGCATCTGCCCCGGCGCGCTCGGCGCCAAGAACCAGCAGCCCGCCGCCTACTCGCCGCGCACCGGCCTGTTCTACGTGCCGACGAACCACATGTGCATGGATGTCGAGCCGTTCCACGTCACCTACACGCCGGGCCAGCCCTATGTCGGGGCGACGCTGACGCTGCATCCGCCGCCGGGCGCTGAGCGCACCGGCGCCTTCATCGCCTGGGACAACCTGTCGGGCCGCATCAAGTGGTCGATCCCCGAGCCGTTCTCGGTCTGGTCCGGGGCGCTCGCCACCGCCGGCGGGGTGGTGTTCTACGGCACCCTCGAAGGATACCTGAAGGCGGTCGACGCCGAGACCGGCCGGGAGCTCTACCGCTTCAAGACGCCGTCGGGGATCGTCGGCAACGTCACCACCTACCTGCACGAGGGGCGGCAATACGTGGCGGTCCTGTCCGGCATCGGCGGCTGGGCCGGGATCGGGCTCGCGGCGGGCCTCACCGACCCGGCCGAGGGATCGGGCGCCGTCGGCGGCTATGCCGCCCTGTCGCACTACACCGCCGCGGGCGGGCAGCTCACGGTCTTCGCCCTGCCGGAGCGCTGAACTGCGGGATTGACCCGGGCGGATCGGCTCGCAACCTGCCCGGATCGCCATCACGGAGGATCCTCGATGCGGGTGCCGATCGCACTCCTGTGGCTGCTCGCGGCGCCGGCCGCCCTGGCGCAGACGCTGCCGGCGGACGATGCCGGGATGGCCGCCTGCCTGACCGGCCTCGTCGCGCGGGCAAAAGAGCAAGGGGTGAATCCGGCCCTCGCCGAGGCGCAGCTCTCCAGCCTCACCGCCGATCCGGACGTGCTGGCGGCGACGGGCAAGCAGGCCGAGTTCGAGAAGCCGGTCTGGGCCTATCTCGATTCCGCGGTGAGCGAGGAGGCGGTGGCCGACGGCAAGGCGAAGCTCGCGGCGGAGGCGAGCCTGCCGGCGATCGAGACGGCCTACGGGGTCGACCGGCACGTGCTGGTGGCGATCTGGGGCATCGAATCGGGCTACGGCTCCGTCCTGAACGATCCCCGCAAGGTGCGGCCGGTCCTGCGTTCCCTCGCGACCCTGGCCTGTGCCGGCGGTCCGCGGGTCGCGACCTGGACCGAGGAACTGGTCGCGGCCCTGCGCCTCCTCGATCTTCGCCGCACCACGCCGGACCGACTGACCGGCTCCTGGGCCGGCGCGATGGGCCACACCCAGTTCATGCCGACGACCGTCCTGCGCCACGCCCTCGACTTCGACGGCGACGGGCGGGCCGATATCTGGACGTCGGCGCCGGACGCGCTCGCCTCGACGGCGCAGTACCTGCGCACCCTGGGCTGGCGCCCGGGCGAGGGCTGGGGCGGCGAGGTGGTGCTGCCGCCGGGCTTCGACTATCGCCTCGCCGACGAGACGACGATGCGGACGGTTGCCGAGTGGCGCGCCCTCGGCCTCAAGCCCGCCGGCCGGGAGATCGGGGCGGATTCCGACACGGCGCGCCTGGTGCTGCCGGCCGGCGCGCGCGGGCCGGCCTTCCTGCTGCGGCCGAATTTCCAGGCGCTCCTCGGCTACAACGCCGCGTTCTCCTACGCGCTGGCGGTGGCGCATCTCTCCGACCGGCTGCGGGGCGAGCCCGCCTTCGTGCAGCCCTGGCCCCGGGGCGACCGGCCGCTCGGCGCCGACGAAAGGCGGGAGATCCAGACGGCGCTCGAGGCGAAGGGGCACGCGGTCGGCGGGGTCGACGGACGAATCGGTCCGCGCAGCCGCGCGGCGATCCGGGCCTGGCAGGCGGCGGCCGGAGTGGTGCCGGACGGCTACGCCGATGCCGCGCTCCTGGAGCGCCTGCGGGCCGAAAACTGATTCCCCGCCAACGCACGATTCGGGGCTTCGGTACCACCGCGATCGACTCGAAGCGCCTGACTCCTGTGGAGAAAATGTTGTCGACTCCTGAATCGGAGCCCCCCGGGCTTAACGCTTGACTCTCCGTCGGCCGATTCCGCCAAACTACGCCTGCAAGCTCGGATGAGGCTCGAAAGCGTAGATGTCGAAGGCGGCCGACAGTCGAATCACCGGGCGGACGCCAGCCTCCCCCGCGCCGTTCGACGCCGTGATCGCGGCCCATGCCGAGGCGTTGACGCGCCAGCTCGCCGGAGCGGGCGGGCGGTACAGCCCGCCTTCGCCGCCGCGCGCGCTGCGCCGCTTCCCGACCGGGGAGGCGGCGCGGCTGATCGGCATCACCGACGCCTATCTGCGCCAGCTGATCCTCTCCGACGAGGCGCTGGAGCCCGAGAAGGGGCCGGCGGGCCGGCGGCTCTTCACGCTCGGCCAGATCAACGACCTGCGCCGGCGCCTGGCGCGGACGCGGCCGGGCTACCTGCGCCACCGCCGGGCGGGCGAGCACCTGCAAGTGATCGCCGTCACCAACGTCAAGGGCCGCTCGGGCAAGACCACGGCGGCGGCGCATCTGGCGCAGTACCTGGCCTTGCTGGGCTTTCGCGTGCTCGCGGTCGATCTCGACCCGCAGGCGGCGTTGTCCGGCCTGTTCGGCTGCCGGCCGGAGCCCGATGACGGCGTGAGCCGGACGCTCTACGGCGCGGTGCGGCGCGACGGGGCCGAGCGGCCGCTGGCTGAGATCCTGCGCCCGACCCACTTCCCGGGCATCGACCTCGTGCCCGGCCACCTCGCATTGATGGCCTGCGAGCACGGCGCGGACCCCGAGGGCATCGTGGGCCGCGTCGCCGGGGCGCTGGCGAGCGTCGCCGACGCTTACGACGTCGTGGTGGTCGATTGCTCGGCTCAGCTCGGCGTTCTGACGCTCGGGGCGCTCTCGGCCGCCACCGGCATCCTGGTGACGGTGCAGCCGCAGAGGCTCGACCTCGCCGGCCTGTCCGGTGCGCTGCGGATAACCGCCGACCTTCTCGGGGCGGTGCGGCGCGACGCCGGCGGCGCGCCGCGGCACGACTTCCTGCGCTACCTCGTCACCTGCCACGCGCCGTCCGACGGCCCGCAGACCCAGGTCGTCGGACTCCTGCGGGCTCTGTTCGGCGAGCAGGTGATGACCCACACGGTGCCGTTCTGCCCGGCGATCGCCGAGGCGGGAGCGGCCGGCCGCACGCTCTACGAGGCGGGCCGCGAGGGCCTGTCGCGGCAGGCCTACGACCGGGCGATCGAGGCCCTCGATGCGGTGAATGCCGAGATCGCCGGCGAGATCGCGCAGGCCTGGGGCAGGGCCGCGTGACCCTGCCGCTTCCCCTCATCCCGGGATCCCGCCCCGGATGAACGCTGCGTTACGCAGCGCCGATTCACCCCGCCTCGCGGCGGTTCCACTCACCTGAACTGAAGAAAGGATCGATCCGGCAAAAGAAAAAGGCCCCCGAAGCGACGCCCCGGAAGCCCTTCTCTTAGTGCCTGGCAGCCTGAGAGAATCAAATCCGGCACATTCTGTCAAGCGTGGCGCCGATTCGGCGAACCCTTTTCTGTTGCCTGACGACAGGCAAGAGCGATGTCCCAGATCCGACCGACGACGCCCTTCGGGCGGCGGCCGCTGTCGCTCGCCATGATGGCGGCGCAAGCGGCGGCGAAGGCCTGCCCGGAGGAGGCCGCGAGCCACAAATGGCGCACCTTCCGCCACCTGACCGAGGCCAAGCAGCGCCTCGGTCTCGGGGACCGGGCGCTCGCCGTGCTCTCGGCGCTGCTCAGCTTCCATCCCGAGACGGCGCTCACGCCGGGTCCCGACCTCGTGGTCTTCCCGTCGAACCGCGAATTGTCGGTGCGCGCCCACGGCCCGTCGCCGACGACGTTGCGGCGGGCGCTGAGCCAGCTCGTCGAGGCCGGCCTGGTGATCCGGCGCGACAGCCCGAACGGCAAGCGCTACGCCCGGCGCGGCGAGGGCGGCCGGATCGAGCAGGCCTTCGGCTTCGACCTCTCGCCCCTGGTGGCGCGGGCCGCCGAGTTCGAGGCGCTGGCCGCCGAGGTGCGGGAGGCCGCCAGGGCGCGGGCGCTCCTGCGCGAGGAGATCTCGCTCCTGCGCCGCGACATCGGCAAGATCGTCGCCTTCGCCCGCGAGACCGGCCTGGGCGGCGCCTGGGACGGGATCGAGGCGCAGCTGCAGGGCGCCGGCGCGATGCCGCCGCGCTCGGCCGGCAACGCGGTGCTCGGCAGGATCGCCGAGGAGCTTCGGGTTCTGCGGGAAGCGGTGGATAAGTGCCTGGCGGAATCGCTCGAATTCCCGAAAACGGGCGCCAGTGAGTCCCAGGCCGGCTGCCACCATCAGAGTTCAAAACCTGAGTCTCTTCAGAATCTTGAACCGGGTTTGCGGGGAGACGGGATCGCGATCGTCGAGGCCGGGGCGGAGAGCGTGGTACCCGCCAGCCGGACGGTGCCGCTGCGGCTGGTGCTCGAAGCCTGCCCAGACATCGGCTTTTACGCCCGCCACGGGATCGGCACCTGGCGCGACTTCCTCGGAGCGGCCGCCGTGGCACGGACGAGCCTCGGGATCGGGCTGCCGGCCTGGACCACGGCGGTCGAGGCGATGGGCGAGGAGCAGGCCGCCGTGGTGGTCGCGGGCCTGCTCCAGCGCGGGACGGCCATCGCCGCGCCGGGGGCCTATCTGCGCGATCTCGCCGGGAAGGCGCGGGCCGGGCGGTTCTCGGTCTGGCCGATGGTGATGGCGTTGTGGCGGATGCGGCAGGAGACGAGCGGAGAGGAATCCAACCCGTCGCCCGTCGTGGCGCAGCTCTCCGGTCGCGTGCCGACTTCGCGCGTCAGGCCCGCGGTCGACCTGCCGTGACGGTGCCGAACATGGATGAGGATGGCCGGCAGAAGACACGAACCCCCGGACGACGCTGCATCCGCGGTCGCGGTCGGGATCGCCTATCCGGCGAGGACCAGCGCGTCAGCCCGCGCCACGTACGCCGTCAGGATCACGAAGACGAGGACCGTGAGCGCGTTCCAGGCCAGGTAGCGGCTGCGGTCGATCAGGGTGCGGGTCTTGACGGCGGCGGGCATGGACAAGGCTCCTCGATGGAGGGGCGAGCGGCGCCCGCGTGGTGGCTCGGAAGGGACGCGTGCCGCGCCGGTCTTCGAGAGCCGCATTCAAGCGGGAGCACGCCGACGGGTCAATGAACGCGCCTGCCAAAGTGATGACCGTTGAGAGAAGATCCTTGCTTCGAAATCGCGATTTGAGAGAAGATTTCTCGCATATCCCGTGGTGTCTCCGCCTCGACCGATGATCCGGTTCTCCGGCTCACCGCTCCGCCAGCCCCTACATCTCGTCCCGGATCCGCCGCCGCCCGCCGAAACGCGACGGAACACGGGCGGAGCGGCGCCGTTGCCGCTGACGCAACGACGCCCGTCAGCGTCGATCAAGACGAGCAAGGTCCATCCGCGATGCAGGCGCCGATCCGCTTCGATCCCTCCCTGGAGAGCGTCCCGCCCGACGAAGAGGAGGTGCAGGCGGAGATGGTCCGGGTCTTCGAGACAATCCAGGCGACGACGCTGAAGGATTACGGCCACGC
This sequence comes from Methylobacterium sp. 174MFSha1.1, assembly GCF_900116815.1. Classification (NCBI taxonomy): domain Bacteria; kingdom Pseudomonadati; phylum Pseudomonadota; class Alphaproteobacteria; order Hyphomicrobiales; family Methylobacteriaceae; genus Methylobacterium; species Methylobacterium sp. 174MFSha1.1. Next base: position 17,513 of record NZ_FPCB01000012.1, on the reverse strand, counting down.
GGTGCGCGGCGTCCACGCCAAGAGCCACGGTCTCCTGACCGGCCGGCTCACGGTGCTGCCGGACCTGCCCGTGCCGCTGGCGCAGGGCCTGTTCGCAGCGCCGGGCACCTACGACGCGGTGCTGCGGCTCTCGACCAATCCGGGCGACATCCTGGACGACAGCGTCTCGACCCCGCGCGGGCTGGCGGTGAAGGTGATCGGCGTGCCCGGCGAGCGGCTGCCGGGCGCAGAGGGCGACACCCAGGATTTCGTGATGGCGAACGCCCCGGCCTTCACGGCGCCGGACGCGAAAACCTTCCTCAGGAGTCTCAAGCTGCTCGCCGCCACCACCGACACGCCGCAGGTGTTCAAGAAAGTCTTGTCCGCCGCGCTCCGGGGCGTCGAGAGCGCGCTCGAGGCGGTGGGGAGCAAGAGCGCGACGATCGTCAGCCTCGGCGGCCATCCGGAGACACATATCCTCGGCGAGACCTTCTACAGTCAGGCGGCCCTCCGCTGGGGCGACTACGTCGCGAAGGTCGCCGTGGCCCCGGTCTCGCCGGCCCTGACCGCGTTGACCGGCGCGGCGCTGAGCGTGAACGGCAAGCCGAACGGTCTGCGCGAGGCGGTCTCGGACTTCTTCGCCGCCCACGAAGGCGTGTGGGAGCTGCGCGCCCAGCTCCTCACCGACCGCGACGCGATGCCGGTCGAGGACGCCTCGATCCCCTGGCCGGAGGAGAGGAGCCCCTACGTTCCGGTCGCCCGGATCACGGTCGCACCGCAAGAGAGCTGGAGCGAAGACAAGGTGCGGCGCCTCGACGACGGCCTCGCCTTCAGCCCCTGGCACGGGATCGCGGCGCACCGGCCCCTCGGCTCGGTGATGCGGGTGCGCCGCGCCGTGTACCGGAGCTCGGCCGGCTTCCGGGCCCGGCACAACGGCTGCCCGATCCAAGAGCCGACTCGCCAAGAGCCGACTCGCGCCTGAAGGAGTTTCGCGATGGCGTTCCCGTCCCTGACCGCCGCCTACGGGGCGGTGCTGGCGCTCCTGTTCGCCGGCCTCTCCGGCTGGGTGATGGCCCGCCGCCTCTCCGCCAACGTGCTGCACGGCGACGGCGGCGACGCCGTGCTGCTGCACCGCGCCCGGTCCCAGGCGAACTTCGCCGAGTACGTGCCGCTCGTCCTGCTCCTCGTCGGCCTGCTCGAGGCGCACGGGGCGAGCCGGATCCTGGTGCACGGCCTGCTCCTGGTGCTGCTGGTCGGCCGGGTCCTGCACCCGTTCGGCATGACGGCGCCGGCGAACTCCCCCCGGCAATATGCCTGCCGCGGCGGCGGCATCCTGGCGACCTTCGCGGTCCTGATCGTCTCAGCGCTGGCGCTGCTGCTGCGGCTCGCCTGAGCGGGCTTGCGCCGGCGGGCCGACGCAAGCCCGCTTGGACTTTTGTCTTGCCGCAGATTTTCGTCGCAAGACCGGCAACCACTTTTGCGAAATCAGCTCAGGCGCCCGGCGACGCGGCGGCGAAATCGAGCCGCACCACCGTGCCGGGCCCGCCCGCATAGGTGAGCGTGCCGTCGAGCTGCGCCGCCAGCCCCTGCGCGATGCGTAAGCCCAGGCTCCGGCTCGCCTCGGGGTCGAACCCGGCCGGGATGCCCCGTCCGTCATCGGCGATGGTCAGCGCCATCCGGTCCGGCGCGGTCGCCTCCAGGCGGATGGTGATCGTCCCGCGGGCGCCGTCCGGGAAGGCGTGTTTGAGGGCGTTCGTCACCACCTCGACCACCAGGAGCGACAGGGTGGTCAGCCGCGTCAGGTCGAAGCGCACCGGAGCGACGTCGACGAGGCAGACGATGTTGCGGGCGCCGGTCGCGTCGAGGAGGTCGGCGCACAGCTCCTGCAGGTACTGGCCGACCGGCAGGCTGATCCGGCCCGGATCGTAGAGCCGGCGGTGGATGCGCGAGATCGTCTCGAGCCGCACCCGCGCCTCGTCGAGGGCGGCGAGCGCCGCCTGCGGGTCGTTGCCGACCCGGCGCTTCTGCAGGGTCAGGAGGGCTGCGACGAACTGCATGTTGTTCGCCACCCGGTGCTGCAGCTCCTGGAACATGGTGCGCTGCTGCTCGTAGAGCCCGGCCGTCACTTCGCGCTCGTGGCGCAGCCGCATGCTCGCCGTGTGCATGATGTGGATCAGCGCGATGTCGACGGCGACGATGAAGACGTAGAAGGCGAGCGCCAGCGCGGACTGCGCCGAGACGATGAAGCCCGTGCTCGGCGGCAGGAAGAAGTACCAGGCGGACAGCCCGCTCAGGGTCGCGCAGGTGATGCCGGCGCGCAGGCCGCAGAAGAACGTGGTGAGGATGACCGCCGGGAAGAAGGTCAGGTAGGGAAAGCCCGGCGGCAGCACGTCGTCGACGGCGAGCCGCAGGCCGAGGGCCGCCGCGGTGGCGCAGAGCGCCACGAGGTCGCCGAGCCAGACCTGCGCGCGCAGGCGCTCGGTGGCCTGGATCGCGCTCCAGAACCGGCTGCGGCGCGCCGTCGGGACGGTGGACACCGGGGCAGTCGTCGACTCGGCCGTTGACAGTGCGCTGTCTCCTCGATCGAGGATCAAGCTAGGGCGATTCGTGCGGAAAGCCGCCCGGAAACCCGCCGATTCGTCGCATCGCCGAGAGATCTCGCGCTCACCGTGACTTCGCGGCCGCGGTCGCGGCGAGGAGCAGCGCACCGGCGCCGAGGGCAAGGCCCAGGCTGAGGTGCCGGGCGGAGGGCACGCCGTGGCGTGCCCGCCAGCCGCCGCTCGTGGACCGGCGGTCGTCGAGGGGCGCCCGCAGCGCGCCGTGGGTCACCGGCGCCGGCCGCGCCCGGTCGAGGGCGTGGTGGATCGCGAGGCCCATCAGGTGCTCGGTCGGGCCCGGCGCGAGGGCGTAGGCCGCTTGCGCCGCCCGGGCCGGCCAGCCGACCGCGACCTCGTCGTGGGGGTGGCGCGCCACGTGCACGAAGGTCTCGGCCACGTCTTCCGGCGCGTAGACGAGCGGGCCGGTATCGATGCGCTTGCCCGACACGTTGGCGCCGTGGTCGAGCCCGGGCGTGTCGATCATCGCCGGGAAGACGGAGCAGACATGGATGTGCCGGTGCCGGCGCAGCTCCTGGCGCAAGGCCGCCGTGAAGCCGCGCAGGCCGAACTTGCTCGCCGTATAGGCCGCCGCGAACGGTGCCGGCGCCCAGCCGCCGAGGGAGATGTTGGTGATCAGCGTGCCGCGGCCCTGGCGCAGGAACACCGGCAGGGCGGCGTAGGCGCCGTGCATGCCCCCCAACAGGTTCACCGCGACGGTCAGGCGGTGGAGGTCGAGGGGCGCGTCCTGGTAGGGGCCGAACACGCCGGTGCCGGCATTGTTGATCCAGACGTCGATGCCGCCGAAGGCCTGCTCAGCCTCGTCGGCCAGCGCCTGCACGGCCTCCGGGTCGGTCACGTCCGTCGGTACGGCGATCGCCTCCGCGCCCAGCCGCCGGCAGGCCGCCGCCACCTCGTCCAGGGCATCGTGGCGCCGCGCCGCCAGCACCAGCTGGGCGCCGCGCCGGGCGAAGGCCAGGGCGGCGGCACGGCCGATGCCGCTCGAGGCACCGGTGAGCACCACCACGGCGTTGGACAGGTCGGTCATGCGGGCCTCCGTGCTCGGGGGCAGTATCGCCCTCGGGCGCAACCGGGAGGCCCTCACGATGTTCCCGCCGGCTCTACCCCCGCCGGATCGGCGCGCCGCTGCCGGCCTTTGTCGTGACCGCGCCGCCCTCGACGATCACGTGACCGCGGCACAGGACCGTCTCGGGCCAGCCGGTCACCTCGCGCCCGGCATAGGGCGTGAAGCCGGTGCGGTCCTCGACCATCGCGTCCGAGAGCGTCACGCGCCTGGACGGGTCCCAGACGCAGAGGTCGGCGTCCATCCCCACCGCCACCGAGCCCTTGTTCGCGAGGCCGTAGATCCGCGCCGGCGCCGTCGCGGTGATCTCGACGAATTTCTTCAGGCCCAGGCGCCCGCCCGACACCATCGCGTCGAAGAGCAGCGGCAGGCGCATCTGCAGGCCCGGCATGCCGTTGGCGATCTCCTTGAAGGTCGCGTTCGCACCCGCCTTGAGCTTGCCGGTCTCGTCGTAGCGGTAGGGGGCGTGGTCCGACGACACGGTCTGAAGGTCGCCGAGATCGAGGGCGCGCCACAGGGCGTCCTGGTCGCGGGTCTCGCGGAGCGGCGGCGAGCACATCCACTTCGCCCCCTCCAGGCCCGGCCGGTCGAGGTCGGATTCGGTGAGGAAGAGGTATTGCGGGCAGGTCTCGGCATAGACCTTGGCGCCCTCGCCGCGGGCCCGGCGCAGGATCGCGGCGCCCTCCTCGGTCGAGACGTGGAAGATCATCACCGGCTGGTCGAGATACTGCGAGAACCGCACCACCCGCTCGAAGGCCTCCGATTCCGACAGGCGCGGATGGCTCGCGGCGTGATACTTCGGCGCCGTCTTGCCCTCCTTCAGCAACTGGCGGCTCGCGAAGGCGATCAGCCCGTGATTCTCGGCATGGACGCAGACGAGCGCGCCGACCTGCTTCGCCGCCGCCATCAAGTCGAGCAACGCCTCGTCGGCGAGGCGCAGGCGGTCATAGGTCATGAACGCCTTGAGCGAGGTGTGCCCGGCACGGGCCAGCGCCGGGATGTCCTGGTTCAGGGCCTTCTCGGTCGCGTCGGCGATGATGAGGTGGAAGGCGTAGTCGATCACCGCGCCGGCCCGGGCGAGAGCCGTGTAATCCTCGACCACACCCGCCAGATCCATGCCGACATGCTGGGCCGCGAAGGCGATGACGCTGGTCGTGCCGCCGAGCGCCGCCGAACGGGTGGCGCTCTCCCAGGTATCGGCGTTCATCAGGCCGGAGGCCGAGAGCTGCTCGATATGGGCGTGGCTGTCGACCCCGCCCGGCAGCACCAGTTTCCCCGTCGCGTCGATCTCGCGCCGGCCGGGGGCGAGATCGAGGCCGATCGCCGCGATCTTCCCGTCGCGCAGGCCGAGATCGGCGGAGAAGACGTCGGTCGCGGTCGCGACGGTGCCGCCGCGGATCACGGTGTCGAAGGCGGGCTGTTTGGAATCGGACATACGCGTCACGCTCTGGCTCGAGGGAATGAGGATCGGGCGACCGGAATGCCTTCCGGTGGGTCGCCCGCCCGTGTCATGATCGCGCCCCGTGGGACGCGCGGGGCTGCCGATGGATTCCAGGGATCTGATCGGCGAACTGGAGCGGAACGGCTGGGTCTGGCATTCCACCACTGGTAGCCATCGCCACTTCAAGCATCCGACGAAGCCGGGCAAGGTCACCGTGCCACATCCTCAGAAGGACATGCATCCCAAGACCGTGAAGTCGATTCGGAAGGCGGCGGGTCTTCCGGGCGCCTGAGGCGCTTTGCGGATCCCGTCGGACGAGGACAATGCCATGCATTACATCGCGTTCCTACACCCGCCCGAGGGCAGCTCCGAATGGGGCGTCACCTTCCCGGACCTGCCGGGCTGCGTCTCGGGCGGGGAGACTTTCGAGGCCGCCATCGCGGGCGGGCGCGAGGCCTTGTCGGGCCATTTGGCGGTCATGCGCGCCGATGGCGATCCGCTGCCCCCCGCGCGCAGCCTGGCCGAATTGTCGGCCGATCCCGAGGCCATGGCGATGCTGGAAGGCGGCCTGGTGCAGGTCATCGCACCGGATCCGGCGCCGGGCCTGCGGGTGCGCATCGACCTGATGATCGATGCGGCGCTGCTGCGCCGGACCGACGCAGCGGCCGAGGCCCGCGGCATGTCCCGCACCTCCTTCATCGAAGCGGCGCTCGTCGAAGCAGCCCTCCCGGCCGCCGCCGAATCCTGACGGGCCTCGCGCCCGAAACTTGCTAGGCTCAAGGCCTGACACACCAGGAGACCACCATGACGGCCAGCCGGCGCATCCTCGTCATCAACCCGAACTCGAACGAGGCCGTGACCCGCGGCCTCGACGGAGCGCTGGCGCCGCTGGCCCGTCCGGGCATCGCCATCGAGTGCCGCACCCTCGCCGAGGGTCCGTTCGGAATCCAGTCGCAGGCCGATGTCGAGCAGGTGGCCCTGCCGCTGCGCGACCTCGTGCGGCGCGAGGCGGCGGACGCCTACGTCATCGCCTGCTACTCCGATCCTGGCCTCCACGTCTGCCGCGAGGCGACCGACCGGCCGGTGCTCGGCATCGCCGAATGCGGGATCCTCAGCGCGCTCGCCCGGGCCGACCGGTTCGGGGTGATCGCGGTGGCGAGCCGCTCGATCCCGCGCCACCTGCGGGCGTTGCGCCAGATGGGCGTGAGCGAGCGGCTGGCGGGCGAGCGGGCGCTGGAGATGACCGTCGCCGAGACGGCGAGCGGCAAGGACACGCTGGCCCGGATGATCGCCGTCGGCCGCGACCTGCGCGACCGGGACGGGGCAGGTGTCGTCGTGATGGGCTGCGCCGGCATGGCGGTCCACCGGCGCGGCCTCGAGCAGGAGCTCGGCATCCCGGTCATCGACCCGACCCAGGCCGCGGTGGCGATGGCGATCGGGATCGTGGCGGTCGCCTGACGTCACTCGGGCAGCACCACGCCGGTCTGGGCGGTGATGCGGCCGTAATGCTCGATGCGGCGGTGGCGGGCGAAGTCGAAGATCGTCTCCTTGCCGAACCGGGTCTCGTCGAGGTCGCACGCGTGGACGATCACCCCGTCGGCCTCGCCGGGGAGTTCCGCCACGATCTTCCCGTTCGGATCGACGATCAGGGTGCCGCCGGTGAGGTGGTGCCCGTCCTCGTCCCCGGCCTTGGCCACCGCCACGACCCAGGTGGCGTTCTGGTAGGCGCCGGCCTGGACCGAGAGGCGGTGGTGGAAGAGCCGCTCCTCGATCCCTTCCGCGCCGCGCTGCGCGTTGACCGACGGGGTGTTGAAGCCGAGCACCACCATCTCGACGCCCTGCAGCCCCATCACCCGGTAGGTCTCGGGCCAGCGCCGGTCGTTGCAGATGCACATGCCGAGAATGCCGCCCAGCATCCGCCAGACCGGGAAGCCGAGATCGCCCGGCTCGAAGTAGCGCTTCTCCAGGTGCTGGTGCGAGCGCTCAGGATCGAACTCGTCGTGGCCGGGCAGGTGCACCTTGCGGTACTTGCCGACGAGGGTGCCGTCGCGGTCGACCAGGATCGAGGTGTTGAAGTGCCGGCCCTCCGGCGTCAGCTCGGCATAGCCGAAGGACATCGCCATGCCGTGCTCGCGCGCCCTTGCGAAGAGCGGGGCGGTCGCCGGGCCCGGCATCTCGCGCTCGAACCAGTGGTCGGCCTCGGCCCGGTCCTCGTGGTACCAGCGCGGGAAGAAGGTGGTGAGCGCCAGCTCCGGATAGACGATCAGGTCGGCGTCCTGGCGTTTCGCTTCGTCCATCAGGGCGATCATCCGGGCGACGACGCTGTCGCGGTCCTCGGCCTTTTGGATCGGGCCGAGCTGGGCGGCGGCGGTGCGGATCACGCGCATGGGGGATTCCTCAGATACGAGAACGAGTTGATGGAATGGCGCGGTTTTTCTCCCTCCCCCCTCTGCGGGGGAGGGTGGCCCCTGCGTCAGCAGGGGTCGGGAGAGGGGCAGCGCGACGCTGATCCAGGTGGCACCCGTCATGTCGCGCGCGACTTCTCCGGAGGCGGCGTCCCCTCTCCCGGCCCCCTCCGGGGGCCACCCTCCCCCGCAGAGGGGGGAGGGGGAATTCGCACGACCGACAGGGTAGGATTCACGCCGCCGGCTCCGCCGCGAATCCGCGCGGCGCGCCCGGCCGGAAATGCGGGATCGCCGCCAGCAATTCCCGCGTGTAGGCGGTGCGCGGCGTCCGGAACAGGTCGCGGCTGACGCCCTCCTCGACCACCCGTCCGCCCTGGAGCACGAGGGTGCGCTCGCACATCATCCGCACCACGTTGAGGTCGTGGCTCACGAACAGGAAGGCGAGGCCGTCCTCGCGGCGCAGGTCGTCGAGGAGGCGAAGGACGCCGGCCTGGACCGAGACGTCGAGGGCCGCCGTCGGCTCGTCGAGCACCAGGAGCCGCGGCTTGACGGCGATGGCCCGGGCGATGCCGATCCGGGCCTTCTGGCCGCCGGAGAGCTGGTGCGGAAAGCGGTCGAGGAGGGCGGCGGGCAGGCCCGCCCGCTCGGCGCTCTCGATCACCCGCAGGCGCAACGCCTCGCCGCGTAAGGGCGTCAGGCGCTTCACCGGATGGGCGATGCAGTCGAAGGCCGAGAAGCGCGGGTTGAGGCTGTCGGTCGGGTCCTGGAACACGATCTGGATCGCGCGCCGGTGGGGCGAGCGGTGGAAGTCGCGGGCCGGGATCGTGCCGATCGATTCGTCGTCGAACAGGATCTGTCCGGCGCTCGCATCGAGGAGGCGGCAGATCATCCGCGACGTGGTGCTCTTGCCCGACCCCGATTCGCCGACGAGGCCGAGGCTCTCGCCCTCGCGCAAGGAGAACGACACGTCCTCCACCGCCATGGCGCCGCCGAAGATCTTGCCCAGCCCCTGCACGTCGAGGAGCGGCGGGGTGCCGGGGGCGGGGGCCGGCCGCGGGACGGCGGGTGGGCGGTTCCCCTCCGGCACGAGGTCGGCGAGCGTCGAGGTCGGGGTCGGCGAGGCGGCGACGAGGCGCCTGGTGTAGGGGTGGCGGGGGCCCGAGAACAGCGCGCCCGGCTCGCCCTCCTCGACGAGGCGGCCCTGCTCCATCACGGCGATGCGGCCGCAATACTGGGCGGCGAGGCCGAGATCGTGGGTGATCAGGATCATCGCCATGCCGCGCTCGGCGGTGAGCCGGGCGACGAGGTCCATCACGGTCTTCTGGGTCGTCACGTCGAGGCCGGTGGTCGGCTCGTCGGCGATCAGCAGGGCCGGACGGCAGGCGAGCGCGAGAGCGATCATCACCCGCTGGCACATGCCGCCGGAGAGCTCGTGCGGATAGGCGTCGAGGCGCCGCGCGGCGTCACGGATGCGCACCGCCTCCAGGCTCTCCAGCGCCCGCTCCCGGGCCTGCGCCTTCGAGGCGCCGCCCGCCACCAGCACGTCGGCGAGCTGGCGGCCGACGGTACGGATCGGGTTCAGCGCCGCCCGCGGGTTCTGGAAAATCATGCCGATCGCCGAGCCGTGCGCCGCCCGCAGGTCGGTGGCCGAGAGCCGGGTGACGTCCTGGCCGCGGAAGCGGATCAGCCCGCCGGTGATCCGCCCGGCCCGGTCGAGGAGCCGGGCCGCCGCGAAGGCGGTGACGGACTTGCCGGAGCCGGATTCGCCGACGAGGCCGAGGCTCTCGCCGGGCGCGACGTGAAGCGAGACGCCGCGCAGGGCCTCGACCGGGCCGCTCCGGGTCGCGAAGATGACCTTCAGGTCCTCGATGGAGAGGAGGGAGGGCTGCATCAGGTCCGCATCCGGGGATCGAGGATGTCCCGCAGGCCGTCGCCGAGCAGGTTGAAGCAGAGCACCGCCAGCATCAGGGCGAGGCCCGGGAAGGCGACGAGCCACCACTTGCCGGTGGTGATGAAGCGCGCGCCCTCCGCGACCAGGATCCCCCATTCCGGCGTCGGCGGGCGCACCCCGAGGCCGATGAAGGACAGGCCGGCGGCGTTGAGGATCGCCCAGCCGAGGTTGAGCGAGATCTGCACCGCCATCGCGGGCAGGACGTTCGGCAGCAGGAAGCGCAGGACCACCGCGAGGTGGCCCTCGCCGCCGGCCCGCGCCGCCTCGACGTAGCCGGCATCGCGCCGCACGTTCACCTCGGCCCGGGCGAAGCGGATGTAGAACGGCAGGTTGATGATGGCCGTCGCGATGACGATGTTCTCGACCCGGTTGCCCAGCGCCGCGACCAGCGCCATCGCCAGCACGAAGAGCGGGAAGGCCATCAGCACGTCGACGAGGCGCCCGACCACCCGGTCGAGCCGCCCGCCGGCATAGCCGCTCACCCCCCCGATCACCGCGCCGAGCGCGAAGGACAGGCTCACTGCCGAGAGCGCGATGGCGAGGTCGAGCCGCGTCGCCGCGATGATGCGGCTGAGCACGTCGCGGCCGAGCTGGTCGGTGCCGGCCCAGTGCGCGGCGCTCGGCGGCTGGAGTGCGACCGAGACGTCGGAGGCGACCGGATCGTAGGGGGTCAGCCAGGGGCTGAGGATCGCGACGAGGCAGAGCAGCGTGCTGCCTGCGGCGGCGACGGCGGTCAGCGGATTCTCGCGCAGGACGTGAGCGGCGTGCCGCAAGGTGCTGGGCGGTGGGGCGAAAGTCGGAGCCACGGCGTTCATCGGATCACTCGATCGAGACGCGCGGGTCGGCGAGGCCGTAGAGCACGTCGACCGTGAGGTTCACGACGACGAACAGGCTCGCCATCAGCAGCACGAAGCCCTGGACCGGCGCGTAGTCGGAGGAGAGCAGCGCGTCGAGGGCGTAGGAGGCGACCCCGGGCCAGGAAAACACTTTTTCCACCAGCACGTTGGCCCCGAGCATGGTGGAGAACACGATGCCCGCGATGGTCAGCACCGGCAGGATCGCGTTGCGCAGAGCGTAGGTCACGATCACCCGCCGGCGCGGCAGGCCGAGCGACCGGGCGGTGCGGATGAAGTCGCTGCCGAGCACGCTCAGCATCGCCGCCCGGGTGATGCGGGCGAGCGGCGCCAGCACGAACAACGCCATGGTGAGCGCCGGCAGGATCAGCTGGCCCGCCGCGGCGCGCCAGCCCTCGAAGTCGCCGACGAGCAGGAAGTCGATCAGCAGGAAGCCGGTGATGTCGGGCGGGCTCGCGGCGAAGACGTCGATGCGACCGGTCGGATCGGGGGCGACGCCGAGCAGGTAGTAGAACACGTAGATCAGCAGCAGCCCCGACACGAAGGTCGGCACGCAGACCCCGAGCGCGCAGAGGAAGCGCACGGCGTGGTCCACCGCCGAGCCGGGCCGGAGCGCCGCCGCGATCCCGAGCGGGATCGCCAGGAGGAGCGCGATGACGAGCGCCGTGAAGGTCAGTTCGAGGGAGGCCGGCAGGCGCTGGCGGAGATCCGTCAGCACCGGCTGGCCGGTCGTCATCGAGCGGCCGAGCTGGCCGCGGGCCACGTCGCCGAGGTAGCGCACCAGCTGCTCGGGCACCGGCTTGTCGAGGCCCATCTGGCGGCGGATCTCCTCGATCTCCGCCTTGCCGGCATTGGGCCCGGAGGCGAAGAACACCGCCGGGTCGCCGGGCAGCACCCGCATCAGCAGGAAGGTGAAGACCAGGACGCCGAGCAAGGCCGGCAGCGAGGACAGGAAGCGCCGCCCGGTGCGCCGGGCGATGCCGCTGGCGGAGGCCATCTCGGCTCCTTCTCCGCTACTTCCGCGACAGGTCGCGGTAATCGACCTGGCGGTGGAACTGGTAGGTGTAGCCCTCGACGGATTGCGCCATCACGGCGTCCTGGTTCGGCTGCCAGATCGGGATCTGCGGCATCAGGGCGAGGTGGCGCTTGTTCAGGGCGCGGGCCTCGTCGTCGTACTTCGCCGGATCGCGCTCGAACCGGGCCTTGGCGGCCAGTTCGTTGATTTCAGGATCGTCGATCGAGCTGTAGTTCCAGCGCTGGTTGCCGGTATAGAAGTTGCGGTAGAAATAATCCGGCGAGGGCAGCCAGGCGACGATGCCCTCGGTGAAGAACGGCAGCTTCTTCTCGCTCACCTGCGTCGACATCTGGGCGTCGGGCAGCTTCTGGATCTCGACCTTGACGCCGATTTTTTCCAGCGATTCGCGGATCAGCGCGGCCATCGGCTCGGCGGTCGCGGCCTGGCCGACATTGAAGCTGAAGGTGGTCGAGAACCCGTCGGGCAGCCCGGCCTTGGCGAGCAGGGCCTTGGCCCTCTGTAGATCGAGGGTCACCGGCTGGGCCACGGGGAAGACGGCTTTCGGATCGCCCTCGCCCCAGGTCGCGCCGAAGAGCGGCTTGCCGCGGCCGAACAGGGCGGCCTTGAACATCGCGTCGTAGGGCAGGGCGTAGGCCAGCGCCTGGCGCACCTCGACCTTGTCGAAGGGCGGCAGCTTCGTATTGAAGGAGATCAGCGTCAGCGCGTTGAATTGCGGCGTCGCGATCACCTTGAGCTTGCCCCGCTCCTTGAGCGCCAGCGCGTCGTTGGCCTGGAGGTCGATGACGATGTCGGCGTCGCCCTTCTCGACGAGGTTGGCGCGGGTCGCAGGATCCGGGATGGTCTGGGCGATGACGCGCTTGAAGCCGGCGGGCTTGTCCGGCGCGGCACCCGTCCAGTCGGCGTTGCGCTTCAGCACCACCTGCTCGCCGGGCTTGAACACGTCGACGCTGTAGGCGCCGCTGCCGACGGCGTGGTCCTTCAGCCAGGCCTGCGCCCAAGGGTCTTCCGGCGTCGCGTGGGCCTTGGCGGCCTTGGAGTTGATGACGATGGCGTAGACGGTGGCGAGGTTCGGCAGCGCCAGCCGGTCCGGCTTCGGCAGCGTCACCTTGAAGGTGTGGGGATCGACCACGGTGAACTGGTCGGGGCTCGTCAGCGAGCCGGTCAGGAGCTGCGGCCCGGCGAGCGACTTCGCCGAGACGGCGCGATCGAGCGACCACTTCACATCCTCGGCCGTGACCGGGGTGCCGTCCTGGAACTTGGCGTCCTTGCGCAGGTAAAAGGTGAGGGTCAGGCCGTCGGGGCTGACCTCGTAGCGCTCGGCGAGCTCGCCGCGCACCGAATCGAGGTCGAACACCCAGTTGTCGCCGAGCTTCTTGCGGCCGAAGGTGACGAGACGGTCGTACGTCGAGAGGCTGATCGCGAAGGCCTCGCGGGTGGTGCCCGGCATGGTCGGATCGAGGGTGTTGACCGCGGCTCCCGTGACGTAGCGCAGGGTCTCGGCCCGGCTCTGGGCGCTCGCCGGCGCCGTCCCGGCCACGAGGGCGACGATGACGGCGCCCGAGAGGCTGCCCAAGTAGAGGCCGCCGGAACGGCCGCCCATCCGCATGCTGGTCTTCGTCACGCCTGTCCCTTCCTGCATCCCTGATCGGCCGGCCTTCTTGCAAGGGCCGTTCCAGCAGCGGCCATTCGAGACCAGGGACGGGCTTGGGGGCAAGTGCGAACAAGATCGCTGCGAACAAGATCGCAAAGGCGAGAGCGCGCGGATCAGCGCAACACCGCCTGCGGCACGTCGTAGGCCCGGAACTCGGCCCACAACCGGTCGAGGTCGGCGGTGAACAGCCCGCGGGTGAGGCCGGAGACGAGGTGCGGCACGGCGGTGGTCATGGCGTTGATCGACGAGCCCGAGGGGCCGTGGCTCACCGTCGAGGCGATGCCGAACAGGTGGATGTCCCTTATCCATGGCGTCAGGCCGGGCTCGCGCTCGGCGAAGGCGTAGTCGTCGCCGAGATAGGGATAGGCGGCGAGGCGGTCGTCGCGCTCCTCGGGCGGCGGCGCGTAGCGGTCGCCCCAGGTGGCGATGTTGTGGGCAAACGCTAACAATTCGGGCCGCGCGGCGTAATCGACCGTGATGCCGGTGGCGGCGATCACGAGATCGGCCGCAACCGTGCCCTTCGGCGTGTCGAGGCGGACGCCTCCGCCATCCATCCGCGCCGCGGTGACGGGGGCGCCGGGGAGGAAGCGGAAAGTCGGGTGCCGGGCGCAGCGGTCCCAGGTCGCCTGCGGAAAGCCCTCGCGCAGGCCCATCACCGCGCTCATGAAGCGCCAGCGCCAGGCATCGTCGAGATCGCCGAGATGGCGCAGGAAGCCCGCGAAGGTGAGCCAGCGATAGGGCTGCACCACCTGCGCCTCCGCCCGCCGGCAGAGCAGCGTGACCGCGGCGGCGCCGGCCTCGAGCGCCGTCGCCGCGTTGTCGAAGGCCGAGGCGCCGGCGCCGATCACCGCGACGCGCTTATCCGAGAGATTCGCGAAATCGACCGGGTCGTCGGTGCGGGCGACGCGCCCCGCCGGCAGGCCGGCCAGCACCTCCGGCAGGGCCCAGGTCCCGGCGCCCTCCTGGCCGGTGGCGAGCACCACCTTGCGGGCGTAGCGCACGGTGCCGTTCGAATCGGTGACGGCCAGGAGCCCGTCCGCCGGCCCGATCCCGGTGACGGCGACGCCGTTCTCGACCGGCACGCCGGTCGCCTCGCGCACGAAGGCGAGATAGGCGGCCCAATCCTCCCGGGGGATCAGGTCGAGGGCATCCCAACTCGCCTGGCCGTAGCGGGCCTCGTGCCAGGACTGGTAGGTCAGCGCCGGCAGGCCGAGATCCGGCCCGGTGAAGTCCTTCGGGCTGCGCAGGGTGCGCATGCGCGCGTAGGTGAGCCAGGGCCCTTCCAGCCCCCTCGGTGCCCGGTCGAGCACCAGGATATTCGTCACCTGCGACCGCATCAGCCCGAAGGCGACGGCGAGGCCCGACTGCCCGGCCCCGACCACGATCACGTCGCGGGCCGGTCTCCCGTCCGGGCCGGTGCGGGGGGTGAGCCAGGGGGCACGGGGATGGGCCGTGCGGGCGATCTCGTCGCGGACGCGGGCATGGAGGGCGTCGAGGGACATGGTGGATCCTTCAGGCCGCGAGCCAGCCGCCCTCGACCGGCAGGGCGGCGCCGGTGGTGAAGGAGGCAGCGTCGCTGGCGAGGTAGAGGACGGCCCGGGCGACCTCCTCGGGCTGCCCGAGGCGCTTCATGGCGTGCCGCGCCTCGGAGGCGGCGCGGGCGGCGGCCGGGTCGGCGGCGCGGCGGAAGCTGCGGGCGAGCATGGGCGTCTCGATGGCGCCCGGCACCACGGCGTTGACGCGGATGCGGTCGGCGGCGAAATCGAGCGCCATGGTGCGGGTGAGGCTGAGCACCGCGCCCTTGGCGGCGAGGTAGGCGCTGTTGCCGCGCCCGCCGGCCAAAGCCAGCTGCGAGGCGACCGTGACGATCGCCCCGCCGCCCCGCGCGCGCATCGACGGCACCGCCTGGCCGGCCCAGAGCCAGGTCCCGCCGACATGGGCGCGGAACACCGCGTCCCAGTCCTCGGGCGAGGTCGTCTCGACGGTGCCGCCGACGGAGAAACCCGCCGCCGTCACCAGGACGTCGATGCCACTGAGCGCCGCGACGATCGCGCGCGCGTCCGCCGCGACCGCGGCGGGATCGCCGACATCCGAGGCGCGAAACAGGCCGCCGATCTCGGCCGCCACGGCCTCCGCCGCCGCGCCGTCCCGGTCGATCACCGCCACCCGGGCGCCGGCCTCGGCAAAGAGCCGCGCCGTCGCAGCGCCGATGCCGGAGCCGCCCCCCGTCACCACCGCGACCTTGCCGTCGAGTCTCACGGGCGATCCTCCGTCATGCGTGTCTGCCGGCGTGCCTGCCAAGCCAGGAACGCGTCGGCCGAGGCGGCGAGGCCGTGCGCCGCCTCCCAGCCGAGCTCGTCGCGCAGGCGCGCGGTGGCGAGCGGCGGCCGGTCGCGGTCGCCGTGCAGCGAGATCGTCGGGGTCTCGCCCGGTGCGGCAAGCCGGCAGACGAAGCCGGTCCGCGCCAGGGACGCAGCCAGCCGCTCGCCCCAGGCGAGGACCGGCCAGGTCCCGGGACTCGACACGTTGTAGAGGGGGAAACCCAGGCTTTCCGCCGCGATCAGCCGCGCCACCGCATCCGCGGCGTCGGGGGCGTAGAGCCAGTCCCGCCGGCCCGGCCGCGGCAGCAGCGCCGGGATGCCGGCCTCTGCGGCGGCCCAGATCTGCGCCTGCGGGCTCAGCGTATCGCGCAGACCCGTGTCGCGCTCGAACGGGCCGAACACCGCGCTCAGGCGCACGCTCACCCCGTCGAGGCCCCAATGGCCGCAGAGCCGGGAGAGCACCTTTTCCGAGGCGAACTTGGTGACGGCGTAGAGGCTCTCCGGCCGCACCGGCAGGTCCTCGGACAGGATGTCGCCCTGTGCGGCCCCGTAGGCCGCCGCCGAGGACAGGTTCACCACCCGGCGCACCCCGGCCCGGCGGCAGGCCTCCAGGATCGGCACCATCGCGCCGAGATTGACGGCGAGGATCGTCCCCGGATCCGCCGCCTCGCGGGCGGCGTCCGCGGTCACAGCGGCGGCGATCACCACCGCGTCGGTGCCGGGCCGGATGACGGCCGCGAGGCAGGCCGGATCGGTGACCTCGCCGAGGTCGAGGGACAGGGCGCCGGGCCGGGCGGCGAGCCTCTGCCGCAGGGGCGGCGGGGGCGGGGCCCGGTCGAGGAGGCGCACGGCGAGGCCGCGCCCGAGCAGGGCATCGGCGAGGTTCAGCCCGACGAATCCGGCGCCGCCCAGGATGACGGTGCTCATGGAGATGGCGCGGGACTCGGCGCGCCCGGATCGTCGCGGTGGGAGGGTGTCGGCACGCGCTGTCCTCGTGATGGGTGGCCGCGCTTCATGCACGAAGCGGGCCGGCCGGCGGCCGGGAGCGTCATGGAACGCGAGCGCGCCTCGGCGTGCAACCGTCGCGTTCGCAGGCCGACTGCGTCGCGGGACCGGCATGGGGAAAGGTCTGGAAACACCGGAGCATTGCGGGATGCGACAGTGGCACACGGCCGTGCCGAACGAGCAAACGACTCCGTTCTGCTCGCCGCCCTTTCCCGGACGACTGCAACGAAGTGGAAGGAGATCCGGGAAAGGGGGAGAGCTTGAACCGGTCGCCCAGCATAGGTCTGCCGCGCGACCCGCCACCCTGCCGGCGCCGCCTGTCGTCCCGCGCCACACGAAGCGTGGCCGCCACCATCCGCCCGACCGTCATGAAACCATCACGACCCCTGACCAAGAGGTTTCCCGACATGGCCGGCGCGACACATGCGCGGTCCGCGATTCCTGCGGGCCCCGGCCGCCTTCGGGTTGCTCCAAGCTGGTCACGAAGGGTGCGATTCTCGTATACGTTGCGGTCCTGGGACGGAGCGCGGCAGGACGCCGGCGGGCCTGCGCCGCGGAGTGGGAGAGCGGGACATGGTGCAAGACGCGGCCGCACAGGCCGGCCCGGGCCAATCCGGTCCCGGCGCCGCGGAACTGCCGGCGGCCCGGCCCGATTCGGGCCTCGGGGCGCTGGCCCTCGTCGCCTCGTTCCACCAGATCCCGTGCGAGCCGGCCCAGGTCCGCCACGACCTCGGCCTCGGCCAGACCGTCATGGGCGCCGTCGACATCGTCCGCGGCGCCAGACGCCTCGGCCTGAAAGGGCGCCTCCTCCAGAACCAGAAGCCGGCCCGCCTCGACGGCATCCCGCTCCCGGCGATCCTGGAGGTCGATGACGGCCGCTTCGTCGTCCTCGGCCGCCGCTTCGAGGACGGCAAGCTCCGCATCATCGATCCCGTCGCCCGCACCGCCGAGCACGTCGAGGCCGACGCCTTCCTCCCGCGCTGGACCGGCACCATCGTGCTCGTCGCGCGCCGGGCCAACATCCAGACGGCACTGCACAATTTCGGCTTGACCTGGTTCGTGCCCTCGGTCTGGCGCTACCGCAAGCCGCTCGTCACGGTGCTCGTCGCCTCGCTGTTCATCCAGCTCTGCGCCCTCATCACCCCGATCTTCTTCCAGATCACCATCGACAAGGTCCTGGTCCACCGCGGCT
>NZ_FPCB01000021.1:0-157817 GCF_900116815.1 Methylobacterium sp. 174MFSha1.1 | reverse complement strand
GCCGGTCGCGTCCCGCCGCCGCTTGAGGAGCGGCGGGACGCGACCTTCGGTGAGCAAGGAGCTGTAAGCACGGCCAAGGCCAGAGCAGGATGAGGGACCTGGGACCAGGACACTCCGCCACGTCATCGCGCGTCACAGCGCGTCGGGATGTTGGGAGCCTGGTTCTTCGCAAGGAACGCTTGTGCGCACCCCTTGGTGGCCCGCCGTCGTCCTCGTCGCATCAACCGCGGCGGCACGACGGCATCAGAGGCCGGATACATGACTGCTCCTGAACCGACTGGCTCAAACCGATGCTCACAAACCCTTGCGAAACGGGGGCCGTCCATACATGACGCGGAGAGGGTGAGTTCCGTGGGTTGCAGGTCTCAGGCCGGCCCCGGATCGTTCTCCAGCCGAATCGGCTCCCCGTGCGGCGTGGCCGCCGCCGCCCGCGCGAAGGCGGCGCGGCGCGCCTCCAGGGCCGCCGCGCTGGTCAGGCCGCGCTCGGCGAGCAGCGCCTCGATGGTCTCGAGCCACAGCGCGTAATCCGCGACGCGGTCGCCGGCCCGGCCGAGGGCCTGCGCCCACTCGCCCCAGGTGAACAGGCCGGCATCGTGCAGCGACACCACCAGCGCGAAGGTCTGTGCCTCCCAGGGGGCGGCGAAGACCGGGGGCTCGGGCGGACGGCTCGGGTGCGGGACGTTCATGCGCCGCCCCTGGCTGGTTCGAGGTAGCTCTCGAAGGCGTTGACCGAGACGGTGAGCCCCGGATCCGCGTCCTCGCCCCACAGCTCCAGTCCCGAGAAGCGCACGGTGTAGAGCCATTGCGGCGCCTCGCCGGCGAAGGCGGCGTTGGAATCCGGAAAGACGAAGCCGCCATGGACCCGCTCGACCGTGCCGGTGCGTCCGCGGACGTAGCGCGGCAGGCGGGTATGGCCGGCCGGGTGGATCACCTTGGCCCGCACCTCGTCGCCGGGGGCGAAGCGGGCGGGATTCGCCGCCGGGCGGTCGCTCGGGAAGCCGCGGGAAAAGAGCGGCTCCACCTCCTCGGCCTGGAGCACCCGGGCGACCGGGGCGGGCGGCGCCAGCGCGGCGCCGGCCGCGAGCTCGCCGGCCTCGACGAGGCCGTGCTGCTGCACCTGCTTCTCCAGGGCCCGGAACCAGATCCGGTAGTAGCTGGAGGTCAGGTACTCGCCGGGCGGCAGCGATTCGCGGGCGGCGCGGCTGGCATCGAGGTTCCAGGTGCCGGTCGCCCCCATCGCCATTGCCAGGGCGAAGACCCGCCGCTCCCAGGGAGCGTGGAACCGGGGCTCGTCCGCCTTGAGACCCAGCGGGCCGAAGCCCTGCATGCCGCCGAGATCCTGTCCGCCGTTCATGCGCCTGCCCCCTGGCCGGGGCTCGCGGGGAGCCCGGTGCCGATCATCGCATCGCGGGTGACGAGGTCGGCCAGCGCCGCCTCGTCGAGACCCTCGGTGCCGGGAGGCCGCATCGGCAGCACCATGTAGCGCAGCTCCGCGGTCGAATCCCACACCCGGATCCGCGTCTCGGGCGGCAGGCTCGTGCCGAACTCGGCGAGCACGCCGCGCGGGTCGATGACGGCGCGGGAGCGGTAGGGCGGCGACTTGTACCAGACCGGCGGCAGGCCGAGCACCGGCCAGGGATAGCAGGAGCACAGGGTACAGACGACGAGGTTGTGCTCGTCGGGCGTGTTCTCGACCACCACCATGTGCTCGCCGCCGCGCCCGCCGACATCGAGCTCGCGCATCGCCGCGCTGCCGTCCTGGAGGAGCCGTGCCTTGAAGGCCGGATCGACCCAGGCCCGCGCCACCACCCGGGCGCCGTTATGCGGCCCGACCTTGGTCTCGTAGGTCTCGATCAGCACGTCGAGGGCGGCCGGATCGACGTAGCCCTTCTCGACCAGGATCGATTCGAGGGCCCGCACCCGCAGGTCCATCGGCGACAACTCGCTGCCGTGCGGGTGGTCGTGGTCATGGTGATCGTGGCCGTGATGGCCGTGGTCATGGTGGTCTTGCGCCATGTTCGCCCTCCCGAAGGGGCCAGGATACGCGGCGGGCCCTCGCCCCGCCACCGTCACGGACGCACGGCCGGCGTCTCCACGGCGAGGGGCGCGGCGCGCTGCATCAGGTAGAGGGTCAGCGCCACCGCCTCCGCCGAGCCGGGGGTGAGCGGCTCGGCCCGCATCCCGGTGAGGCAGTTGCGCAGGCGCCGTTCCAGCGAGCCGAGATCCTGCCATTCGAGCCGGTAGAGCGGGTAGCCGGTCGGGTGCCCCTGCGGGATCGTGCTCGCGCCGAGGCGCCGGCCCCACTGCGCGTCGTGGCAGGCGGCGCAGGAGAAGCCGAGCTGGCCCATCGGCGTCTCGAACAGGGCCCGCCCCTCGGCCCGGGCCGGCGCGAGGCGGGGATCGTCCGGTGGCGCCAGCGGCCGCCCGCGGGAGAGGTGGCCGAGATAGGCGGAGAGCGCGAGGAGATCGCGGCCCTCCCGCGGCAGCGGCGTCGCGGCCTGGTGGCGGGCACGGCAGAGGTTGATCCGGCCTTCGAGGTCGACCGGCTGGCCCGCGCCCTCGTCCCAGGCCGGGTAGCGGCCGGCGACGCCGCGCATCGCGGATTCCGTGTGGCACCCGGCGCAGGCGGGCCTTTCGGGGGAGGGCGCCCGGGCGAAGAGCTCCGCCCCGTCCTGGACCCAGAGCATGCCCGGATTGGCGGTGTCGTCGGCTTGCATCGCCCGGGTCTCGGGCGCCATCTGGTCGAAGCCGGAGTGACGCTCGGCGGGTGGGATCCCTTGCGATGGGATGCCTTGCGCGGCGGCGGTGCCGAGGAGCAACGCCGCCGCGAGGGCGAGGCTGGCGAGAGTCCATCCTCTGGGTCGGCGCATGCCGGCGACATTCCTCATGGCCGGTGGGCGGAGGGCCCGAGACTACACGGGAGCCTGCAAGCCTGCACGTTCGCCGATGCAGGATCGCTCAAGCACCGAAATTCGTCATCCCACCCGAGGCATCATCCTGAGAGTCTGTTCGGCTTCTCGACAGTGTTGAAACCCTCCTCGTCATCCCGGGGCCGCGAGAGCGGAACCCGGGATCCATAACCGCTGACGCTCCAGAAGGGGTCGGAACGCGCACCGCCTGATCCGGCATCCTCAGCGGGTATGGATCCCGGGTTCTCGCCTTGCGGCGAGCCCCGGGATGACGTCGAGAGATGGTGAAATACGTGGTGGAATGAACGACGCAACCGATCAAAGAGGCTGTCAGATCGGCCGCACCTCCCCCGGGCGCAGCTTCAGCCGCGCCGCGAGGCGGTCCGAGAGGGTGCCGCTCAGCTCCACCGCCGCCTCCGGTGCCACCGCCTGCACGGCCGCCACGGCGGCGAGCGGGTCGGTCGCCATGGCGACGTAGACCCGCAGGCCCGGGGCGGCGGACCCGGTATCGGCGGCCGAGACGGCGACCGTGAAGGCGGTTTGTTTCGGCTTCTTGGCGGGCATCAGGTTCTATCGCACGCGGACGGGTCGCTGTCTCCGCCCGGGCCAAAGCCGCCCACACGTGATCGCGCCCGCGGCAGTTCCCTCGCCGAACCGTGACTTGCGCTGCCGGGCATTCGCCCCGATCTCCGCTACGAGACTCTGCCGTCCGAGATTTTCGTCCTCCGGGACACGGCCTTCAAGGGGCGAACCATGCACATCAAGGTCAAGCGCGACTGGGAGATGCCCGAGCGCCTCGCCACGCCCGAATCGATCTTCCTCGACCGCCGGGCGCTCCTCGGCGGCAGCCTCGGCCTGGCCGCTGCCTCGCTGGCCGGCGGGCCGGCGCTGGCCGCCGTGCCGGGGGAGGGGACCGGCGCGGTGAAGACCGCCGATCTCTACCCGGCCAAGCAGAACCCGGCCTACACCCTCGACCGTCCGCTGACGGCGGAGCGCTACAGCGCCGACTACAACAATTTCTACGAGTACGGCACCAACAAGACCGTCACCCCGGGCTCCAACGCCCTGAAGGTCCAGCCCTGGACGATCAAGGTCGACGGCCTCGTCGAGAAGCCGTTCGAGATCGGCTTCGAGGACCTGGTGCGCAAGATGGCGCTGGAGGAGCGGCTCTACCGCCACCGCTGCGTCGAGGCGTGGTCGATGGCGGTGCCGTGGACCGGCTTCCCGCTCGCCGCCCTGGTGGCGCTGGCCAAGCCCACCGGCGACGCCAAGTACATCCAGATGCAGACCTTCATGGACAAGGCGATGGCGCCGGGCCAGCGGGCGTTCTTCTATCCCTGGCCCTACACCGAAGGCCTGACGCTGGCCGAGGCCAACAACGAGCTCGCCTTCATGGTGACGGGCGTCTACGGCAAGCCGCTGCTCAACCAGTTCGGCGCGCCTTTGCGGCTCGCCGTGCCGTGGAAGTACGGCTTCAAGTCGGTGAAGTCGATCAATCGCATCACCTTCACGGCGGAGCGGCCCAAGACCTTCTGGGAGGGCCTGCAGGCCTCGGAATACGGGTTCTGGGCCAACGTGAACCCGGCCGTGCCGCATCCGCGCTGGAGCCAGGCGAGCGAGCGGGTGCTGGGCACCGACGAACGGGTGCCGACGCTGATCTACAACGGCTACGGCGCCCAGGTCGCCGACCTGTACAAGGGGCTCGAGAAGGAGCGCCTCTTCGCCTGACGGAAGAAGGGCCGGCGCATCGGTGGATGCGCCGGCCCTTCTTTTGCTGGTCGCGACCTGATCAACACCCTCCTGGTCATTCCGGGGCCGCGCAGCGGAGCCCGGAATCCAGACACTCAGGTTGTTCAGGATGAAGCGGAACGCACGCCGCCTTGTTCTTCACCACTTGCGGTTCTGGATCCCGGGCTCCGCTGCGCGGCCCCGGGATGACCCTGTGGACGTGGAAACGTGGAAGATCTCCCGGTCCACGTACTCCGTAGGATTGGACTTACGCCGTCCCGTCGCCCTGGAGATAGCCGGAGCGGCGGCTGTCGGGCATCTGCAGCGAGACCAGGAACGCCACGGCGCACATCGCCGTCACGTACCAGTAGAAGGTGGTCTCGTAGCCGGCCTCCTTGAAGGTCAGGGCGACGAACTCGGCCGAGCCGCCGAAGATCGCGTTGGCGATGGCGTAGGACAGGCCGACGCCGAGCGCCCGCACCTCGGCCGGGAACATCTCGGCTTTCACGAGCCCGCTGATCGAGGTGTAGAACGAGACGCACATCAGCGCCGCGGTGATCAGCAGATAGGCGACGAACGGGCTCTTGGCGTCGGCGATCGCGTGCAGCAGCGGCACCGTCAGCAGCGTGGTGAGCCCACCGAACAGCAGCATCGCGGTCTTGCGGCCGAACTTGTCGGCGAACATGCCGAAGAACGGCTGCGCCACCATGTAGGTGAACAGCACCGCCGTCATCACCAGGTTGGCGGTCTTCTTGTCCATGTGGGTGGTGTTCACCAGGTACTTCTGCATGTACGTGGTGAAGGTATAGAAGATCAGCGAGCCGCCGGCGGTGTAGCCGAGCACGGTGACGAAGGCGCGGCGGTGGTTGCGCCAGATCGACGCCATGCTGCCGGCCTCGCGCGAGGTGCGGGTCGCGGCGGTCGAGGTCTCGTGCAGCGAGCGCCGCAGGTAGAGCGCGACCACGGCGGCGGCGGCCCCGATGAAGAACGGGATGCGCCAGCCCCAGGCGATCATCGCCTTGTCGTCGAGGGTCAGCGTCACCAGCACCACGACGAGCGAGGCCAGGAGCTGGCCGCCGATCAGCGTGACGTACTGGAACGAGCCGTAGAAGCCGCGCTTCCCCTTCAGCGCCACCTCGCTCATGTAGGTCGCCGAGGTGCCGTACTCGCCGCCGACCGACAGCCCCTGCGCCATGCGGGCGAGCAGCAGCAGGATCGGGGCGAAGATGCCGATCTGGCCGTAGGTCGGCAGGATCGCGATGACGAGCGAGCCGGCGCACATCATCATCACGGAGATCAGCATCGAGGTCTTGCGGCCGTAGCGGTCGGCGACGCGGCCGAACAGCCAGCCGCCGATCGGCCGCATCAGGAAGCCGATCGCGAACACCGCCGCGGTGTTGATGAGCTGCACCGTCGGGTCGGAGCCCGGGAAGAACACGTCCTTGAAGTAGATCGCCGTGAAGGCGTAGGCGTAGAAATCGTACCACTCGACGAGGTTGCCCGACGAGGAGCCGATGATGGCCTTGATGCGGGCCTTGTTGTCGTAGGCCGCGATGGTCGGGTCTTGCGAGGCGAGGCCGTCGGCGGCCGCGGGCCGGCTCTGGGCGGTGCTGGTCATCGCGGGGTCTGTCTCCTCCCAGGGGTGAGCGATGGCGGGGCGCGAGCGGGCCGCCTGGGGCCGCGCGCCGCGCCCGGACTAGGAGAATGCACGGCCGGGGTACAGCCCCGCACCGCACCATTCCGGCATTTTCTCTCCGCTTCCGGCGAGTGTCCCAAGGATAATCGACTGACGCAAGGTCCGAAGTGTAGAATTCCGCGCCCGGAGAGACGTCCGGAGTGGTGCGCGGAAACCAATCGGAACAGGATCGGCGAATTGCTGCAATGCAACAATCTTGCGAAGACTTCGTTCAGGGCCCGGCCGAGCAGGCTTCCCGGGGTTTCGCGCCGGCGGTGCCGGTCTCGGTGGCGACGCGCTCGGCCAGGGCCGCCACCGCGGCGTCGAGATGGGGCGCGATCCGCTCGCGCGGGGCTGAGATCTCGTCGCCGACCTGTATCCAGCGGGCGCCGGTCCATTCCTGCACGGTGAGCGGGCGGCGCCCGCTATGGTCGGCGCAGGACAGGCGCAGGCGGCGGGCGAAGCCGACGAGGCCGAGCTCCTTCCAGCGCACGGGATCGAGGTTGATGGCCTCCAGCCCGCGGCGCATCGCGGACCCGTCGATCGTCCGCGTCCCGGCGAGCGCCTGCGCGTTGCGGATGCCCTCGGCCAGGATCACTCCGGCATAGACGCCGCGGTTGTAGAGCGGGCCGGCATTCTCCTCCTTGGGCGTGCGCGACAGCCCGGCATCGATCACCAGGAGGTCGATCTGGTCGAAGGCCGGGAAGCTGTCGCCCGGCGCGTGCCAGGTCACGGTGCGCAGGCCCTTGGCGGTGAGGTCGCGGGCGCCGGCGGCCGGCCGCAGCAGGTCGTCCTCGCCGGTCCAGCCCACCGTGACGACGCGGTTGAGGGGCAGCCCCGCGGCGGCCGCGTCGCGCAACGGGGTGCCGGCGAGGCCGGCGGTGGCGTCGAGGATCACGAAGTCGGGATCCGCGGCCCGGACCGCGCGCCAGGGGCCCGCGCCCTCCTCGGCGCCGTCCGGCAGGGCGTAGGCGCGGAAGGCGAGGCCGGCCTCGGCGGCCAGCGCCCGCAGCACCGGCTCCGGCTCGCGGCCCGCCGGGCTGTCGCGATGGATATAGGCTACGCTGCGGCCCTGCGGGCTGTCCTCGCTGCCGCCCTGCGCGACATGCGCGAGCGCCGCGCTCAGCGAATCCCAGACCGTGGCCGGCGGCGCGAAGGCCCAGGGCAGGACGTCGCCCCGCGCCATCGCGGCCGGGCCGTAGCCGGCGGCGACGAGCGGCATCCGGTCGGCGGCGAGGCGCGGCAGCAGCGCCAGGGCCGCGTCGGCGCTGCCGGGCACCAGCGCGATGCTGCCGCGGGCGACCGCCGCCTCGTAGCAGGCGAGCGCTCGCGCCGCCTCGCCCCCGGTCTCGCATTCCTCGACCGCGAGAGGGGTGCCGCCGACGCCGCCGTCGCGCCGGCCGAGCATGGCGAGGTAGTCGGTGAGTCCGTTCGCCAGGGAGGTGCCAGCGCCGGCCATCGGGCCGGTGCGCTCGGTGAGCACGGTCAGCGGCAGGACGTCGGCCGCCGCGGCCGGGCCGGCGACAAGTAAGAGAAGGGCGGCGATGGCGGCGGGGCGGGGCGACATGGCCGGGTCCTGACGGGGCGTGAACGGGCAGGAGCCTACGCCCGGGACCGCCCGGGCGATAGCTCAGGATTCGAGCACGCGCCCGGCCGGAAACAGCACCTCGACCAGCGTGCCCTCGCCCGGGCGGCTGGTGATCCGCAAGCTGGCGCGGTTCGCCTCGACGAGGGCCTTGGTCAGCGGCAGGCCCAGACCCGTGCCGCCGCCGCGGCGCTGCGCCGTGGCGATCTGGCGGAACGGCTGCAAGGCCGTCTCGATCTCCTCCGGGCCCATGCCGATGCCGGTGTCGCGCACCCGCAGCGCCACGCCGCCCCGGTCGGTCGCCGCCGTCGAGACGATGACCTGCCCGCCGGCATCGGTGAACTTGATCGCGTTCGAGATCACGTTGAGGGCGGCCTGGCGCAAGCTGCGCTGGTCGGCCAGCACCGCCGGCAGGCCGGGGGAGAAGCTCGTGCGCATCACCACCCGCTGCCGGGCGGCCTGGGGCTGCATCAGGGCGACCGACGCGGCCACGAGGTCGTTGAGGGACAGGCCGGCGAAGGCGAGGTCGAGGTGGCCGGCCTCGATCTTGGCGAGGTCGAGCAGGTCGTTGACCAGGCTGACCACGTGCTCGCCGGAGGCCCGGATGTCGCGCAGGTAGTCGCGGTAGCGGTCGCTGCCGACGGGGCCGAACTGCTCCTCCAGCATCACCTCGGCGAAGCCGATGATGGCGTTGAGCGGCGTGCGGACCTCGTGGCTGATCGTGGCCAAAAAATCGGATTTCTGGGCGCTGGCCCGCTCGGCCTCGCGCCGGGCGCGCACCAGCTCGGCCTCCGTGCGGCGGGAGGCCGAGACGTCGCGCAGCACCGCGGCGACGCGGCGCGGCGGTCCGCTCGCTACCGGCGCCAGGGTGAGGATGAGGGGCAACGGGCCGTCCGGCCCCCGCGCCATCACCTCGTCGCCGGTCGTCGCGGTAGCGCCGGCACTCGCCCGCAGCAGGGCGGCCTGGGCCGCCGGCCGGCTCTCGGGGGAGAACAGGCCGATCAGGGGCTCGCCCGCGACCTCGCGCGGATCGGCGCCGAGGAGGTCGCGCGCGCCGCGGTTCATCCGGACGATGCGGCCCTCCTCGTCGAGCACCACCACCCCGTCGGTGACCGCGTCGAGGATCGCGGTCGTCTCGCGCAGGTTGGCGTCGCGATGGGCGAGATGGATTTCGGCCGCCGCCAGCGACTGGACCGGATCGGTATCGGGCAGGCGCCGGATGGTGAGCAGGCTCGCGGGCGTGCCGTCCCACTCGATCACCCCGACGCTGACGCCGACCGGCACGCTGCCGCCGGTTCGGGTGGCGAGGGCGACCGGCGCGCCCTCATTAGGGCCGGGGGAGGCGGCCGAGGGGTCGCGGCCGCGAAAGATCGCCCCCGGGCCGCCGGCCGCCGCCAGGGCCTCGGGGCTGTCGTAATCCGCCAGGGCCAGGATCTGGCGGTTGGCGAGCAGCACCTCGTCGCCGCGATGGACCAGGAGCCCGACCGGCAGTCGCTCGACGAGGCGGGCGAGCGCCACCTCGGCGCCGCGCTCGGGCTGCCGGGCGAGCGCCTGCGCGCCCCGGAACGGCGTCACGGCGCCGCGCGCCGGCGCAGCATGCGGCACCGGAGCCGAGGCGGGCGCGGCACCCTCCGGATCGCCGGCGAAGCGCGCACCGAGCGCCCGGGCGATCTCCCGGAACGCCGCGTGCTCGTTGAGGGAGAGGGCGGCGGCGCCCGGACGCTCCTCCGACGGCGGCCCGGCGGCGGGGGGGTCAGCGGCCAGGGGCTCGGAGGCTCGGGGCTCGGCGGCTCGGGGCGGATCCTCGGACGGCGTGTCCGCGGCGGGAGCCGGATCGTGCGACGGATCGCCGTCAGCCTGGTCCCGCGGCGCTGCCGGCTCCGGCAGGGCGGCCTGCGCCGTCGCGTCGGGCGATCCCGCCGACGGAATGCCCGTACCCGAGGGTTTGGTGCCGAAGCCCCAGCTCATCCCGAGATGCGCGAAGGGCGCCGTCATCAGGCCGGCCAGCTCCCCCATCGTCGCCCCGGCGAGGGCGACGAGGTCGGGCGCGCCCGGCTCCGGCCGTGGGCCGTCCGGGGCCGGTTCGGGCCGGGGCGGAGTCTCCAGGGATGGTGTCTCCTGGGCCGGCTCCCCGGTGGGCAGGCGCCCGACGGCGATCACCGCCGCGGCGCGCTCGCGCAGGGAGGGGCGGGGCGGCTTCGGCTCGGGGGCCTCCGGCCGGTCCGCCGCCGGGACGACGCGCTCCGGATGGACGACGCCGAAGCCGCTGAAGCCCGCGAAGGCACGGCCGGCCCCGAGGCGGGGCGCCCCCGAGAGGTCGACCATGACGGCGTCCCGGGTTCCGGCGATGCGCCAGCGGACCGGCACGGCCCGGAAGGTCTTCCGTTCCGCCAGGGCCTCGACCAGGGCCGGCTCGGCCTCGACCGGGCCGGCGACGAGCTCGTCCCAGCTTCGGCCGACCGGCGAGGCGCCGACGGTCTCCGGCAGCCGCCCCGTCACCTCGACGAGGCAGCCGCGGGCGTCGCTGCGCCACAGGAAGCGCAGGCCGGGGCCCGGCGCGGGACGGGGGGCGGGCTCCGCGGGTGCAGGCTCGGGGGCGGGCGCCGGATCCGCGGCGGCCGGAGCCGTCGCGGCGGGTGCCCGGCGAGGGCGGCGCGCGGGCAGGGGATCGAGGATCGCGACGGCGAGGCCGGGCGCGCCGTCCGGCAGCGCGGCGGGCATGCAGGCGCAGAGCAGGGGCGGGGCGAGGCGTCCGGCGAGGCGCAGGCGCTCGAGCCGCGGCTGCGCCGTCCCGACGGGCAGGGCCAGGGAACCGCGCAGCTGTCCGGCAAGGCTCAGGGACGGGTCGATCCGCCCGTCCGGATCGGCGATCGTCTCGCGCAAGCCGGCGGCGGCCGGGGAAGCGTAGAGGAGCTGCGTCGCCGTGCGGTCGAGGAGCAGGACCGCGCGATCCTCACCGGCGATCCGCTGCCCGAAGGCCGGAACGGCCCGCAGGGCCTCGATCGTCGTCTCGAAGAGCACGTCCCGACCCACTGCCTCTCCCCAACGCCACGCCACATCCGGCCACGCGCCGCGCCCGGCACGACGGCCGGTCCCGACCGGTCGTCGCGAGAACCGGACCCGCCCGTCCTGCTTTAAACCAACTGACCCCTTCCCGCACCGGCACGAAATGCGCAGTCGCTGCGTTATCGTGCCGTCAACCTTAATGCCGCTCGAAAAGGTGGCATTTCGCCCGAAGCGTGCTATTGTGCAGTGCACAAACGTGCCGGGCCCCTAAAAAGTGCCGTGCCCGCAGCGTGCCACGCCGGGGGCCGCGCCAAACAACGAGGAGACGAACATGACCCAGACCCCGAACTACGAGATCCCGACCGAGATGCGGGACTTCGCGGAGAAGAGCGTCGAGCAGGCCCGCAAGGCGTTCGACTCGTTCCTCGGCGCGGCGCGCAAGACCGCCGACACCCTCCAGGGCTCGGCCGAGATGGCCCGCACCAACGCCCAGGAGACCTCGACCCGCGGCTTCTCCTTCGCCGAGCAGAACGTGAACGCCGCGTTCGACCTCGCCCAGAAGCTCGTCCGCTCGAAGGACGTGCAGGAGGCGATGCAGCACCAGGCCGAGTTCGTGCGCAGCCAGTTCGCCGCCATGCAGACGCAGGCCCGCGAGTTCGGCGGCCTCGCCCAGAGCGCGATGCAGCAGAGCGCCGAGAACGCCAAGCAGGCGATGCAGCAGGGCGCCGAGCAGGCCCGCAACGCCATGCAGCAGGGTGCCGAGCAGGCCCGCCAGGCGATGCAGAAGGGCACCGACGCCGCCCGCAGCGCCACCGACCAGGCGACCAACGCCGCCAAGGACGCCGCGTCCTAAGACGCACCGTCCGGGCCGACTGTCAGGACGGCCTCGGCCGCGCTCCGCGAGGGGCGCGGCCTTTTTTTTGTATCCACGAGCGATCCGGGCGGATCCAGGGCACGTGTGCTCGACCGGGTTTATACCCTCCGGGTCATTCCAGGGCCGCGAAAGCGGAGCCCGGAATGACGATGGGTGTGTCACGTCCGACAGCGACCGTGCGCAGGCCTCGAACCCCGTCACACCACGTCCGACGTCTTGCTGCGGTGCAGCGGGCCGATGCCGACCTCGATCTCGTCGAGCCCATCATTGGCGTCGAGATCCTCGGCGCCGGACCGGTGCACCGGCGGGTCGCAGGCGCGGATCAGCCGGACGATCTGCATCGCCCGGTCGGCGCAGTCGGGCGAGATGCGGGCGATGTCCTCCGCGAGTTCGAGGACCGCGTCGAGGGTGCGCTGCCACTGGGCCGAGGTGGTCACGGCGGATCTCCCTTGGCTCGATCGCGCGGCGCGGCCCGGAGGCCGCACCGGCCACGATTTGCCGCGCCGGGGCGGTTCGGCTACCGAAGCGGCGCCGGGGCGCCCGGCTCGCGGCGTCACGCAGGGTAACTCCCCGCCAGAGAGGAACGCAATGATGCGAGGGTTCGTTCGCGCCGGCCTGTCGTCGGCCGTGCTTTTGGTCGCGGTCCTGACCGGCTCGGCTCAGGCGCAGTACTACCGGGAGGACACGCCCCCCGGCTACGGCTACGACCGCTACGAGCGTCCGGCCCCGCGGCGCGCGGTCGGGTACAATTGCGATGCGGTGCAGCGCGGCTTCACCGGGCCCCAGCCCTATTCCTGCCCGCTGCCCGGCCCGCGGCCGCTCGGTGCCCGCTGCTTCTGCGACGTGCCGCTGGCGAGCTTCAGCGCGCCGCAGCCGCCGGCCCCGGGCCGCGTGTCGCCCTGACGAACGAAGAGGGCCGCCCCCGGGGGCGGCCCTGTCCTGGATTGACGGTCGTTTCGGGCGAGCTTCAGTTCAGCACCACCACCTTGGCGCCGACCTTGACCCGCGAATACAGGTCGGTGACGTCGTCGTTGGTCATGCGGATGCAGCCGGAGGACACGGCCTGGCCGATCGTGTCGGGCTCGTTCGAGCCGTGGATGCGGTAGAGGGTGCCGCCGATATACATCGCGCGGGCGCCGAGCGGGTTGTCGATGCCGCCGGCCATGTAGCGCGGCAGGTCGGGGCGGCGGGCCAGCATCTCCTTCGGGGGCGTCCAGGACGGCCACTCGCGCTTGGCGGTGATCGTCTTCGTGCCCGACCAGGTGAAGCCCGGGCGGCCGACGCCGACGCCGTAGCGCAGGGCCATGCCGTCGCCCAGCACGAGGTAGAGCCGGCGCTCGGCGGTCGAGACCACGAGCGTGCCCGGCGCGTAGCCGCCGTTGAAGGGAACCAGCTCGCGCGGGATCGGGGCGACCTGCGCCTGATCGGTGCTGCCGGCGGATTGTCCCTGACCGTAATACCCCTGCGTGCGGTAGCCCGGCGCGTCGTAGGGCTGGCTGGCGTAGTAATCCTCGCCGGGATTGGCGTCGAAGGGATCGTAGGGCGCCGCCTTGGCCGGCGCGGAGGCAAGAACGCACACGCTCAGAGCGCCCGCCAGGGCGGTAGCGAAGATCTTCATGGCCGGAGCCTTACCTCAGCAGTTACCTTTGCTGTACAATGCTGTCCCGGCTCAGTGGTTCCCGGTTAAAGCGACGCTAATGGCGAAGGTGGAGTACCGAGTCCGGTGGAACGGTTCACGGCCGGTTGACCGGGTCGGTCGCATCCGAGCGACGGCCTGGAGCGTTGTCCGACGAAGTGGATGCCGGTTCGTCGAAGAAAATGCGGCAAAACAAACACTTAGAGCGCTTCACGATGGCAGCGCGATCGTGAAGCGCTCTGAGCGGTTCAGGGCACCTCGTCGGTATGGACCTGGAAGCCGGCGAGCAGCGATGGACCGAAATTGGTCGAGATCGCCACGTCGGTGGCGTCGCGGCCCCGCGCCATCACGATGCGGCCGATCCGCGGCCTGTTGTGGCGCGCGTCGAA
This sequence comes from Methylobacterium sp. 174MFSha1.1, assembly GCF_900116815.1. Lineage (NCBI taxonomy): Bacteria > Pseudomonadati > Pseudomonadota > Alphaproteobacteria > Hyphomicrobiales > Methylobacteriaceae > Methylobacterium > Methylobacterium sp. 174MFSha1.1. Next base: position 144,015 of record NZ_FPCB01000021.1, on the reverse strand, counting down.
CGTGTACCAGCGCCCGCTCAGATACACTTCGAACCAGGCGGAAAAATCCATCGGATCGGGCACGGCCGGGACGCCGATATCGCCGAGATAGCCGGTGCAGTAGCGCGCCGGGATATTCATGCAGCGGCAGAAGGTGACGGCGAGGTGCGCGAAGTCGCGGCACACGCCCTCGCGCTGGTTGAAGCCGTCCAGCGCCGAGCGGGTCGCGTCGGCGCGCTGGTAGTCGAAGCGGATGTGGTTGTGGACGTAATCGACGATGGCCTGCACCCGGGCCCAGCCCTCGGGCGTGTTGCCGAACAGCTGCCAGGCGGTGTTCGACAGTTTGTCGGTGTCGCAGTAGCGGCTGCCGAGCAGGTAGACCATCACGTCGTCGGGCAGGTCCTGCACCGGGTGCTGCACCGCGTCGGGCGCGACTTCGTCGGGCCAGCCGCTGTCCTGGACCAGGAAGTCGGCCGAGACGGTGAGCCGCCCGGGCGGGGCGACGATCCGGGTGCAGGTGTTGCCGTAGCGGTCGGCATAGTCGCGGGCCGAGATCGGTGGGTCGAAGCGCATCGCCGGCGAGGTGAGGCAATCGCCGAGCCGCGAGGGATGCACGCTGAGCATCAGCAGCATCGGCGTCGGGGCCGGGGAGTCGAACGTGATCGCGTACCCGGTCCGGATCCTCATGACGGTGCTGGCTCCCTGATGCTGCCGATGGGGGGTTCCCATCGGTACAACACAGGGTAAGGCCCCGGCATCGCGGCGGGTTGCGCGAAGAATCGGCAGGCGCTGACCGAAGTTTCGCCGCCCCGGCCAATCCGCGACCAGGAGCCTGCGGTTCCCGGCCAGCGCGCGCGACTCAGCCGCGCCGAGCCCTGGCCTCGAAGGCCGCCGCCATCGTGTCGTCGTGGCGTCCCAGGGTCTCGAGCCTCTCGGCCCGCCGGCTCTGCTCCCGGCTCTCCTCGCCGGGGCTCAGTTCGGCGAAGACCCGCGCCTGCTCGGCCTGCTGGCGGTGGCGCTCCGCCTGCTCGCGGAAGAAGGCCGCCTGCTGCCCCGCCGTCGCGGCGTACTCGGCCTGGTAGCTGTCGCGCTCGTTCGTCTTCATCTCCAGATCCCCCGATCTGTCCGGCCGGTCTTTGCCGGCCCACCACCTCCTGGAGATCGCGCGGCGCTCGGCCGCGCGACCGTCACTCCACAGTAGGGCACGAGCGGCGTGCCGATCAAATCCGCCGAAGGGGCAAATCCGTCGAAGAGAAGGAGTCGGCCGCGGGCTAAGCCACCGGCGGGCGCGGCGTGCGCGCCGCCTGCTCGGCGAGGGCGATCAGGTCGGGCGCCCGCTCGATCGGCACCGCCTGCGGTGGCAGCTGCGTCGCGGGCACGCGGGCCTCGGGCCGGGGCGGCTGCGCCACGACGAGGTGGATCGTCGGCCAGAGCGTCGCCACCGCGCGGGCGAGCCCCGCCCCGTCGAGGGCGCCGTCGCGGGCGGTCGGCAGGCCAATGAGCACCAGGGCGACCTCGCCGCCGTTCACCCGCAACGCCTCGAGCCCGGCATCGGGATCGAGGCAGCGAATCGTCTCGAGGCCCGCGCGGGCCAGGAGCGAGGCGGCCTCGCTCGCGCCGGGCACGTCGCCGACCAGGAGGGCGAGGCGGCCGGCGGGGATCCCGCCGGGAGGGCCGCCCTCCGCGCCGTCGCCGGCCTGCCGCGCGCGGCCGGTCTCCCGGGCCGTCTCCACCTCGCGCGCCTCCAGCTGGCGCAGCAGGGCGCTCAGCCGCTCCGGCACCGATTCGGCCACCAGGCCGTCATAGGCCGCGGCGAGGCCCGCCCCGAGGGCGTCGAGGGAGAGGGTGGGTGTGAGTGGTGTGCCGCCCGTCCGGCACCCGGCGCCCGCCGCGCCCATCGTCACCTCCTGATTCCGTCGTTGCGATCAGGAGGATAAATCTCGACGCGCGGCGAGGTTTCCCCAGAAGAAGGCTTCGCGGGACAGGTTTTTCGCGAGCTCTCAGGGGGTATCGGCGGCGTAGGCCATCACGCCCATCAGGGCGCCGACGTCGCGGTAGCGGGCGCCGCGGGTGCTCATCATCGCCTCGAACTTGTCGTGGACCTGCGCCACCGTGAGGCTGCGGGCCTTCCGTTTGCCGACGCGCTCGTAGAAGATCGGGCGGTTCGCCTTGGCGGGCTTCGGCAGCAGGGCGGCCGCCTCGGCCTTCGGCTCCTCGACCACCTTGGCCATGAAGCGCTCGGCGTCGTCCGGCCCGAGGAAGTGGGCGAGGTAGGTCTCGCCGAGGGTGAGGTCGCGGCCGATCCGGGCGGCGATGCGCGCGGCATCGCGCTTCAGCATCTCGCCCGCCATCAGGGCGGAGAGGGAGGGATCGCGGCGCAGGTCGAGGATGCGGGCGCGCTCGGTGGAATCGGCGACGCCGTTATCCTCGCCGATCAGCCCCGCCTCGCGGGCATAGCCGTGCTGGGCGCCGAATTCCCGCATCACCTGGAGCCAGGTGCGCTCGATGAACTGGTAGAGGCCGGTGGCGGACGAGGTCCGGGCCTGGACCTCGGTCAGGAAGCTCGATTCCTTGTCGGCCACCGCCATCAGCAGCACCGGGTCGGTGCGCACGGTCGCGGCGGCCCGCACGATGGTCTGGACGAGGTGGCGCCGGATCCGCATCGGCCCGAAGCTCAGCACCTCGTTGGGGTCGCCCCCGGTGCTGGCCGCGAGCAGGTCGTCGTAGGAGACCCGGTCGACGCCGGACGAGCCGAGGGCGGTGTCGAGGTCGTGGACCGGCTCGCGCAGGGGGGCCATCGTGGCCGCGTCGCGGGCGGGCGCCGACGGGGCCTTGGCGGCCTGGATCGGGACGGTCTGGATCTTGGGAGTGGGCATCACCAGGAGGTCGGCCATCATGGTGACGGCCGGGCGGGCGGTCATCAGGTCGGCGCCGTATTGATGCAGCAGGGCGGACAGGCCCGCGGCGAAGCACCCGGCCGCGAGCAGCGTGCGCGCCATGACCGGCACGCCCCCGTGGGCGGCGCGGCTGCCGAGCGACAGGGCGTCGCCCGAGAGGACGGTCCCGGAGAGAGCCATTCCCGGCGCTCCCGCCATCCGCAGGCCGCTCCGCTGTGCCGATCCGTCCGCTCGACGTCTCATATGGTGTATCGCCCCGGTTTCCACGCCTCTGGGACGCAAGAAGCCGGTGAGATGTGGCAATAAGACGGCGACGCTCTCACAGCTCATCGCCGTCTCACATAAGCTCCGCCGTACGAGCCGCCGAGCATTCGGATCCCGTTACGGCCAAGCTTGACCTGAGGGACCGCTCCGGAGACTGCGAATGCCGATGGTGCGGTGCGGCGAAGCGTCCCCCGTTCAGCGGGTGGCGGGCTGGACCGCGGTGTCGCGGTCGCGCTGGCGCTTGTTGGCCTGGTGGCGGCCGAGCGCGCAGCCGGCGGCGGCACCCGCGAAGGTGTGGCCGACCGCGTGGCCGGCGATGCCGCCGACGACCGCGCCCTTGATGCAACCCTTCGCCTCGGCGGCTCCGGCGAAGCCGGCCAGACCCACGGCCAGCACCGCGCCGGCGATCATCTTGCGCATGGTCATCTCCCGTACGTCACGTCATGGACGTCACTGAACAGGTCAAGTCGTGATCCGGTTCCCTCGCCCGCGTGACCTAAGCCGACGCGCGACCGCACGCGACGGATGCCGCGCTCAGGCGTGCGCCAGGACGTAGATCTGCAGCGCGACCTCGACGGCGAGCAGGAGCGCGATGACCGTGAGGAGCAGGGCCAGCACGGCCTGGCCCCGGGTGTCGAACAGCGCCAGGACCTGGGCGACGACGTTTCGCGCCGCCAGCCCGGCCGTCGTCCCGGGCCCCGAGCCCGGACCCGCCGGCGTCCCCGCCGGCCGGGCGCCTGCCCTGGGCGACGCCGCGACGTCTCCGGGCCCGATATCCGCGGCCCTGGGATCGTCCGGCCCGGGCTCCTCGGCCGTGAAGTCCCTCGGCCGGAATTCCTGGATGTCGAAGCTCGGCCGGTAGGCACCGACCGGCACCTGGATCCGGACCGGCCAGAACCGGCCCTCGTCGGCATAGACCTCGTCGAGGACCCGGCGCAGGCGGCCGGCCTCGACCCGCACGCTCGGATCGTTGCTCGGATCGAAGCTGTCGGCCCGGCCGAGGGCCTGGGTGGCGATGGTGTAGGCCTTGATCGCCTCGCCCCGCCCGGCCAGTTCCTCGTCGACGATGTAGCTCAGGAAGGCGGCCAGCTTCTGCGACCGTCGGAACGCGGGCGCGCGCAGGCAGCCGTCGAGGCTGCGGCGTACGGCCTCGGTGGAGACGGGGTCCGTGCTGGTCTCTTCCTTCATCACAGCTCAGTCCGGCCCGCCGATCGATGCGGGACGACCACTACAATCATTTGCATCAAAGATTGCTCCATACATTGTGCGTATGATCGCGCGGCGCGCAACCTCGCCGTACTGAGGTCTGACGCCGTAACGGGAGCGGAGCCTGCATCCTGATCGCTGCGTTCTGCTGCCCGTTGCGATCTGGCCCGCGACTTGGCTTGGATCCCGTCGTCGGATCTCCCAGCTCGATCCGATCGCGACAGTGGTCGGCTTCCTCTCCGGCAATAGACAGGGAGAGTATTCGCAGGAGCTTAACTGATCGCTAACCATATCGGCCGGAAGATCCGACGCAGCTGACCGCACCGAGGTGATCCATGCCGCAAGCTCAGACCCGCCCGCTGCCCACGGCGTTCGCGCGCTATCCGATCCCGCTCGAGCTGCTGGCCGTCCTGCATCGCGCCAGCGAGGACGACGTGGATGCCCTGGTCTCGCGCATGCCGGTGACCGGGCGGGCGCGGCTGGCGGCCTACTGCACCGACAAGGACCACCTGCACCGGCTCGGCCTGCGCATCGCCGGCACCTGCGACGAGGCCGCTCTGGTGCGGGTCGTCGGGGCCGATGCGGGGGCGAGCCTCTACGCCCAGTCCCGGCCGACCGGGATGCTGCCGAGCTGAGGCACCCGCCGCCCCGCGTCACGACGACGTCAACCTCGAGGGACTGCCGAGGGGCTGCATCGCGCGGCCCCTCTTCGCGTTGGGGCACCCCCCGGCCATCGGCTCCGACGGACAGGCATCGGGACAGCGAGGCACCAAGAAAAAAGGCCGCTCTCGCGAGCGGCCCGAAGTCTAGGGAGGAAACGCCCAAAGAGGGCTGCAAGGCCGCGACGCCATCGCGACCGTGCGATGCACAAACTACCGTGCGCCGCACAAAACGCAAGCGGTATTTTCGGTTTCGAGCCTATGCGAAACGAATGGCAGCGCTGCACCTCGCTCCTAGTTTCGAAAGCGGGTTTCGGATCGGCGCGTTCGCCGATCCGGGCCGTGAGCGCCGCAGCCCAATGGGCGAGGGGCCGGGGCAGGAACCGGGCCGAGGCGGCGAGGGTTGAGCGGGCACAACAACCCTCGGAGGAAACCTGATGACCCGCTTTACCGTTCTCGGTGCCGGACTGATCCTGCTCGCCGGGACGCTCGGTGCGGCCGCCGGCCCCTGCGCGCCAGGCCAGACCGCGCAGAAGATGGACAAGAGCTCGAACGTCGATCCGCCCGCCACCGCCTCGGTCACGCCCGGCGCGAAGGCTGAATCCCCCGGCACGGTCGGGGCGATGCAGAATCTCGGCGCGCAGACCGCGACCTCGCCGGCCGATGTCAGCCGGCAGTCGAAGGGCGAGAAGACCGCCGCGCAGCAGGCCAACGACTGCTGACGCCGGTCGAGCGAACGGCCTTCCGCCGATGACGCAGGCTCCTCTCGCGGGGGGCCTGCGCCGTGCGTGGTGCCCGGACGCGGCGGTGCAGGCCTGAATCGTCGCAGCGCTCACCGCGCCCGCATCCGGGCAGCGCCGGCCGCGTTGCCTTCCGCGAACGTCCGGTGCGCCGCGTCGCCGGCCGGCACCGGACGAGAGAGACGACAGGAGAGGAGGACAGACATGGCCGACCGGACGCCCGAGATGGCCAGGGCCCAGATCGCCTTCGCGCTGCAGGCCAAGCGCGAGTCGCTGGCGGCGGCGACCGACGCCCTGCGGACCTCGCCCGAGGATGGCGAGGCGCGCCGCACCGTCGAGCGGCTGACCGAGGATGTCGGCCGCCTGGAGATCCAGCTGCGCGGCGCGGCCTGACGAAGGACCGGGCCGCTCGGGTCGGCCCGGACCGATCAACCCGCGGGCGTACCCTTCAGGTAGCCCTTCGCCCGCAGGTATTCCCGCAGGACGAGGCAGATCGCCTCGCCGCGGGAGAGCTGCTCCACGGCGGCGAACTCGGTCAGCCCCCGCGCGAGGTCGTCGGGGATGTGGAACGCCTCCTCGTCGCGGGCGGGCCCGGGGTCGCCGGCTCCGCTGGGCGTCTCGCTGGTGTCGGTCACGGGGGGATCGGTCATCGGGCGCCTCCGGCTCGTTCCCGGGTATCGCGCCGGTGAGGCGATCGTTCCGCCTACCGCCAATGGTCACCCTCGATCGGGCGGGCGCCGCACCGGATGGTGCACTTGTCCGGCCGACGCACCCGGCGGACGATCGGCGCGAGCCCGGGATGGGATCGAGACGAGGGAGTTCGGGCATGAGACCGGGCGCGCTGACCGACTTGCGGCGCATCGCCGGGCTGGCGGGTCTCGCCTGCCTGCCGGTGCTGGTCTGGCTGTCCTGGATTCCGAAGGACTGGGAGCTGCGCACCGGCGCGGCCGGCCAGCTGGAGCACCTCGTCGCCTATGCGGGCACGGCCGGCCTTCTCGGCCTCGGCTTTCCCCGTCGGCCGGTCTGGCGGCTCGCCCTCGCCCTCGTCCTGCTCGCGGGCCTCCTCGAGATCGGGCAGATCTGGGTTCCGGGCCGCACCGCGCAGGTCGTCGACTTCGCGGCGAGCGCCGGCGGCGCCCTGCTCGGGCTCGCCGCCGCGCGCACCCTCGCCGGCCGCTGGATCGCGGCCGGGCAAGATTCCTTGCGACAGAACCCCTTGCAGAAAGCCCTGTAGCGGCCGTCAGGCCGCCCGCACCATCCGCGGCCGGGCCGGGCGCGAGGTCAGGCGCACGGGCTCCTCCGGCCCGCGCACGGTGAGGGCGAGGCTCACGGTCATCACGGCCCCGCCCGCCCGGTCGCGCACCCGCACCTTCAGGTCTGAGAGGTCGGCGCCGGGCAGGCCGGCCCCGGCGAACTCGATCGCCGTGCGGGTCGCCTCGCCGCGGATCTCGTCCTGGCTGCAGAGAATCAGTCCGATATCGTCCCGGCACTGCCAGGCACCGGCGCTCAGATCGAAGAAGTAGCGCTGCACACCGTCCTCCCCTCGTTCTGGGGAGAGATGTGCACAGACCTTATGGCCTATGCTTTAACAAATTTGAAAGGATTGGTCCGGATCGGTCATCGTGACCGGCCTGTGTTGCGCCCGGGCCTCGATCCCCACGCAATCCGGCCTGCAGCCTCAGGCCGCGAGGGTCGTGGTACCGCCACCCCGGCTCGAACGGGGGACCTCTAGATCCACAATCTAGCGCTCTAACCAACTGAGCTATGGCGGCTCGCGACGGGGGGCTGTGTAGTCCGACCGGAGCGCCGTGGCAAGCGCCGTTCGGCGGCTTTCGCGCCGGACGGGTGGGAAACTGCGCCGGCTCAGTCGGGAATCCCGATCGACCGGCCGGCTTTCGCGCCCTAAACCGCTGCCGGCGCCCGCCCTGTCCCTCGAGAGCCCGCCCGACGGTCCGATGACGTCCAAATCCGAGACGGTCCGCCGCTCCCTCACGGAGAGCGCCCTCGTGCTGGCGCCGGGGGCTTTGCGCGCCTGGGTGCGCGGCGGCGAGATCGGCCTGATCCTGCTCGCGGCCCTCGTCGGCTGCGTGTCGGGGGGGCTGGTCAGCGCCATGGGCTGGGCCGCGCAAGCCGCCCACGAGTGGCTGTTCGGCCTCGACCTCGACGAACGCCTGAGCGCGACGGCCCGCGTGTCGCCCCTCGTGGCCCTCGGCGTGCCGGCCCTGGGCGGGGTGCTGCTCGGCCTGGCGGTCTGGCTCGGGGGCCGCGTCCGGCGCGTGCCCGGCAGTCCGGTGATCGACCCGATCGAGGCCAACGCCCTGCATGGCGGCCGGCTCTCGCTGCGGGATTCGGTGCTGGTCGCGGTGCAGAACCTGATCTCGAACGGCTGCGGCGCCTCGGTCGGGCTCGAGGCCGGCTATACCCAGATCTCCGGCGGGGTCGCCTCGCGGCTCGGCCTGAGCTTCGAATTGCGCCGCAACGACATGCGGGTGCTGGTGGGCTGCGCGGCGGCGGCGGCCATCGCGGCGGCGTTCGGGGCGCCGCTGACGGGGGCGTTCTACGCCTTCGAGCTGATCATCGGCACCTACGCCATCGGGTCGCTGACCCCCGTCGTCACCGCGGCCTTGGCCGGCGCCTTCGTGTCGCGGGCGCTCCTCGGGCACCAAACCGTCATCACCCTCGGGGCCACCCCGGCGGTCGGCCCGGCCGACTACCTGCCGACCCTCGGCCTCGGGCTGATCTGCGCCGGCCTCGGCATCCTGATCATGCAGGGCGTCACCCTGGTCGAGGAGGGGGTGCGCCGCACGAAGGTGCCGCCGCTCGCCCGGCCGGTGCTGGGCGGCCTCGCGGTCGGGGCGCTGGCGCTGGTGGCGACGCCGCAGGTTCTCTCGGCCGGGCACGGCGCGCTCCACCTCAACCTGTCGGAGGACGGCGCGGCGGTCGGCGCGGCGGGGCTGATCCTGATCTTCCTCGCCAAGGCGCTGGCCTCGGCGATCTCGATCGGCACCGGGTTCCGCGGCGGGCTGTTCTTCGCCTCGCTGTTCCTCGGCGCGCTCGCCGGCAAGATCTTCGTGATGCTGGCCCCGCCGCTCGTCGCCATGGTGCTGCCGCCGGTGACCTACGCGGTGGTCGGGATGAGCGCGCTCGCCGTCGCGGTGATCGGCGGGCCGATGACGATGACGTTCCTGGCGCTGGAGGTGACCGGCGACTTTCCGATCGCCAGCCTGGTGCTGGTGGCGGTGATCGCCTCCTCGCTCACGGTGCGCAAGACCTTCGGCTACTCCTTCGCGACCTGGCGCTTCCACCTGCGCGGCGAGTCGATCCGCAGCGCCCACGACGTCGGCTGGATCCGCACCCTGACGGTGGGCCAATTGATGCGGCGCGAGGTGCGCACGGTGCGCAGCGACACCACGCTCGCGGCCTTCCGGCGCGCCTTCCCGCTCGGCTCCGGCACCCAGGTCGTCGCCGTCGACGAGGCCGGGCTCTATGCCGGCATCGTGCTCGTCGCCGAGGCCCATGCCGCGCCGATCGACGACAAGGCCGCCGAGACGAAGGTCGTCGACCTCCTGCGCTACCGCGACCAGGTGCTGGTGCCGCAGATGAACGCCAAGGAGGCGGTCGCCCTGTTCGACAAGGCCGAGAGCGAGGCGCTCGCGGTGGTCGAGAGCCGCGAGGCCCGCCGGGTGATCGGGATACTCAGCGAGAAGCACACCCTCAAGCGCTACAGCGACGAGCTCGACCGCCAGCGCCGGGCGAGCGTGGGGGAGGTGGCATGATCCGGCCGCATGGCGGGCGCGAAGGGCGCCCCGCGGAGCGGGCACGGCAGCCCATCGGGCTGTCGGGCGTCTAAGCAGAGTTGCACGGGGCAACTCTGCTTAGATTGTTGTTTTTGCATCATTTCCGCCGCCGAACCGGTGACCACTTCGGCGAATGATGCTTAGCGAAGCGCCAGCCAAAGCCGCGGACGCGGCTGCCGGCGCTTGAGGCCAAAAGCCCAGAATGAGGTCGATCGCCACCAGGCGATTGACCGACGCGGCGGGATGGGCGACGCGGGGGCGCGATAAACAGGAGGAGACACCCATGCCGTCAGCCCAGCGCACCTACCGCATCGCCGTGATTCCCGGGGACGGCATCGGCAAGGAGACGGTGCCGGAGGGGGTGCGCGTGCTGGAGCAGGCGGCCAAGCGCCACGGCTTCACGCTGCAGCAGGACTGGTTCGACTTCTCGTCCTACGACTACTACGCCAAGCACGGCCGCATGATGCCGGAGGACTGGAAGGCGCAGATCGGCGGGCACGACGCGATCTTCTTCGGCGCCGTCGGCTGGCCGGAGAAGATCCCCGACCACGTCTCGCTGTGGAACTCCCTGATCCTGTTCCGGCGCGAGTTCGACCAGTACATCAACCTGCGGCCCGTCCGGCTGATGCCCGGCGTGCCGAGCCCGCTCGCCGGCCGCAAGCCCGGCGACATCGATTTCTGGGTCGTGCGCGAGAACACCGAGGGCGAGTATTCCTCGGTCGGCGGCCGCATGTTCCAGGGCACCGACCGCGAATTCGCCGTGCAGGAATCGGTCTTCACCCGCCGGGGCACCGACCGGGTGCTGAAATTCGCCTTCGAGCTGGCGCGCAGCCGGCCGAAGAAGCACCTGACCTCGGCCACCAAGTCGAACGGTATCTCGATCACCATGCCGTACTGGGACGAGCGGGTGCAGGAGATGGCGCGCCACTATCCCGACGTCGCCTGGGACAAGTACCACATCGACATCCTGACCGCGCATTTCGTGCTGCATCCGGACTGGTTCGACGTGGTGGTGGCCTCGAACCTCTTCGGCGACATCCTGTCGGATCTCGGCCCCGCCTGCACCGGCACGATCGGCATCGCGCCGTCGGGCAACATCAACCCGGACCGGGACTTCCCGTCGCTGTTCGAGCCGGTCCACGGCTCGGCGCCGGACATCGCCGGCCAGGGCATCGCCAACCCGATCGGCCAGATCTGGTCCGGCGCGATGATGCTGGAGCATCTCGGCGAGAAGGACGCCGCGGCCGAGATCGTCGCCGGCATCGAGCGGGTGCTGGCCGAGCGCACCCTGCGCACTCGCGACCTCGGCGGCAACGCCGACACCAGCGCCTGCGGTCTCGCGGTGGCGGAAGCCATCGGGTGATGCGGGTGGGCGCCCGGCACGGCCGGGCGCCCGTTCGGTCCCGAAGACCGGCCCGCAAGGCACCGGCCCGCCTCCTCCGCGGCATCGTCGCAGCCGGAGCGTATGCGGGGCGCGGCCCGGAACCATTTCCCACACCTCCTCGTTGCGGCCCGGCACTGCGGCGACCCGCGCCATCGGCCGTGCGGGTGCAGTGTCGGGAGAGGGTCATGAGCAAGTCGATTCGCGGCAAGGCGCTGCGCGGAACCATGACGGCCGCCTTGCTGGCGCTCGGTGCGGCCACGGCGTTCGCGCAAGGCGGCGCGGGCGGCGCCGGCGGCGGTGCAGGCGGCGGCGGTGCGGGTGCAGCCGGCGGAGCCGCGGGCGGTGCCGGTGCCGGTGGCGGGGGCATGGGCGGCGGCGGAGCCGGGGGTGCCGGTGGCGCGGGCGGCGGCGCGGGCATGGGGGCCGGCGGTGGTGCCGGCGGTGCGGCCGGTCCTCGCGGCGGCGCCGGCGCGGCCCAGCCGGGCGGCGGGGCCGGCCCGGCGGGCAGTGCCGGCCAGCAGCCGGGCGCTCCCGGTGGCCGGGCCGGCGGCGAGGGCGCCCAGCCGGGCGCCGGCGGCCGCGGGGCCGAGCCGGGCGGCGAGCGGGGCGCGGAGCGCGGTGAGCGTGGCGAGCGCGGGGCCGAGCGCGGTGAACGCGGCGAGCGGGGTGCCGAGAGAGGCGAACGCGGGGAGCGCGGGGCCGAGCGCGGTGAGCGTGGTGCTGAGAGGGGTGAGCGCGGGGAACGTGGCGCCGAGCGCGGCGAGAGGGCCGGCGGCCGGTCCGAGGCCCGGGGCGCCGTCTCGCGGCTCGACACCACCCAGCGCACCGAGTTCCGCCAGACCATCGTGCGCTCCGGCGTGCGGCCGGTGACCGGCGTCAACTTCGCGCTCAACGTCGGCACGGCGGTGCCGCGCTCGGTGACGCTGCACGCCCTGCCGCCGGCGATCCTCACCCTGGTGCCGGCCTATCGCGGCTTCCGCTACGTGCTGGTGCAGGACGACATCGTCATCATCGATCCCGACACCTACGAGATCGTGGACGTGATCCCGGGCTGAGGACGGCCGGGACGAAACCCTCCGGCTCAGGCACGGTCCTCGAGCCGGAGGATGAACACCGCGAGTTCGGATTGCCGCGACACCCCGAGCTTGGCGAAGACCTGGCGCAGCTGCGAGCGGGCGGTCTCGTGGCGGATGCCGAGGCTCTCGGCGGCCTGGACCAGGGAGCGCGACCCGTCCATCAGCAGGGCGAGCCGCGCCTCCGCCGGGGAGAGCCCGAACTGGGCCAGGCGGTCCTGCCCGCCGCTCTCCGCCGCGGCCCGGCGCAAGACCACCAGGGCGAGCTGGTCCGGCGCCAGCAGCCGCGCCATGCCGACGACGCCGCGCAGGTCCTGGCGCAGGCCGATCGCGGTGACCTGCCAGGTCTCGGCACCGACCCGCACCGGGCCCGGCATCCCGCCCGCCGGCGCGCCGCCGCAGGCGAGCGCCGCCTCGCGGGCCATCGCCGCGGCGAGGCGCGGGTCGCGCACCTGGATCCGGTCGAGGGCGCCCACCCGCAGCACGTCGCCCGCGGCCAGCAGGGCGTGGCCGGCGCGGCTCGCCTCGACGAGGCGCAGGTCCCGCGTCACCACGAAGGCCGGATCGGCCACCCGCTCCAGCAGCGTCTCGCCGGCCGCGAAGGCGGCGCCGGCGGGGAAACAGGCCCGGTTGGTCTCGATCGCGCGCCGCATCCGCGGCCCGATCCGCTCCATCACGGCGGCGAGCCGGCCGTGCTCGCGCGAGGCCCGGGCGAGGTCGTGCTGCAGGTTGAGCACCGCGAGGCGCCCGTCGGCGTCGATCAGCTTGACCCCGCTCGAAGCCGTCATGCCGCCGAGGCGCGACAGCCAGTCGGCGTAGAACTCGGTGTGGCGCAGGGACGAGGCCGGCATCCGCTCCTCGGAATGCATCGACACCATCGTGGGCGTCGACAGGACCACCGAGATCCACGGGTTCACGGCGCCGTAATGCGCCTCGTAGGCCGCGACGGCGGCGGGATCCCAGCCCCAGTAGACAAGGGGCAGGCCGGTCCCGGCGGCGGCGTCGACGACCTGGAGCACCGGCCACACCCCGGGCAGGAGGCGGCCGATCTCCGCCATCACGGTGTCCCAGGCCGCGGGGTCGCAGGCGGCGTGGTCGATCGCCAGCCCGATCTCCTCGCTCACCCGCTGCGCGTGCTCCGCCTCGCCCATCGCCGTCGATTCCGGATTGCCCGGGCCCCCGCGCCGGTTCGGCAGGGTGTCACGGCGCCCGCGCGCGAGTCCAGAACTCATACGAAATCCGACTGATTGCTTCAGGCGATCCTGCCTGATCGCTTTCGCAATGCGGATTTCGGCTTCGCTCAAGCGCCGCGCGGGCTTGTGAGACCGAATCCGGAAGATCACTTCCGGATTCGGTCTCAGGCTTCGGAATCGCGATTTCGCGAGGCGGGACAGCCTCTTCTTGAGGCATCTCCCGGCTTGCCCGCGGTGATGCGCGGGACTAGGGTCCCGACCGCTCGAAGACCCGGACGGCTTAAACCCGGCCGGGCCTTGATCCCAAGCTGTCCGGAGTCGAAGACCATGGGCTTTCTGGCCGACGCCCTCTCGCGCGTGAAACCCTCCGCCACCATCGTGATGACCCAGAAGGCGCGGGACCTGAAAGCCCAGGGGCGCGACGTCATCAGCCTGTCGGTCGGCGAGCCGGATTTCGATACGCCCGAGCACATCAAGCAGGCGGCGGTCGAGGCGATCCGCCGGGGCGAGACGAAGTATCCGCCGGTCTCCGGCATCGTGCCGCTGCGCGAGGCGATCGCCAAGAAGTTCAAGCGCGAGAACGGCCTCGACTACAAGCCGAGCCAGACCATCGTCGGCACCGGCGGCAAGCAGGTGATCTACAACGCGCTGCTCGCCACCCTGAACCCGGGCGACGAGGTGGTGATCCCGCGGCCCTACTGGGTGTCCTACCCGGAGATGGTCGGCCTGTGCGGCGGCACCCCGGTCTTCGCCGAGACCACGATGGAAACCAACTTCAAGCTCCAGCCCGGGGAGCTGGAGCGCGCGATCACCCCCAAGACCAAGTGGGTAATCCTCAACTCGCCCTCGAACCCGTCCGGCGCCGCCTACAGCCACGCCGAGATGAAGGCGCTGACGGACGTGCTGGTGCGCCACCCCCATGTCTGGGTGCTCACCGACGACATGTACGAGCACCTGGTCTACGGCGACTTCGCCTTCGTGACCCCGGCCCAGGTCGAGCCGGCGCTCTACGACCGCACGCTGACGATGAACGGCGTCTCGAAGTCCTACGCCATGACCGGCTGGCGCATCGGCTACGCCGCCGGCCCCGAGCAGCTGATCAAGGCGATGGACTTCGTCCAGGGCCAGCAGACCTCGGGTGCGGCGACGATCTCGCAATGGGCGGCGGTCGCCGCCCTCGAGGGGCCGCAGGATCACCTCGCCGAGTTCCGCGCCGCCTTCCAGGTCCGGCGCGACCTCGTCGTGTCGATGCTGAACCAGACCAACGGCCTGCGCTGCCCGACGCCGGAGGGCGCGTTCTACGTCTACCCGTCCTGCGCCGAGCTGATCGGCAAGCGCACGCCGGAGGGCAAGGTGATCGAGACCGACGAGGACTTTGTCACCGAGCTCCTGATGGCCGAGGGCGTCGCCACGGTGCACGGCTCGGCCTTCGGCCTCGGGCCGAACCTGCGCATCTCCTACGCGACCTCGAACCAGCTCCTGGAAGAGGCGTGCAGCCGCATCCAGCGCTTCTGCGGCTCGCTGCGCTGACGGCGCGCCGGACCCGTGCGTGATTCGACCCGGCGGGCCCGTGCCCGCCGGGTTTTTTCTTGGCACCGTCAAGCTCGCCGGGCCGGTGCGTTTCGACGCAAGCGCCGCGCCCGCATTCCGGTTGCGGCTCCGCCCCGGTCTGGCTTACACGGACCGTCCTCAATGCCGGCGCGCCCGGAGGCTTCCGGAACCCATCCGGGCTGTGCGGCAAAGAGGTCGGCGATGACGGGGTGGGGCGGACCAGTTCTCTGCAACCCATTCCTGTGAGGCTCAGTGGGCCGAGCAGTCGCAGGAGCGTCACGGGTTCGGGGAACAGGAACCGCGACCCTGGCGCATGGCCCACCAGACTTCGCTCGTCTCGCCGGTCGGCCGCTCCCGTTGCGGGACGGTCCCGGCGAGCGGGCCGAGGCCGCCCGTTAAGCATTGTGGCCCAGGATCGGCGAAACGGGGCCGGATCGACGGCCCCGACGAGATCGCGGGTCCCGACCAGCCATGTGGCGCCTCCTCACCGGCGGAATCAAAGTCATCATCGCGATCGCCGCGCTGACCACGGCGGCGAACTGGATCGCCCTGCGCGAGAAGGACCGGGCGCCGGGCCCGGCCCTGGCGGCGATTCCGGATCCCGCCACCACCGGCACGATCCAGCCCCGCAAGGCCGAGGCCGCCGCGGCCCGCCTCGACCAGCGCGGCCTCGGCCGGCTGATGACCGAGGCCTCGGGGGATGGGCGGCGGCGCTGAACAGTCGTGAAACCCTCTGCGTCATCCCGGGGCCGCGCAGCGGAACCCGGGATCCATAAACGCTGACGGTCCAAGATGAGACGGATCGCGTCCCGCCCCGTCCTCCACCGTCAGCGGTTATGGATCCCGGGTTCTCGACTTCGTCGAGCCCCGGGATGACGTGGAGGGTTTCAGAGCTGTTCGTTTGGACAGTCAGGCTCCCGCGCCGCTGTTCCGCTACCCCCGCAACATTGCCTCGACCCCCGCGGCGATCTCCAGGAGCCGCCGGTCCTGGCCGTGACGGGCGAGCAGCATCAGGCCGACGGGCTTCGCCTGACCCGGCAGCGGCAGCGAGATGCCGGTGAGGTCGAACAGGTTCCCCACCATTGTGTTGCGCAGCATCAGGAGGTTGAGGCGGGAGAATGCCTCGTCGTCCTCCGCGACCGCGGCGATGGCGGGCGCCGGGACCGCCGTCGCCGGCAGGGCCAGCACGTCGAGGGGGGTGAGCCGCTCGTCGCCGGCCTCGATCAGCGCGGCGCGCCCGCGCATCATCCGGATATAGGCCGCCGCGGTCACGGTGCGGCCGCGGGTGATCCGGGCGTGGACCCGGGGATCGAAGGCGGCGGCCTCGGCGTCGAGCCAGTCGGCGTGGATCTCCGACGCCTCGATGGCGGCGATCGGGCCGGCCGCCGTCGTCTCGGCCATGCGGCCGAGGAGGTCGTCGAATGCCGTGTCGTGGATGCGGGCGCCGGCCCCGCTCAGGGCGGAGAGGGCGGCCTCGAAGGCTTGCGCCACCACCGGGTCGGTGTCGGTGAACAGGAGGCCGCGGGGCACGCCGATCCGCAGGTCGCGCAAGGGGGCCGCCCGGAGCGGACGGTATTCCTCGCCCGCCATCACGGCATCGGCCGCCGCGCAGGCCTCGACCGAGCGGGCGAGCGGACCGATCGAATCGAGCGAGGGCGAGAGCGGGAAGGCGCCGGCCAGCGGCACGCGGCGGGCGGTGGGCTTGAAGCCGACCACGCCGTTGAGCGCCGCCGGGATGCGCACCGAGCCGCCGGTATCGGTGCCGATGGCGATGTCGGAGGTGCCGAGCGCCGCCGAGACGCCGGCGCCCGAGGACGAGCCGCCCGGCACCAGACTCGGGTCGGCCGCGTTGCCCGGCGTCCCCCAGTGCGGGTTGAGGCCGAGGCCCGAGAAGGCGAACTCGGACATGTTGGTTTTGCCGAGGATCACCGCGCCGGCCCGGCGCAGGCGGGCGACCACGGGGGCGTCCTGGAGCGCTGCCTCGGCCTTGCGGCGCAGCGACGAGCCGGCAGTCGTCGCCTCGCCCTGGACGTCGAACAGGTCCTTGATCGACACGATGGCGCCGTCGAGGGCGCCGAGCGACAGGCCGGCCTTGCGGCGCGCATCGGCGGCGTCGGCGGCGGCGCGGGCGGCCTCCGGGTAGAGCTTGGTGAAGACGTTCCGGCTCGCCGGCGCCTCGATCAGGGCGAGCCGGCGTTCGAGGTCGTCGCGGATGGTCGTCATCTCAATCGGTCTCCGGGGAAGGGGTGGAGGAGCGGGAAGGTTTGGGGCTGCGGCGGCTCGTCAGCAGGATCCCGCCATTCCAGCCCAGATTGGCCAGGAGGGCGAGCGGCAGGGCAAGGGCCGGACCCAGCCGCTCGACGGCGAGGGCGAGGATCGTGAGTGCCGCCACGAAGCCGAGGAGCCCCGGCAGGCTCAGCACCAGCACCGTCGCGGTCGCCGCCCCGCCGATCCGCGGATGCAGGATCACCGCCAGGCTCACCATCACCACCGGCGCGAGGGCGAGGAGGCCCGCCGCCGAGGGCCCGGCGAGGCGCCCGGCTAGCACCACGGCGACGACGAGCGCCATGACGATGCCGGCCCGCACCAGCACGTCGCGCCGCCGCCCCGGTCGCGCCGGCAGCGGACCGCTCCGGCGCAAGCCCCGGCAGGCACCGACGCAGGCGAGGATCACCAGCGCGGCCGTCGCGACGGCGCCCGGCAGGCCGCCGCCGAGACGGGCGAGCCCGAGCGCCGCGGCGACCCATGCCGCGAGCGCGGCGGCGAGCGCGGGCGCGACGCCGTGCCGGCGGGCCAGCCCCGCATAGGTCGCGATCAGCACGGCGGTCGCCGCGACGGCCGGCAGGCTCGCCACCGCGCTGTCGCGGAGAAACCCCGCGTCGTGGTCGAGGGCGAGGAAGACGTAGGCCGGCCCGGCCGAGACCGGCAGGGTCGCGATCATCGCGCCGACGAGGGGCCCCGTCCGCTCGACTGCGAGGGAGGCGAGCACCACGATCGTGGCGCTCGCCAGCATCTTGGCGAGGAGCGCCGCCCAGAAGGCGGCGTCCCCGATCCCCGTCAGGGCGGCCAGCGACCCCATCGCGGGTTCAGGCCACCACGGGCAGCACGGCGATGTCGTAGGCGTGGGTCAGGGTGCGGCCGAGCACCGGGTCCTCCAGCGCCATCTCGAAGCGGGCGGCCGGGCGGATGCCGCCGATCGCCCCGAGGGTGCCGCCGAACATCACCGTGCCGGGGGGGAGGTCGGGCCCGCCCGGGCGGCGCGCCACGAGGTCGCTGGGCGTGCGGAGCGCCGTCAGGCGGCCCTCCTGGTAGAGCACCCGCTCGCCGTCGATGGTGGCATGCGCCCGCAGCACCAGCTCGTCCCAGTGCGGCTCGACTTCGTCGAGGCGCCACAGGCCGGTGCCGACCGGCTTGCCGCAGAGCTGCTTGGACAGCGCGATGCCGACCGTCTCGGCCTTGCGGTCGGTGTGGTCGGAGCCGAGCCCGAGCCACAGCCCGTCGGCGAGCGACACGATCACCGGCTCCGCCTCGCCCGAGGAATCCGGCCCGAGCACTTCGAGGCGGGGCGCTTGCGTCAGCGTCGCGGCGGCGGCCCGGTAATAGACCGGGACCGAGGAGGGCGGCGGCACGCCGATCGCCGCCAATTCGTCGATGTGGTGGCGGATCGCCGCCTCGTCCCGCCCGGCCCAGCCGGCGATCACCAGCGCCCCGGGCGCCAGCGCGATCGTGTCCCGGCGGCCCGCGGCCTCGCGATGGAAGGTCAGCATCGTTCTTTCTCCCTGATTCACTCGGCCGGCGCCAGGTCGGCCGCGCTCTCGCGCCAGCGGGCGAAGCCCAGCACCAGGAGGCCCGCCAGCAGTTCCAGCCCGGCGACGAAGTAGAGCCCGTTGCTCGACGTGCCGGTCAGCGTGTTCGACAGGCCGACCACGTAGGGGGCGACGAAGCCCGCGAGGTTGCCGATCGAGTTGATCGCCGCGATGGCGCCGGCCGCGGCGGTGCCGGCCAGGAACGTCTGCGGCAGCGACCAGAAGACCGGGAAGGCGGCGAGGATGCCGATCGCCGCGACCGTCAGCGCGACGAGCGCCAGCACCGCGTGGCCGATGAGGGCCCCCGTGGCGGCGAGGCCGGCGGCGGCGATCAGGCTGGCGACGGCGCAGTGCAGCCGGCGCTCGCCGGTGCGGTCGGAATGCGCCCCGGTCCACACCATCGCGACGGTGCCGGCGATGAAGGGGATCGCGGCGAGGAAGCCGATCGCGATCGCGCCCTGCACGCCGATCTCCTTGATGATCGACGGCGTCCAGAACGCGATCGTGGCGTTGCCGCTGACGATGCAGAAATAGATCAGCGCGCAGAGCCAGACCCGGCCGTCGCGGAGCGCGACCTTGAAGCTCGCCTCCTTGCCGGCGGCCCGCCCCTCGGCCTCGACCACCGCCGTCATCGCGGCGGCGACTTGCGGTGACAGCCAGCGCGCATCCTTCGGGCGGTCGGGCAGGAAGGCCAGCACCGCGGCGCCCGCGATCAGGGACGGGATGCCCTCAAGGATGAACAGCCACTGCCAGTTCGCCATTCCGCCGACGCCGCCCATCGTGCCCATGATCAGCCCGGCGAGCGGGCCGCCGACCACGCCCGCGATGGCGAACGAGGTCATGAACAGGCCGTTGATGCGCGAGCGCTTCGCGCTCGGGAACCAGTAGGTCAGGTAGAGCACCACGCCGGGGAAGAACCCGGCCTCGAACACGCCGAGCAGGAAGCGGATGGCGTAGAAGGCCCATTCCGACTGCACGAAGGCGAGGCTCATCGAGGCGAGACCCCACAGGATGGTGATCCGCGCCAGCGTCTTGCGGGCGCCGATGCGCTCCAGGAGCAGGTTGCTCGGCACCTCGAACAGGAAGTAGCCGATGAAGAAGATGCCGGCACCGAAGCCGTAGACCGCCTCGCTGAATTTCAGGTCCGACAGCATCTGCAGCTTGGCGAAGCCGACATTCACCCGGTCGATCCAGGCCAGGATGAACAGGAAGACCAGGAACGGGATCAGCCTGAGCGTCGCCCGGCGATAGCCCTCGTCCAGTTCGTGCGTGTTCACGGTCTCAACCCTCGTCATCGCTCTTCTCCCGCGGTCCGCGAATCGGCCGCCCGGCGTGTGCTTCTGCAAGTACCATGCCTGTGATATTTCACAAGCCGGTCCAAGCGAGCCGTACCCCGTGGTAAGGGGGCGGGCGGCAGAAGCGGAGCGGTGAACGGTGGTTGAAACGCGTGCAGGTTCGTGCCCGCCCTTGTCGCAGAATGAGCGCGCCTACCGGCGGCTGAAGGACGACATCGTGGCGTTGCGGCTGAAGCCGGGCGACGCGCTGAACGAGGCGGGTCTCTGCGCCGAGCTGGGCCTGGGCCGTACGCCGGTGAACCAGGCCCTGCACCGGCTGATGCACGAGGGGCTGGTGCGCATCCTGCCCCGCAAGGGCGTCCTGGTGCAGCCGCTCTCGATGGACGAGTTCGCCCACCTGATCGAGGTGCGCCGCCTCACCGAGCCGGCTTGCGCCGCGCTCGCCGCCGGACGGATCGGCGAGGCGGCCCTGGCCGAGCTCGACGCCGTGCTGGCGGCGCAGGCCGACGACCTCGACGCGATCCTCGAATCGGACCGGCGCTTCCACGCGATCATCGCCGAGGCCTCGGGCAACCGGGTGCTCGCCGAGGTGCTCGCCGGGTTGCACGGGCGCTCGGTGCGGTTCTGGGCGCTGTCGCTCGCCACCGGCCACCATCTCGCGGAGGTGGCCGAGGAGCATGCGGCGATCCTCGACGCCCTGCGCCAGCGCGACCCCGAGGCCGCGGCGGCGGCGATGACCGCCCACATCGATTCCTTCGCTCGCACCCTCGCCTCCCGCCTGGGGTGACGGACGGCCCGGCCCGGGGCATAGATGCGCCGCCATTCGGGGAGTCACGCGACCGATGACCGACATCCGCCCCCGCCGCAGCGCCCTCCTGGTGCCGGCCACCGCGACCGCCCTCGCGGCGGCCCGGGCCGAGCCCGCCGACGCGCTGATCCTCGATCTCGCCGATTCGCTGCCTCCCGCCGACAAGGAGGCCGGGCGGACCCGCCTCGCCGCGGCCCTGACCGAGGGCGGGTTCGCCGCCGCCGAGCTGGTGGTGCGGGTCAACGGCCTCGACACGCCCTGGGGCGAGGCCGACCTCGCCGCGATGGCGGGGCCTGCGCCCGACGCTTTGCTGGTGCCGCGGGTCGAGGAGCCGGAGGACCTGGCCGGCATCGGCAGCCGCCTGCGCCGGCTCCACGCCCCGGAGCGGGTCCGGCTCTGGGCCGGCCTCGACACGCCGCTCGGCATCCTCGCGGCGGAGGCGGTGGCGAGCGCGGTGCGAGACGTCGATGCGCGGCTCGCCTGCCTCGTCGTCGATGCCGGCGCCCTCGCCCGCGAGGGACGGCTGCCGCCGGGCGCGCCGGAGGCCGGGCCGCTCCTCGCCTGGCTCGCGACCGCGCTCGCCGCCGCCCGCGCCCACGACCTCGACGTGCTGCTCGACCCCGCCGACCGCCTCGATATCGGCCGCGCCCGCGGCCTCGGCTTCGACGGGGCGGTGGCGACCGCGCCCGCCGGCGCCCGCCGGGCCGAGGCCGCCTTCGCGCCCGACCCGGACGCCCTCGCCGCGGCGCGCGCCCTCGTCGCCGCCTTCGAGGCGCCCGACGCCAGGGGGCAGGCCGGCATCGCCCATCTCGGCCGCACGGTGCTGCGGCGCGAGGCGGACGAGGCGCGCCGGCTCGTCGCGCTGGCCGACGCCGTGGCGGCACGCTCCGGAAGCCGGACATGAGCGGGCTCGACCGCGAGGCATCGGATACAGGGGAGCCCGACCGCGCGGAGCGGGAGATCGGCCGCCTCGACGTCGCGATCCGGATCCTCGATCCGCGCCTGACCGAGTGGGGCTTCCCGCGCTGGGGCTCGGCGCTTGCCGCGGGGCTCGACCTCCATGCCTGCCTCGACGCGCCCTTGGTTCTCGAACCGCAGGCCCCGCCGGCCCTGATCCCGGTCGGCTTCGCCCTGGCGATCCGCGATTCCGACTGGTGCGCCATGGTCTATCCGCGCTCGGGGATGGGCCACCGCGACGGGCTGGTGCTCGGCAACACCGTCGGGGTGATCGACGCCGATTACGAGGGTCCGCTGATGATCTCGGCCTGGAACCGCAACCCGCCGGGAGCCGCGCCCCTCACGGTGCGGCCGAGCGAGCGCATCGCGCAGCTCGTGTTCACCCGGGTGGCGCGGCCCGCCCTGAGGGTGGTCGACGCCTTCCCGGAGGCCGGAACCGGCGCGCGCGGCGCCGGCGGCTTCGGCTCCACCGGTCGCGGCTGACGACGCGCTTGGACGCGGTGCTCCATCCCTCCCGGCCCGCCTCGGGCGCCGCGCTCGACCCGCCGCGCCTGCGCCTCGCGCTCGCCGCGATGGTCGACATCGCGCTCCATGCCCGGCCGCAGCCGGTGAGCGCCAAGGCGCTGGCGGCGCGCCACGCCCTGCCGCCCCGCCACCTCGAGGCGGTGCTGCAGGCCCTGGTCCATCACGGCCTGCTCAAGGGCCTGCGCGGGCCGCATGGCGGCTACGAGCTCGCCCGCGAGCGTCGCCGCATCAGCGCCGGCGACATCGCCCGGGCGGTGCTCGGCCCGGATTCCGAACCCGGCCTCGGCGGCCGCGACGTCGCCGGTCTCGTCGTCGCCCCCCTGGTGGCGGAGGCGGCCGGGGCGTACCTTGCGGTGCTCGATTCGGTGACCGTGGAGGATCTCTGCGGCCGGGCCGAAGCCGCGCAGGTCGCCGGCCCGCGGGCCGGCGCGGATTTCACGATCTAAGCAGTTCTGCCCCGGGCCGCAGTTCCGGCAAGGAAGCGGTGCCGGATCAATGTCTTGCGTTAGTCCGATCTTGAACCGTCCCGGCGTCCGCGCCGTGCGGAAGCTTAAAGAATGCTTTATCAAGTCGCGGTAGTTTGAGCCATCATCGGGCGCGGAAAGGAATCCCCGGGACCATGACCAACGCAGCCGATCCCGCAATCGTGGTCGTCACGGCCCGGCCCGATCCCGGCGGGCTGACACGGTTGTTCGCGTCGGGCGTCCCGTCCCTCGTGGTGACCGATCCCGGCGTCGCGCTTGCCGCCCTCGCGACGAAGCCCGTCGACCTAGTGCTGATCGATGCGTGGCCCGGCCTCGATGCCCCGGCGCTGATCCGGGCGCTCCGCCTGAAGCCCCACCTCGCCCACACCTCGATCCTGCTCATCGCCGAGAGTGACCCGGCCGAGGGCGACCCGGCCGAGGCGCGCCGCCGCGGGCTGGAGGCCGGCGCCACCGACGTGGTGCTGCCGCCCCTCGACGCCTCGGACCTGGCGATCCGCGGCCGCAACCTGATCGCGCTCGCGCGGGCGCAGGACGCGGTCGAGAGCCAGGCCCGTGCCCTGACCCGCGAGGTCGAGCGGGCGGCGGCCGAGAGCCAGGAGCGCGAGCGCGAGATCATCCGCCGCCTGATGCTCGCCGCCGAGTTCCGCGACGACCAGGCCGGCGACCACCTCACCCGCGTCGCCGGCTGCGTGCTCGCCATCGCCGACGGGCTCGGCCTGTCGGAGGAGGAGGGCAACGACATCGCCCTCGCTTCCACCATGCACGACATCGGCAAGATCGGCGTCGCCGACTCGATCCTGCGCAAGCCCGGGCCGCTCACCGAGCCCGAGCGCTACGAGATGATGCAGCACGCGCTCCGCGGCTACCGCATGCTGCACGACAGCCCGTCGCGCCTGCTGCGGCTCGCCGCCGAGATCGCGCTCACCCATCACGAGCGCTGGGACGGCGCCGGCTACCCGCAGGGGCTGAAGGGCACCGAGATCCCGCTGCCCGGCCGCATCACGGCGGTGGCCGACGTGTTCGACGCCCTGATCTCGGCCCGGGTCTACAAGCCCGGCTGGCCGCTGGAGCGGGCCCGGCGCTTCCTCGAGGAGCAATCGGGCGCGCATTTCGATCCCGACTGCGTCGCGGCCTTCCTGTCGCGCTGGGACGACGTGGTCGCCCTGGTCGAGGAGCGCCCGGCGGACCGGGCGGCGTGAGGGCAGGGGGATCACCATCCCATCGTGCCGGGCTCGCCCTTGAACGGGCCGACGATGTTTTCCGTGATCCAGCCGCCGTAGAAGCCGCCTGGCTGCGGCGTGACCCGCTCGTCGCCGACGAAGCACGCCTCCATCGCTCCGGCATAGAACGCGACGTGCCCGGCGAGCGCCGCGAAAGCTTTAGTCGGGTTGTGATACGCCCAGGCCGCCCGGTCGGCCCGGCCCCGCGGCCCGACGACGTCGAAGTAGAGGGCGCGGCCCTTCCACTCGCACAGGGAGCCGCCGCCGGCCGGCACGAGCGCGCCCGGCGCGATGTCCTCTGGCGGCAGGTAGTAGCTCGGCGGATGGGAGGTCTCCAGGATGCGCCAGCCCCGCAGGGTGTCGGCGATGGTGATCCCGTCGAAGATCACCCGCAGGCGCTCCGGCACCGGCTCCAGCCGGGGCGGGCGGGGATAGTCCCAGACGCTCTCCTGGCCGGGGCCGACCGGGTCGGGCTTCGGGTGGCCGCGCTGCATCCTGGGCTCTCCTCGCGTGTCGCATCGCCGCGATAACGCGCGGCCGCGCAAAGCGTGACGTGGTCGGCAGGCTTCTGAGCAACAGAGCGATCCGGTCCCGCATCCGCCGCAACACATCCGGACGCGGGATCCCCGGTGGAGCCGGCACGCCACGCCGCCGCTGCCTTGTGCCGGCTGCAAACCTGTCCTGAAGTCCCCCTCGATCTGTGGTTGCTGCAACTGTCAGAAATATCGAGCAATCCATGACCCTGTGCTGTCTCGCGCGCAGAGTGACAATTTCTTAATCAGCTTCCGTTGTTGATCGTCACATCGACGCCATGGGCGGACCAGGCACCTATGATCGCGCTCCGTCAACGCCTCCACCTTCGGGCGCAGCTTCTCGGTCTCGCGGCCCTCGTCGTCCTCATCGTGATCGCCGTGGGCGGACAGGCGACGCTGAGCGTGTCCCGGAGCGCTGCCGCGACCGACGAGATCGGCGATCTGCTGCTGCCGCGCGTCAGCCTGATCGGCGACCTGCGGGCGGTCATGACCCGCGTGCGCCTCGGGGCGACCCGCGTGATCGACGAGGCCGAGCCGGCCGCCAGGGCGCGTGCCGCGGAGCGCAATGCGGCGCGCATCGACGAGATGCGGGGCCTGATCCGGGACTTCGCGAAGCTCCCCGCGGACGGCGAGACCGCCGCGACCTTCGCGGGCTTCCTGCGCCAGTGGCAGAGCTATCTCGACGCGCAGGCCGCCGCCTTCGCCGCCGCGGCGACCGGCGATGTCGCGGGAGCCCGCGCGGCCTTCAACGGCCCGGCCAACAAGCTCTACGATGCGGCCTGGAAGGAACTCGACGGCCTGAAGTCGGCAGCGAGCCTTCGGGCGACCGCCGGCGCCGAGGCCGCCCGCGCGGCCAATGCGAGCACGATGGCCACGATCGTGCTCGCCACCGCCATCGGTGCGGGCGTCGCCTTCGCGGTTATCGCGTGGCTCGCCCGCGACATCGCCGGCCGGGCGCTGCAGGTCGCCTCGGTGATGACAGGCCTGGCGCGCGGCCAGGTCGACGTCACGGTGCCGTGCACCGGGCACCGGGACGAGATCGGCGAGATCGCCCGGGCCGCCCTCGGCTTCCAGGCGAGCCTGCGCCGCAACCACGATCTCGAGGCGGAGACGGCGGAAGCACGGCTGTCGGCCGAGGCGCAGCGCCGGAGCGGCATGCGGCGGATGGCCGAGGAGTTCGAGCGGGCGATCGGCGGGATCGTCGGTCTGGTCTCCTCCTCGGCCACCGAACTGGAGGCGACCGCCAGACAGATGTCCGCCACCGCGGGCCGGACCGCGTCGCAGACTGGCACGGTGTCCAAGGCCGTCGAGGAGGCCTCCACGCATGTCGGAACGGTCGCCGCCGCCGCCGAGGAACTGAGCGCATCAGTCCACGAGATCGACCGGCAGGTCGTCGGTTCGGCCGACCTCGCGCGGGCGACGGCGCGAGAGGCGGACCAGACCGGGGCGCTGGTCCGGGAATTGAGCGCGTCCGTCGGGCGCATCGGCGACGTCGTGACGATGATCGCGTCGATCGCCGGGCAGACCAACCTCCTGGCGCTCAACGCCACCATCGAGGCGGCCCGGGCCGGTGCGGCCGGCAAGGGTTTCGCGGTGGTGGCCGCCGAGGTGAAGGCCCTCGCCGAGCAGACCGCGCGGGCGACGAGCGAGATCTCGGGGCAGATCGCCGGCATCCAGGGCGTGACGGGCCAGGCGGTGACGGCGATCGGCGCGATCACCGGCCGCATCCGGGAGATCAACGGCGCGGCGACCGCGATCGCGGCGGCGGTGAAGGAGCAGGGCGCGGCGACTCAGGAGATCGTGCGCAGCGTCGGGGAGGCGGCGCAAGGCACCGGCACGGTGACGCAGACCATCGGGAGCGTGGCGGCCGCGGCCGGGGAGACGGGCGAGGCGGCCTCCCAGGTGCTCGGCGCGGCGACCGAGCTGTCGCGCCAGTCCGAGCACCTGCGGGCGGAGGTCGCCCGCTTTCTCACGACCGTGCGGGCCGCTTGACGGCGCATCCCCGAGGCGGCCGTGGCGAGGCCGGGGCTGGTGGCGCCGCCGCTCAGGCGTCGGTCACGCCCGCCGCATCCTGCGCCTTCAGCACCTCCGGCCGCGGCATCGAGACGATGTTGTAGCCGGAATCGACGTAGTGGACCTCGCCGGTGACGCTGCCCGAGAGGGGCGAGAG
The DNA here is from genome assembly GCF_900116815.1 of Methylobacterium sp. 174MFSha1.1. Classification (NCBI taxonomy): domain Bacteria; kingdom Pseudomonadati; phylum Pseudomonadota; class Alphaproteobacteria; order Hyphomicrobiales; family Methylobacteriaceae; genus Methylobacterium; species Methylobacterium sp. 174MFSha1.1. The sequence continues at coordinate 117,473 of NZ_FPCB01000021.1, read as the reverse complement.
CAGGTAGAGGCCCGAGCCGCCGATATCCTCGAGCGTCGCGGTGCGCCGCAGGGGGGCGTGGGCGGCCTGGTGGTTGAACATCAGGCGGGCATCCGCGATGCCGGCGCCGGCGAGCGTCCGCACCGGGCCGGCCGAGAGCGCGTTGACCCGGAGCCCCTGTGGCCCGAGATCGGCCGCGAGGTAGCGCACCGAGGCCTCCAGAGCCGCCTTGGCGAGGCCCATGACGTTGTAGTTCGGCATCACCCGGGTCGAGCCGCCATAGGTGAGCGTCAGGAGCGAGCCGCCGGGGCGCATCCGCGTCGCCGCCCGCTGCGCGATCTCCGTGAAGGAGAAGCACGAGATCACCATCGTGCGGGAAAAGTTCTCCCGCGTGGTGACGTCGACGTAGCGGCCCTTGAGCTGCGACTTGTCGGAGAAGCCGATGGCGTGGACGATGAAGTCGAAGCCCTCGGGCCAGGCCTCGTCGAGGGCGGCGAAGGTGGCGTCGACGGAGGCCAGATCCTCGACGTCGCAGGGGAGGACCAGGGACGAGCCGAGCGTGCCGGCGAGCGGCCCGACGCGGCGGCCGAGCGCCTCGCCCTGATAGGTGAAGGCCAGTTCCGCGCCCTGGGCCGCCAGGGCCCGGGCGATGCCCCAGGCGATGGAGTGGTCGTTCGCGACGCCCATCACGAGCCCGCGCTTGCCTGCCATCAAACCCGTCACGCCCGATCCTCCGCTGTTAGGAATGGACCGGGCCTTTACGCGGCGGGCGGGCGCCTGTCCACGTTTCGTGGAACAGGCGCCCCGACTGCGTCAGGCGTCGACGTGCTTGAGCACCAGCGTGGCGTTGGTGCCGCCGAAGCCGAAGGAGTTGCTGAGCACGTGGCCGAGCTGGGCGTCGTCCTTGCGGGCGCGCAGGATCGGCATGTCGGCGAAGGCTGGGTCGAGTTCGTCGATATGGGCGCTCTCGCAGATGAAGCCGTTGTTCATCATCAGGAGCGAGTAGATCGCCTCTTGCACGCCGGTGGCGCCGAGGGAGTGGCCGGTCAGCGACTTCGTCGCGGCGATCGGCGGGCAGGCGTCGCCGGTGCCGAACACCTCGCGGATCGCCTCGATCTCCTTGTCGTCGCCGACGGGGGTCGAGGTGGCGTGGGGGTTGATGTAGTCGATTCTGGCGCCCTTCAGGCCCTCGATCGCCTGGCGCATGCAGCGCACCGCGCCCTCGCCGGACGGCGCCACCATGTCGTGGCCGTCCGAGGTGGCGCCGTAGCCCGCGACCTCGCCGTAGATGCGCGCGCCGCGGGCGCGGGCATGCTCCAGCTCCTCCAGCACCAGCACGCCGGCGCCGCCCGCGATGACGAAGCCGTCCCGGGCCTTGTCGTAGGCCCGCGAGGCCCGCGAGGGCGTGTCGTTGTACTTCGAGGACATGGCGCCCATGGCGTCGAACAGGACCGACAGGGTCCAGTCCAGCTCCTCGCAGCCGCCGGCGAAGATGATGTCCTGGCGCCCGCCCTGGATGATCTCGGCGGCGTTGCCGATGCAGTGGTTCGAGGTCGCGCAGGCCGAGGAGATCGAGTAGTTCACGCCCCGGATCTTGAACCAGGTCGCCAGCGTCGCCGAGGCGGTCGAGGACATGGCCTTCGGCACCGCGAACGGCCCGACGCGCTTCGGCCCCTTGGCGCGGGCGATGTCGGCCGCCTCCACCAGGGCGCGGGTCGAGGGACCGCCCGAGCCCATGATGATGCCGGTGCGCTCGTGCGACACCTCGGCCTGCTCCAGGCCGGCGTCGCGGATCGCCTGCTCCATCGCGACGTGGTTCCAGGCGGTGCCGCCGCCGTGGAAGCGCATGGCGCGGCGGTCGACCACCTCCTCGGCGTCGAGGGTCGGGGCGCCCTGGACCTGGCTGCGGAATCCGTGTTTCGCAAAATCCTCGGCGTGGGAGATGCCCGAGCGCGCCTCGCGCAAGGAAGCCAGCACCTCCTGGGTGGAATTGCCGATGGACGAGACGATGCCCATCCCGGTGATTGCCACGCGCCTCATGATCGTCGGAACCCTCCGGAGCGGCGCCACGGGCGCCCGCGGGCGGTCTTCGCCAGCGGGTGTCACCTAGGCGCCCGGTGCCGTAATCTCAACCGCCCATCCGGGGAAAGGGTCCCGGCGGGCCTCTGTCGGCCCGCTTTTCCGTGCGGCGGGCCGGATCGCCCGCACGGTGACGGGCGTGTCGGCGCAGGCTCAGCCGCCCGCGGCCGGGGTGGCGGCCTGGAACAGGCCGACGCGCAGGTCCTGCGCCTCGTAGATGCGCCTTCCGTCGGCCTCGAGCCAGCCGTCGGCGATCCCGAGGACCAGGCGGCCCTGGCGCACGCGCTTGAGATCGACGCCGTAGACGACCTTCTTGACGCTGGGCAGCACCTGGTCGCTGAACTTGACCTCGCCGACGCCGAGCGCCCGGCCGCGGCCCGGCGAGCCGAGCCAGCCGAGATGGAACCCGACGAGCTGCCACAGGGCGTCGAGGCCGAGGCAGCCCGGCATCACGGGGTCGCCGTGGAAGTGGCAGGGGAAGAACCAGAGGTCGGGCCGCACGTCGAGCTCGGCGAGCACGTGGCCCTTGCCGTGGGCGCCGCCGTCGCGGCCGATCGAGGTGATGCGGTCGAACATCAGCATCGGCGGCAGCGGCAGCTGGGCGTTGCCGGCGCCGAACATCTCGCCGCGGCCGCAGGCCAGCAGGTCCTCGTAGGAGAAGCTCGAGGGCCGGCTCGGGGCGGCGGGGGCGGAGGTCTGGTCGGCGGACATGAGCGGGGCGACATCCTCGTCGAAGGGGCGCTGACCCTCCGGCAGAGGCCGGGGGCGGCGGGGTGGCGCCTCGTTAACACAGCGCCCGGGACTGTTCAAAGCCGGCCGAAGGCCATAGTCTGTAACGCTTCTGATCTGCGCCTCAACGGCCGTGGTCGGGTTGCGGCGGGGGGATGGGCGGCCTATAACGAGCGGTAACATTGCCGCCGTCCAACGAGTCGTAGTTCCGCTGATGAACGACCTGTCGCCCCTGCGCGCCGTCCTCGGCGCCCGCGTCCCGGCCCTCGAGTCCGGCGCCGCCGGCCAGCGGCGCGGCTGCCCGCTCTCGGACCTTCGCGACCGCCTGCGCCGCGCGGGCCTGCGCCCGACGCGCCAGCGCCTGTCCCTCGGCTGGCTGCTGTTCGGCAAGGGCGACCGGCACCTCACCGCCGAGATGCTGTACGACGAGGCGATGCGGGCCAAGGTCCCGGTCTCGCTGGCGACCGTCTACAACACCCTGCACCAATTCACCGAGGCCGGCCTGCTGCGCCAGCTCGCGCTGGACGGCTCCAAGGCCTATTTCGACACCAACCCGAGCGAGCACCACCACTTCTTCCTGGAGGAGGAGGGCCAGGTGCTCGACATGCCGGATTGCGGCATCACCGTCGATTCGCTGCCCCAGGCCCCCGAGGGCATGGAGATCGCCGGCGTCGAGGTGATCGTCCGCCTGCGCCGCCGGGGCGGCCGGGCCTGACCGCACCCGCACCGTGACGTTTGCGAGGGCCGCGTTTCCGACAAGGGGACGCGGCCTTTTCGTCATGAGAGGCCGGTGCCGGCACGCGGGCGCATCCCCATCTTGAGCCGGACGCAGGGCCGCGACGGGGCGGGCCCGGTCGTCTGGCGCCTGAGCCCCGCATCGGACGAACCCGCGTGCGAGCGAGATTGCCAGATCCGGCCGATCCTGCGCCCGACGCCATCCGGAGGAACCCCATGACCCACGACGACCCGTTCGTCATCGCCGGCACGACCCTGTCCTCGCGCCTCCTCATCGGCACCGCCGGCTACCCGACGCAGGCGATCATGAGCGAGGCGGTGCGGGAGAGCGGCGCCGAGGTGGTGACGGTCTCGATCCGCCGCATCTCGCTCCACGGCCACGGCTCCGACACGGTGGCGCGCCTGAAGGGCGCCCGCTTCCTGCCCAACACCGCCGGCTGCGAGACCGCCCGCGACGCCGTGATGACGGCGGAGCTGGCCCGCGAGGCGATGGGCACCAACTGGATCAAGGTCGAGGTGATCGGCGACCGCGAGACGCTCTATCCCGACGTCGCCGAGACGATCGAGGCGACCCGCCAGCTGGTCGATGCCGGCTTCGTCGTGCTGCCCTACTGCAACGACGATCCCGTCGTGTGCAGCCGGCTCGCCGATCTGGGTGCCGCCGCGGTGATGCCGATGGGCTCGCTGATCGGCTCCGGTATGGGCGTCGCCAACCCGGCGAACCTCGAACTGATCTGCCGGCGCTCGCCCGTGCCGGTGATCGTGGATGCGGGCATCGGCACCGCCTCCGACGCGGTGATCGCGATGGAGCTGGGCGCCGCCGCGGTCCTCCTCAACACCGCCGTCGCCAAGGCCGACGATCCGGTGCGGATGGCCCGCGCCATGCGCCACGCCGTCGAGGCCGGCCGCCTCGCCCATCTCGGCGGCCGCATCCCGCGCCGCGGCCGCGCCGAGCCGTCGAGCCCGCAGCTCGGCCTCGTCGGCTCGTGAGCCTCCCCGCCCGCCTGCTGATCGTCACCGATCGGCACGGCTGCCCCGAACCCCTGGCCGACCGCGTTGCCGCCTGCCTGAGCGCCGGCGCCCGCTGGATCTGGCTGCGCGACCGCGACCTGCCGGCGCCGGAGCGGGCGGCGTTGGCCGAGACTTTGGCCGGGCAGATCGCGCGGGTGGGCGGAGCGCTCACCATCGGGCGCGACGTAGAATTGGCGGCGCAGGTGGGGGCGGCGGGCGTCCAGCTCGGCGCAGCGGCGGATGTGGCGGCCGCCCGGGCGCGGCTGGGGCGGGGGGCGCTGCTCGGCGTCTCGGCGCATTCGCTCGGCGATGTGCGGGCGGCGCGGGCGGCGGGGGCGGATTACGTGACCTTGAGCCCCATTTTTCTCACCGCCAGTAAGCCGGGGTATGGGCCGGCTTTGGGGTTGGGGGTGTTGCGCGAGGCGGCAGGAGTGATGCCGGTGGTGGCGCTTGGCGGTGTCGACACGATGACGGCGCCGTTCTGCCGTGAGGCAGGTGCAGCTGGTGTGGCGGTGATGGGGCTAGTGATGAGGCCGCAGGGCTTAGAATTTTCTTCAATTTCAAATTTAGATTAAATAATAGGAATTTTATTTCCTGGTTTTTAGATGGGTGGCAGTTGATTTTCTGATACGTGTAGAAAGATGCTTCCTTCCATAATTCTTAAGTGACGAATTTTTTGAGAAAAAATTATCTAGGAACTTTAATGCATCTGGGACTACATAAGAATGTTTTACTGTATGGCCTTCGTCATCTATTATTCCTAAAACTAATCCCGCTACGGTATCATCTTTTCCTAAAAGATTGCTATAATCTGCGATGGCAGAATGCAGTATAGATGACACTGAGCTTTTTCTTGTAGCAGATATATTTCTGACGTGACAATGAATATCCCAAATAAGCTCTATATATTTTCTTATAATGTATATTAAATCGACAGAACCTCCCATTGCATCTATATCCTTAATTGTCGAAGATTTAAATTTTCCATCATTTTTTAATATATCGGAGATCATTTCGAGTCCTATATAGGACTCAAAAAGCGTAAGATCGCTGATCGCTACTTTGCTGGAGCCGATACTCCATTTATGGATTGGAAAGCCTCTATGTTGCACATAATTTCTAAGCGCTTCGATAATTCTATACTCCGGATTGTTATCATAGATAACATTTCTAAAGAATTTATACGATTTTTGTTCATCGGAGCACTTTCCGAATATATCGCATATATGATGATCAGTATGATCCAAGTAGGTTCGACATGATGTCAAGACGTTGATTATTCTTCTATTGAGAAGATTTCCAATATTCCAGAAATAATCGTAAGATCTATCGCTAAATATCATATCTCTCGCAGCTACATGGGCAATTTCGCGTTCAAAATCAAGCTGGTTCTCAAGCAAAAGATCATATTTTTCTTCGATAGCAGTGAGATTGGTGAGGTTTTCACGAGCAATCAAAATTGCTTCGTATCGATCTTTGTCGATGACAAGTTCGGGATTTTCATCAAGTATCAATTGGAATAACGCGTAACGCATGGAGCCTCTCATTCTATATAAATAATATGGAATCCAAAAATTTGCAAAATAAACAACTATGAAAATTACAGTGATACAATTGGTAATTTCTTAGAAAATACACATATCGAATATAGTTGAAGATGGTGCGGACGGCGGGACTCGAACCCGCACGACCAGAGGTCGCAAGATTTTAAGTCTCGTGCGTCTACCGATTCCGCCACGTCCGCGAAGGGCGCTGCCCTGCCGATCCGGGTTAGCCGGGGGCGGGGCGCAGATCAAGGCCCCGCGATCGGATCGCGAGAAAGCTTATGCCGGCCCGAGCGGGCGCCAGCCGTAGAGCCAGGCGTAGCGCTCGGTCATCTGGACCGGGCCGAGGCGGCCCATCACCGCATCGCGGGCGGCGGCGATCAGGGGGCCGGCGTGGTAGACGCGGCCGTTGCGGCGGGCATGCGCCTGGATGGTCGCCACGCGCTCGGCCCGGGCCTTGGCGTAGCGGGACAACGCTGCCGGCACCGGCTGGCCGGGGACGAGGCAGGCGGCGAGCACCGCGGCATCCTCGATCGCCAGCGCGGCGCCCTGCGCCAGGAACGGCAGCACCGGATGGGCGGCGTCGCCGAGCAGCGCGATCCGGCCGCGGGCCATCGGGCGGGCCGCCGGCCGGTCGACCAGGGACCAGACCAGCCAGGATTCGGGCCGGGCGAGGAGACCCGCCAGCGATGGGGCGGCGTCGGCGAAGGCGGCGCGCAGGCGGGCGGGCTCGCCGCTTGCGCCCCAATCCTCGCTGCCGCTCTTGTCCGGCACCACGGCGACGAGGTTGAGCCGGCGCCCGCCATTGATCGGGTAATGCACCACGTGCCGGCCGGGGCCGAGCCACAGGCCGGTCTCGTCGGCGAGGAAGTCGGGCGGCACCGCCTCGCGGGGGAGGGTGGCGCGCCAGGCGGCCTCGCCGCGGGGGCGCAGGGGGCGCCGGTCGAGACTGGTGCGCAGGGCCGAGCGCACGCCGTCGGCCGCCACCACGAGGTCGACCTCCAGGGTCTCGCTGCGGCCGCCGTCGCTGGCGAGGGTCAGGGTGGCGCGGGCCGCGCTCTCCTGAACGGCGGTGACGGCGCGCCCGATCAGCAGGCGGATGCCGGGCCGGCCGCGGGCGGCCTCGAGCAGGATGGTCTGGAGGTCGGCCCGGTGCACCACCCAGTAGGGTGCGCCGAAGCGCTCGCGCATCGCCTCGCCCAGCGCGATCTCGCCGATGTCGCGGGCATTGGTCAGCCCGCGGATCCGCACCCGCGCCGGCTCGCCGGCGACGCGGCGCAAGGGCAGGCCGAGGCCGAGATCGGTGAGGATCCGGCTCGCGTTGGGCGAGAGCTGCAGGCCGGCTCCGACCTCGCTGAAGGCGGTGCGGCGCTCGACGAGGGTCACGTCGTGCCCGCGGGCGCTCAGGGCGAGCGCCGCCGTGAGCCCGCCGATGCCGGCCCCGACGATCGCGACGCGCAGGCCCGGCCGGTCCGGGACCGGACGGTTCCCCGGCAGATGGCCGGGTAAGTGGCTGGGGGGCAAGGCTTACTCGGCGGCGAGGCGGGCGCGGTCGTCCCAGACGCTCGAGGCCGGGTTCGCCGTGCCGGCCTTCAGGGACGGCTTGTAGCGATACAGGGTCGAGCAGTACTGGCAGATGATCTCGTGGTCGGCGCCCATGTCGAGGAAGACATGGGGATGGTCGAACGGCGGCAGCGCGCCGATGCACATGAACTCCTTCGAGCCGACCTCGATGACCGGAACGCCGTCCTGGTTGTGGAAGTGCGGGACCGCCTTGTCTGCCATCGCCTCAGAGTTCCTGCCTTGAGCGGGGCCTGATGCCCTCGGGATATCGGGTTCTCCTAGCCCCTCGGGGCCGCCGCGCCTAGGGGGCCGGCCGGGACTGACGGCCTCCGCCGCCGTTTGGTCACGGTCTTGCGACATCGGGGCGCCGGACCCGCAACAACCCGAGAGGATCGCCCGTGACCCGCTTCCTGCCGAGGCTCGCCCTCCTCGCCGCCCTGACGGTGCTCGGCGCCCCCGCGGCGCAGGCCCAGAGCCGCACCGTGGTCGGGGCGGGCGCCGGCGCGGTGGCGGGTGCCCTGGTCGCCGGCCCGATCGGCGCGGTGGTCGGCGGGGTCGTCGGCGCCGCCTGGGGCGAATCGGGTCGGCGCCCGCGCCGGGCCGCCCGCCGGGTGCGGCGCCACCACGCGGCGCGGCAGGCTGAGTCGCGTCCCGTCACGCGGGTGGCCCAGCGGGTGCCGGCCGCCGCGCCGGCCCGGCCGCGCGCCTGGGTCGACCCGCGCTAGAGCCCCCTTCGTCCTTGGCATCCAAGCCGGAAACGCCTACATCGAGGCATCCGGTTTTCAGCGCCAGCGCATCTTTCGGGCCCCCGATGAGTCGTGACGAGCAGAGTGCGGTCAAGGATGGCCGCCGGCAGGAGCCGCCGATCCACGGCCCCGAGGCCTTCGAGGCGATGCGCAAGGCCGGCCGGCTGACCGCCGAGGCCCTCGACCTGCTGATGGAGGCGGTGGCCCCCGGCGTCACCACCGAGGCGCTCGACCGGCTCGCCTACACCTTCGCGATGGATCACGGCGCGTATCCCGCCTCGCTGCACTACCGCGGCTATCCGAAGTCGATCTGCACCTCGATCAACCACGTCGTCTGCCACGGCATCCCGAACGACAAGCCTTTGCGCGAGGGCGACATCGTCAACCTCGACATCTGCCTGATCGTCGACGGCTGGCACGGGGATTCGAGCCGCATGGCCTATGTCGGCGAGGTGCCGCGCAAGGCCGCGCGCCTGTGCGACATCACCCACGAGGCGATGATGCGCGGCATCGCGGCGATCAAGCCCGGCGGCACCACCAACGACATCGGCGCGGCGATCCAGGCCTTCGCGGAAGGAGAGCGCTGCTCGGTGGTGCGCGATTTCTGCGGCCACGGCCTCGGCCGCACCTATCACGACGCGCCGACCATCCTGCACTACGTCGAGCCGAGCTACAGCGTGACTCTGAAGCCCGGCCAGTTCTTCACCGTGGAGCCGATGATCAATCTCGGCCGCCCGGCGGTGAAGGTGCTGGCCGACGGCTGGACCGCCGTGACCCGCGACCGCTCGCTGTCGGCCCAGTTCGAGCACACGGTGGCGGTGACCGAGACGGGCGTCGAGATCTTCACCCTCTCGCCCAAGGGGCTGGACAAGCCGCACGACACCGCCGCCGCCTGACGGCTCGGTCCAGTCCGGCCCGGCCGTGACCCGCCCGCCCCGCACCCGTCCCGGTTTCGCGGAGGCCGGCGGTTCCGCGCCCGAGAGCAAGACCCCGGAGAAGGCGGAGGAGCCGCATTACCACGGCCACCGCGACCGCCTGCGCGCCCGCTTCGCGCAAGGCGACACGCTGCCCGATTACGAGTTCCTGGAACTGGTGCTGTTCCGTGCCATCCCGCGCCGGGACGTGAAGCCGATCGCCAAGGCGCTGATCGCCCGCTTCGGCAGCTTCGCCGAGGTGATCAGCGCCTCGCCGGAGCGGCTGCTCGAGGTCGACGGCATCGGTCCTGCGGTCGTCACCGATCTCAAGATCATGGAGGCGGCCGGGCGGCGGCTCGCCCGCGGCGCGGTGGCCGAGCGCACGCTGCTCTCGTCCTGGGCCGCGGTGATCGATTATTGCCGGGCCGCGATGGCGTTCGCGCCGCGGGAGGAGTTCCGGCTGCTCTTCCTCGACAAGCGCAACCGCCTGATCGCCGACGAGGTGCAGGGGCGGGGCACCGTCGACCACACGCCGGTCTATCCGCGCGAGGTGGTGCGCCGGGCGTTGGAGCTCTCCGCCACCGCCCTGATCCTGGTCCACAACCACCCCTCGGGCGATCCGACCCCGTCCCAGGCCGACATCAAGATGACCCGCGACATCGTCGCGGTGGCCGGGCCGCTCGGGATCGTGGTGCACGACCACATCATCGTCGGGCGGGACGGCCACGCGAGCTTCCGCGGGCTGAAGCTGATCTGAGACAACGACCCTTGTACGGTTCTAAAACAAGTAAAGCGCGGGATCCCCTCTCCCGAGTGGGAGAGGGGTTGGGGTGAGGGTGATACGCTTCAGGATTGGGCAATTACCGTTGAGCTGCCAGCACAACGGACTGAGCTTTCTGCGGAAGCGTGTCACCCTCACCCCCGGCCCCTCTCCCACTCGGGAGAGGGGAGCCGCGCCTTACCTTTGTTTGGATAGATCAGGCAGAAGCCGTCTGAAACCGGCGACGCATCGCCCCTAGCGCTCCGTCAGCTTCATCTCGATCCGCCGGTTGCGGGCATAGGCCTCCTCGGTCGTCCCGGCCTCGAGGGGCTGGAACTCGCCGAAGGCGCCGGCGAGCAGGCGCTGGGGCGGAATGCCCTTGCCGACGAGATACTGCACCACCGCGATGGCGCGCGCCGCCGAGAGCGCCCAGTTCGACGGGAATTGCGACGAGGCGATCGGGCGCGCGTCGGTGTGGCCGTCGACCCGCAGCACCCATGGGATGTCGGCCGGGATCTGCCGGTTGAGCTCGACGATCGCGCCGGCGATCCGGTCGATCTCCGGGCCGGCCTCCGGCTTCAGCACCGCCTGGCCGGCGGAGAAGAGCACCTCGGATTGCAGCACGAAGCGGTCGCCGACGATGCGGATGTCCTGGCGGTTGCCGAGGATCTGGCGGAGCCGCCCGAAAAAGTCCGAGCGGTAGCGCGCCAGCTCCTGCACGCGCTGGGCGAGCGCCACGTTGAGGCGGCTGCCGAGATCGGCGATGCGGGCCTGGCTCTCGCGGTCGCGGGTCTCGGAGGCGGCGAGCGCATCCTCCAGCGCCGCGAGCTGCTGGCGCATCGCCGAGATCTGCTGGTTGAGGAGGTCGACCTGGCTCATGGCGCGGGCGGCCGCGCCCTTCTCGGCCTCGAGCTGGCGGCCGAGTTCGGCGGCCTTGCCCTCCGCTCCCTGGCCGGTGGCGAGGAGGCCTTGCAGGCGCTTGCGCTCGGCCTCGGAGCCGGACAGGTTCGCCCGCAAGCCCGCGGCGGTCTCCTCCAGCGCGCGCTTGCCGGAGCGCTCCAGGGCGAGCAGGTCGGTGAGCTCGGAGATCTGGCGGTTCAGCCGCTCCAGCACCGTGTCGCGGCCCGACAATTCCTGCGACAGGAAGAACTGGCCGGTGACGAAGATCGTGAGCAGGAAGACGACCGAGAGCAGCAGCGTCGTCAGCGCGTCGACGTAGCCGGGCCAGACGTTGAAGGTGCGGTCGCGCCGGACGAGGCGGCCAGCCATCAGAGGCTCACTCCACCTTCTCCCGGGCGAGGCGGTCGAGCACCTGCTTCAGCTCGCGCTCGCGGGTCGCCTGCGCCTCGACCCAGTCGCGGATCATCTGCTGCTCGGCGCGCATGTGCTGGACGAGGCCCTGGATGCCCTCGGCGAGGTTCGCCATCGCCTGGGTGCTGGACCGGCTGTGCGAGGTGCTGTCGCCGACGAGGGTGCCGAGCCGCGTCATCGCGTCGGCGATGTCCTTCAGCACCGCGTCGTCCTTCGCGGGCTCGGGCGGGCGCGGCGCGGCGGCGAGCGCGGCCGCCGCCGGCACCGTGACGGGGACCGGCACCGGCGCGGGCGCCGGACCCGCGGCGGTGACGAGCCAGTCCTCCAGTTCGTTGTAGAACCGGGTATGGGCCTGCCCCGCCTGGAGGTCGAGGAAGCCGATCACCAGCGAGCCGGCGAGCCCGAACAGCGAGGCCGAGAAGGCGAGGCCGATGCCGGAGAGCGGCACCGCGAGGCCGCTCTTCAATTCGTCGAACATCACCGCCGCGTCGCCGCCGCCGGCCCGCATCGAGCGGATCACCCCGCCCACCGCCGAGAGCGTGTCGATCAGGCCCCAGAACGTGCCGAGGAGGCCGAGCAGGATCAGGAGGCCGCCGATGTAGCGCAGGATCTCGCGGCCCTCGTCGAGGCGGGATGCCACGGTGTCGAGGAGCGGCTGGAACTGCCCTTGCGGGTGTGGCCGGCCGGCCCGCGCCTCGCGGAGCGCCGGCGCGAGCGCGCTCAGCACCCGCGGGGTGCCGGGCTCCGCGGCGCCGGCGGCGGTGCGGTTGGCGAAGCGCACCTCGCGGAAGAGGCGCTGCACCTGCCCGAAGGCCATGATAATGGCGATCAGGGTCGCGCCGAGGATCAGGCCGTTGAGGCCCGGATTGGCCATGAAGGCCGGCACGATCTGGCGATAGAGCACGAAGGCCAGGAAGCCGGCCAGCGTCAGGAACACCACCATGCGGATGAGGTAGATCCGCGGCGACGTCAGGGGAGGGGACGCAGCGCTCGCCGCCATCGCGGGCCGTACTCACTGTCGCGGGCGAGGCTTCGTCCGCAGGCTGCACTGGTCGGCCCCGGCGAAACGACGTCGCCGGGACCCGACGGCACTGTGCCGGGAGCCGCCGGGCCGATCAAGCCGGAGCAGTACGGGGTCTCGAGGGATTCAGTCCCAGTGTTGCGGCCAGGTTTCCTCGAGATGCGGCCCGAGGCGGACCGGGCTCACCCGGCGGGCGAGGCCGGTGGAATCGTCGGTCTCGACCGCGAGGCCGCACAGGGTGCCCTCGCCGGTGGCGGCTTCGAGCCGGCTGCCCGGCGTCTTCTGCAGGAAGCGGCGCACCGGCTCGTCCTTCTGCATGCCGAGCACCGAATCGTAGTCGCCGCACATGCCCACATCGGACATGTAGGCGGTGCCGCCGGGCAGGATGCGGTGGTCGGCGGTCGGCACGTGGGTGTGGGTGCCGACGACGAGGCTCGCCCGGCCGTCGAGGAACCAGCCGAAGGCCTCCTTCTCGCTCGTCGCCTCGGCGTGCACGTCGACGATCACCGCGTCGGCGGCGTCGCGCAACGGGCAGGCGGACAATTCGCGCTCGGCCGCCGCGAAGGGATCGTCGAGGGGATCGAGGAAGATCCGCCCCATCACGTTGACGACGAGGATCCGGGCGCCGCTCCGGGTCTCGACCACGGTGGCGCCGCGGCCCGGGGTGCCGGGCGGGTAGTTCGCCGGGCGCACCAGCCGCGGCTGCCGGACGATGAAGACCATGGCCTCGCGCTGGTCGAAGGAATGGTTGCCGAGCGTCACCGCGTCGGCGCCGGCATTGATCAGCTCGTCGCAGATGCTCTCGGTGATGCCGAAGCCGCCGGCGGCGTTCTCGCCGTTGATCACCACGCAGTCGAGGCGCCAGCGCTCGCGCAGGGCCGGCAGGCGCTCGCTCACCGCCAGGCGGCCGGGCCGGCCGACGACGTCGCCGAGGAAGAGGAGGCGCATGGCGGGGATCAGTCTCCGGTGGGGTGGATGAAGCCCGCCTCGGTCACGATCCCGTCGAGGGCGCGGTCGTGCGGGCCGGCCGGCACGAGGGGAATCTCCTGGGCAGAGAAGGCGATGCCGAGGGCGAGGGTGCGCCCCGTGGCGTCGAGGCGGGCGAGTGCCCGGTCGTAATAGCCCTTGCCGTAGCCGATGCGCTGGCCGCGCCGGTCGAAGGCCGCGAGCGGCACGAGGAGCACGCGGGGCTCGACGACGCCTGAATCGGGCCCGGGCTCGCTGAGGCCGAAGCCGCCGGGGCTGAGCGCCGCGCCCTCGGCGGCGAGGCGGAACACGAGGCCATCGGGCGTGACCTGCGGCAGGGCCACCGCCTGACCGCGGGCGCGCAAGAGCCCGATCAGCGGGCGCACGTCGACCTCGCTGCGGATCGGCCAGTAGGCCGAGACCAGCGCGGCCGTCGCGATCTCGGGGAGGGCGAGGACGATCTCGGCGATGCGGCGGGAGGCTGTTTCACGAGCCTCGACCGCCAGCCCGTCCCGCCGCGCCAGGGCCGCCTTGCGCAAGGAAACCTTGTCTGGAGAAGCGGGGGAACCGTCGATCGTCATAGAAGTCCAGCGCGGAGCCACGAGAGCCGTTGGAGAATCGATCCCGGGAAACCTACGAAGTAGGTGGGCGCCGTAATGCCCCGGTCCACGGACCAGGGCAGTGACAGCTCCCGAGGGAGTCGATAAGGCCCCGGGGATATTGTCTCCTGACGAGAACCGCAGCCCCGCCGACCTCATGTAGCGCCGCGGAGGCGGTTGCGAAAGGGGGCGGGCGGGGGGATTTGGGGCGACGTGCGAGGGGGACGTTTCGGCACGCTCACACGTCGACCGGTTCTCGATGGCGAGGACGACGAGAGGTCGTTAGGGTCGTACCGCTCCGCGTCATCCCGGAGCTCACCGAAGGTGAGAACCCGGGATCCATGACCGCCGACCATCGCGAACGCAGCTGGAGCGTCCCGTTTCGTCTTGCATCGTCAGCGGTTATGGATCCCGGGTTCCGCTGCGCGGCCCCGGGATGACCCGGAGGGTGTCATGACCGAACCAACAGCCGACGCGAACAGTCTCACAATTTGCTTCAGGACCCCATGACCCCGAAAGCCATCCTCGCCCCCGTCTTCGTCCAGGTCCTGCTGACCTTCGGTCTGCTGCTCTGGACCGGGCGGGTGCGCTTCGCCGCGGCCAGGGCGGGGCAGGTCAAGCTCAAGGATGTCTCGCTGGCTGAGCGCAGCTGGCCCGTCCCGGTGCAGCAGGTCTCGAACGCCTTCGACAACCAGTTCCAGCTGCCGGTGCTGTTCTACGTCGTGACCGCGCTCGCCCTGGCGACCGCCCAAGCCGACACCCTGTTCGTCGGCCTCGCCTGGCTGTTCGTGCTGACCCGGCTCGTCCATGCGGGGATCTACGCCACGAGCAACGTGGTGATCCGGCGCTTCCAGGCCTTCCTCGCCGGGGCCGTCGTCCTGATGGCGATGTGGCTGGTCTTCGCCGGGCGGATCCTCCTCGCCTGAAGGCGGCTGCTCGCCATCCCGTCGCGAGGAGGGTAAGGGGCACTCAGTATCGCGGGGCCCGCGGCGGCGGGTTGCCGTATTCGAGCTGCGTCTTGGCGTCGTAGGGCCGGGGCGGCGGCGGGGTGAGGTCGACGGCCGGCGCCGCCGGGGCGGTGGCGCAGGCGCCGGCCGCCAGCGCGATCAGGCCGGCGAGACTCACGGCGAGGGCGGACGGGATGGAACGACGGATCATGGATGCAGGTCTCCGGCTCTGCGGATGGAACGGCCAAGGTGTCGGGGCGGTCGGAGCCGAAAGCTTGGCCGTGATGCGCCGGTCCCGCGGCGCGAACCTGGCCTTTTCACGACCGGCCCTTTCACGGTCGGTGGTCTCCCGATGACCCCCGGCGCCCGCCTCTCCGCCGCCATCGAGGTCCTGGCCGACATCGCCGAGCGCCGCCGCCCGGTGGCCGATGCCCTCAAGGATTGGGGTCTCGCCCACCGCTTCGCCGGCTCGGGCGACCGCGCCACCATCGCGACCCTGGTCTATGACGCGCTTCGCCGGCGCGCCTCCGCCGCCTGGATCATGGGCGAGGACAGCCCGCGCGCCGTGCTGATCGGCTCGCTGCGCCTGCAGCGGGGGCTCGCCGCCCGGACCGTCGCAGAGCTCTTCACCGGCGAGCGCTTCGCGCCGGCCCCCCTCACGGAATCCGAGCGGGAGCGGCTCGAGACCGGGACGCTGAGCCACGCGCCGGTCCACGTCGCCGGCGACGTGCCGGAATGGGTGGTGCCCTCGCTCGCCGCCGCGCTCGGCGACGACCTCCTGCCCGAATTGCGGGCGCTCGCCCGCCGGGCGCCCCTCGACATCCGGGTCAACACCCTGAAGGCGACCCGCGACGGAACGCGCGAGGCGCTCGCCCATCTCTCGCCCGAGCCGACGCCGCTCGCGCCGGACGGGTTGCGGGTGCCGCTCGGCGAGGACGGGCGCGGCCCGGCGCTCCACGTCGAACCGGAGTTCCTGGACGGCTGGTTCGAGATCCAGGACGAGGGATCGCAGCTCGCCGCCCGCCTCTCAGGCGCGCGCCCCGGCATGACCGTGATCGATCTCTGCGCCGGCGGCGGCGGCAAGACCCTGGCGCTCGCGGCCCTCATGAACAACCAGGGCCGGCTGATCGCCACCGACGGCGACCCGCGGCGCCTCGCCCCGATCCACGAGCGCCTGCGCCGGGCCGGCGCCGAGGCCGAGGTGCGCACGCCCCGCGGCGGCAAGGGCCGCCCGGACGTGCTGACCGACCTCGACGGCACCGCCGACCTCGTCCTGGTCGACGCGCCCTGCACCGGCGCGGGCACCTGGCGGCGCAACCCGGACGCCAAGTGGCGCCTGCGCCCCGGCAGCCTCGCGACGCGGGTGGCGGAGCAGGAATCGGTGCTCGACCGGGCCGCGCGGCTGGTGCGGCCGGGCGGGCGCCTCGTCTACGTCACCTGCTCGCTCCTGCCGGAGGAGAACGACGCGGCGGTCGCCGGGCTCGCCGGGCGGCGCGACGACCTGACGCCGCGGCCTCTCGACCTGCCGGCGGAGGTCGCGTCGAAGGTGCGCCGCACCGCCCACGGCATCCAGATGAGCCCGGAGCGCACCGGCACCGACGGCTTCTACGTCGCGCTCCTGGAGCGCGGGGCCGGCTGACCCTGGGACGGGCGCGGCCCGGTACTTTTCTGCCGTGCATCCGCGGCAGCTTGGCTTATGCATGCAGGCGAGGGGTCGTCCCGCCGGCACTCCCTGAGCCGGCGAGACTCGGGATCGGTTCGGGGTCTTCGAGAGTATCGGACGGTCGGCATGGCGCTGCATCGCAGGACGTTGCTCACGGGAGCCGCCCTCGCCCTCGCGCCCGCCGCTCGCGCGCAGGAGCGGCCGATGGGCCAGGAGGATACGTCTCAAGCCAAGCCCCCGAGCCATGACGCGCCGCCCGACACCGCCCCCGGTGCCGCCCTGGAGGTGATGCGGCTCTGGCCCGGCAAGCCGCCGGGCGGCGGGGGGCCGGGACCGGACGCGCCGCGCTTCGACGAGAGCCGCGAGGGCGTGGTCACCGGCGTCGCCGAACCCTGCCTGCTGGTGATGCGCCCCGCCCGCTCGACCGGGACCGCGATGGTGATCGCCGCCGGCGGCGGCTATCGCCGCATCGATCTCGGCCACGAGGCGGTGCCGGTGGGGCGCTGGCTCAACACGATGGGCGTCACCGCCTTCGCGCTGGTCTACCGGCTGCCCGGCGAGGGCTGGGCGGCGGGGGCCGACGCGCCGATCCAGGATGCCCAGCGGGCCGTGCGCCTGGTGCGGGCCCGGGCCCGGCGCTACGGCTACGAGCCGAACCGGATCGGCGTGATGGGCTTTTCCGCCGGCGGCCACCTGATGGGGGCGGCGAGCACCCGCTTCGCGTCCGCCCTCTACCGGCCCGTCGACGAGGACGACGCGCTCTCGGCCCGGCCCGACGTCTCGGCGCTGATCTACCCGGTCATCACTCTCAAGCCCCCGTTCGACCGCACGTCGAGCCGCCGCGTCCTCGTCGGCGAGAGCCCGACCCGCGTCGCCACCGACGCCTACTCGGTCGAGACCCACGTGCCGCCCGAGACCCCGCCGACCTTCCTCGCCCAAGCTGCCGACGATCCCATCGCGGTCGTCGACAATTCCCTCCTGATGTTCGCGGCCCTGCGGGCCGTCGAGGTGCCGGTGGAGATGCACCTGTTCGAGCGCGGCGGCCACGGCTTCAACCTCGGCGTGCCGGGCTCGCCGGCGGCGGCCTGGCCGGGCCTGTTCGCGACCTGGGCGCGGCGGCGCGGCTTCATCCGGGTGTGAGAGACCGGATTTTCGAATGATCGCGGGTGACCAGGGTCAAGTGGCCATACTGGGTCTTCCAATCCCGATTGACACGGCTTCCGGCCCGATCCCATCATCCTGCCCGTGACCGACACATCCCCCGACCCGAACCTCTCCGCCCCGCTCGCCCATCTCGAGGGCGACACCCCGCCGGCCCCGTCCTGGTTCCGGGACGCCGTCGCGGTCGCGCCCGAGACCGGGCGCCTCACCGTGAAGGGTGCGGCCATCGAGACCCTCGCCTGGGGCGAGCGCGGCCGGCCGGGGCTGATGCTGCTGCACGGCAACGGGGCGCATGCGGGCTGGTGGCGCTTCATCGCGCCGTATCTCGCGGAGCATTACCGGGTCGCCGCCCTGTCCTGGTCCGGCATGGGCGGGTCGGACTGGCGCGAGACTTACGACCTCGACACCTTCGCCGACGAGGTCGAGGCGGCCGCGGAGGCGACGGGGCTGTCCGCGGCCGGAGCGCCCGTCATGGTCGGGCATTCCTTCGGCTGCTTCCCGATGCTGACCGAGGCGGGCCGGGAGGCGGGGCGCTGGCGCGGCGCCGTGATCGTCGACCCGCCGATCTTCTCGCCGGAGCGCCGCACCGGGCGCCGGCGCGAGGACGGCCGCTTCGCGCCCCACCGGATCTACCCGACCCTGCAGGCGGCTCTGGCACGGTTCCGCTTCGCGCCGATGCAGCCCTGCGACACCCTCTACATCGCCGACCTCATCGCGCGGGAATCGCTGCGGGAGGTGAATGGCGGCTGGAGCTGGCGCTTCGATCCCTCGATGTGGGCCCGCCTCACCCTGCCGGACCGGGCTGAGATGGTGCGCGGGGCGCTCTGCCCGCTCGCCCTGGTGACCGGTGCCCGCTCGGACCTGATGCGCCCGGCCGACGCGGCCTACGTCCAGGGCCTGCTGCCGCCGGGTTCGCCGAGGGTCAACCTGCCGGAGGCCTATCACCACGTCATGGTCGACCAGCCGCTCGCCTTCGTGGCCGCCCTGCGGGCGCTGCTGGCGGTCTGGCCGTCATAGACAAACGAAAAGGGCGGCCCCCGCCGGGGGCCGCCCTCTCGAATCACGTCGGACGCGCAAGCGCGCTCAGAAGCAGCGGCGCACCTTGCGCACCACCACCCGGCCGAACGGACCGCGGGTGCGGGTCACCTGGACCGTGCAGCGCGGGCCGCGGCGGACCACCCGGCGGGTGACGTACTGCGCCTGCTCGATCGAAGCGGCGGGCGCGACCGTGTTGCCGGAGGCGACCGGCAGGGCCGAGGCCGGCGCGAGGCTGAGGCCCATGGCGAGGGTGGCGGCGATCCCGAGGACGATGGCTCGCATGGCGAGGCTCCCTGTCTGGTGGGTTGGGGGTGCCTCACTCGCCGTTAGCGCATGAACATCCGGTTAATGCCGGGAACGCGGCCTCAATGTCGTGAACGCACCCGGGATCCGCGGTCCGGCGCGTTGCGCGAGGCCCGAGCCTCGTCTAACTCATCGTCGCATGACGACCGAGCACGACAAGATCCTCATCATCGATTTCGGCAGCCAGGTGACCCAGCTCATCGCCCGACGGGTGCGTGAGGAGGGGGTCTACTCAGAGATCGTGCCGTTCCAGGCGGCCGAGGCGGCCTTCGCGGCGATGAAGCCGCGGGCGGTGATCCTGTCGGGCGGGCCGGAATCGGTCACGGTCGAGTCCTCGCCGCGGGCGCCGCAAGGCGTGTTCGAGGCCGGCGTGCCGGTGCTCGGCATCTGCTACGGCGAGCAGACCATGGCGGCGCAGCTCGGCGGCGAGGTCGAGGGCGGGCACCACGCCGAGTTCGGCCGCGCCGAGGTCGAGATCATCGCCGACAGCGCGCTCTTTCGCGGCGTCTGGCACGTCGGCGAGAAGTATCCGGTTTGGATGAGCCACGGCGACCGGGTGACGAAGCTGCCCGACGGCTTCACCACCGTGGCGATCTCCCCCAACGCCCCCTTCGCGGCGGTGGCCGACGAGGCGCGCCAGTTCTACGCGGTGCAGTTCCACCCCGAGGTGGCCCACACGCCCCACGGCGCGCTGCTCATCCGCAACTTCGTGCGCGACATCGCCGGCTGCACCGGCGACTGGTCGATGGCCGCCTTCCGCGAGGAGGCGATCGAGCGCATCCGCGCCCAGGTCGGCGGCGCGAAGGTGCTGTGCGGCCTCTCGGGCGGCGTCGATTCGGCGGTGGCGGCGGTGCTGATCCACGAGGCGATCGGCGAGCAGCTCACCTGCGTCTTCGTCGATCACGGCCTGCTGCGCCAGGGCGAGGCCGAGGAGGTGGTCCGCCTCTTCCGCGACCACTACAACATCCCGCTCGTCCACGTCGAAGCCTCCGACCTGTTCCTCGGCGAGCTCGCCGGGGTCACCGACCCCGAGGTCAAGCGCAAGACGATCGGCCGCCTGTTCATCGACGTGTTCGAGGCCGAGGCGAAGAAGATCGGCGGCGCCGACTTCCTGGCGCAGGGCACGCTCTACCCGGACGTGATCGAGAGCGTGTCGTTCACCGGCGGTCCCTCGGTGACGATCAAGAGCCACCACAATGTCGGCGGCCTGCCCGCCCGCATGAACATGAAGCTCGTCGAGCCCCTGCGCGAGCTGTTCAAGGACGAGGTGCGGGTGCTCGGCCGCGAGCTCGGCCTGCCCGAGGCCTTCGTCGGCCGCCATCCCTTCCCGGGTCCGGGCCTCGCCATCCGCTGCCCCGGCGAGATCACGGGCGAGAAGCTCGATGCGCTCCGCAAGGCAGACGCGATCTACCTCGAGGAGATCCGCAAGGCCGGGCTCTACGACACGATCTGGCAGGCCTTCGCGGTGATCCTGCCGGTCAAGACCGTCGGCGTGATGGGCGACGGGCGGACCTACGACCACGTCTGCGCGCTGCGCGCCGTCACCTCGGTCGACGGCATGACGGCGGATTTCTATCCCTTCGACATGGCGTTCCTGGGCCGGGTCGCGACCCGGATCATCAACGAGGTCAAGGGCATCAACCGCGTGACCTACGACATCACCTCCAAGCCCCCCGGCACGATCGAGTGGGAGTGATACCAAATCCGGAAGATCACTTCCGGATTTGGTATCACAAGCCCGCGCGGCGCCTGAGCGAAGCCGAAATCCGCATTGCGAAGCAATCAGTCGGATTTCCTATGAGGGCGTCCGGAGCCCCGCGCCGATACGGCCGCGGGGCATAAGACGAGAATGCGACTCAACCTCCGGCCTTAAATCGCATAGCGTAGAGCCTCGTGAGATGCGCGCGGCGGCCCCAGCGCGGCGCGACGGGGCTTGTCGGCGATGCGGAGTGAAGCGAGCGCGGTCCGGGTGGACGAATCCGATGCGGGCTCCGCTCTGCACGACGCCTGTTCCCGCCTCGTCTGGAACGCGCCGGACCACGCCCTCTGCCTCCTCGATCCAGCCGGGCGGGTCGCGGCCTGGAACCCGGGCGCCGAGCGCCTGACCGGGTTTCCCGCGGCGGAGGTGATCGGCCGCGCCTTCGCGTACGGCGATTCGCCCGAGGAGAGCGCGGCGGCCCTCGCGGCGGCGCGGGAGACCGGGCGCTTCGAGACGGAAGGGTGGTGGCCGCGCCGCGACGGCACCCGGTTCCGCGCCCACACGGTCATCGCGGCGCTCCACGACGGCGAGGCCCTCGCCGGCTACGCCCAGATCATCCGCGACGCGACCCCGCGCACGGAGGAGGGCGGCCAGTTCCACGCCCTGGCGCTGATCCTCGACCTCGCCCTCTCGACCATGTCGCAGGGACTGTGCCTGTTCGATGCCGACGGCCAGGTGCGTCTCCTCAACCAGCGCTTCTTCTCGCTGTTTCCGGCGGCCGGCGGCCGCGACCTGGTCGGGACGCCGGTCGCGGCGCTCTGGGCCCTGGCCTTCGCCGGGCCGGAGGCCGGGCCGCCGGAGGGGGCCGCCCTGCTCGCCGAGCACGAGGCGGCGCTCGTCCGCGGCGAGACCGTGGTGGTCCCGGCGCCGGACGGCCGCGCGATCGCCCTGGTGCGCCGGAGCGTGCCCGGCGGGGCGTTCGTCGTCACCTTCGAGGACGTGACGCGCCAGCGCGAGGCCGAGCTGGAGATCAGCCGGCTCGCCCATCACGATGCGCTCACCGGCCTCGCCAACCGGGCGAAGCTGTGGCGGCACCTGCACGAGGGCGCCGTCGACGGCTCGCTGCCGGCCGGGACCGCACTCCTGTTCCTCGACCTCGACGGCTTCAAGGCGGTCAACGACGATCTCGGGCATCAGGCGGGCGACACGCTGCTGCAGCAGGTGGCCGAGCGCCTGCGCCGCGCCCTGCCGGAGGGCGGGCTCGCCGCCCGGTTCGGCGGCGACGAGTTCGCCCTGCTGCTGCCCGGGATGGCCGGGAACCTCGCGGTGCCGCTCGCCGAGGGGCTGCTGATCGACCTCGCCCGGCCCTACGCGGTCGACGACCAGCGGCCGCGCCACGTCACGGCGAGCATCGGCATCGCCTTCGCGGATGGCGCCACCACGCCGGACGCGATGCTGCACCAGGCCGATTGCGCGCTCTACGCCGCCAAGGGCGCCGGCAAGGCCGCCTGGCGACCGTTCACCCCGGAACTGGAGACCGAGCGCAGCGACGAGGAGCGCCTGGAGCAGGACCTGCGCCACGCCATCGCGGCCGGCCAGCTCGGCGTCGCCTACCAGCCGATCATCGGGCTGGCCCATGGCGGGGTCAACGCCCAGGAGGCGCTGCTGCGCTGGACGCATCCGGAGCGCGGCCCGGTCTCGCCGCGACGGTTCATCCCCCTCGCCGAGAAGTCGGACATGATCCGGGTGCTCGGCCTGTGGGTGCTCGACCGGGCCTGCCGGGACGCCGCCGCCTGGACCGAGCCGGCCCGGGTCTGCGTCAACGTCTCGGTGCGCCAGCTCGGCGACGGCAGCCTGCCGCGGGCGGTGGGTGAGATCCTGAGGCAGACCGGCCTCAGCCCCCGGCGCCTCGAACTCGAGATCACCGAGACGGTGCTGAGCAACACCGCCGACGGGATCGTCGACGACCTGCAGCTCCTCCACGCCATGGGCGTGCGCATCTCCCTCGACGATTTCGGCGTCGGCTTCTCGTCCCTCGGGCGCCTGCGCGCCTACCCGTTCGACCGCATCAAGCTCGACGCCTCCTTCGTGCGCGACGCCGTCGAGCGGCCGGATTGCCGGGCGATCGTCGGCGTCGTCGCCGAACTCGGCCGGCGCCTCGGCATCGAGACGGTGGCGGAGGGCGTCGAGACGCCGGCCCAGCTCGCGGTGATCCACGAGGAGGGCTTCACCGAGGCGCAGGGCTACCTGTTCGGCCGCGCCGTGCTCGCCCCGGCGGCGTGAGCCGCCGGGGCGAGCCAGACGAGCGTCGTCGCGATCAGGCGATCGGCCCGGTGTGCTTCTCCAAAAGCGCCCAGGCGTCGTCGCCGAACTTGCCCTTCCACTCCTTGTAGAAGCCGGCCGATTGCAGCTTGGCCTGGAACGCCTTGGTGTCGACGTCCTGGATCGTGAGGCCGCGGGCGCGCAGGTCCTGCTCGGTCGTGCTCGCGCGCTTCGCCATGTCCTCGCGCTGCGCCACCGCCTGGGCGTTGAAGTGCTTGGCGATCACGGTCTTCACGTCCTGCGGCAGGCCGCGCCAGACCTTGCCGTTCGACAGGAGCCAGAAGCCGTCCCACATGTGGTTGGTCTTCGAGAGGTACTTCTGCACCTCGTAGAGCTTGGCGGTGTCGATCAGGGTCAGCGGGTTCTCCTGGCCCTCGGCGATCCTGGTCTGCAGCGCCGAGTAGACCTCCGCGAAGTTGATCGTCATCGGGGCGGCGTCGAAGGCCTTGAACATCGAGGTCCACATCGGGCTCGGCGGGACCCGGATCTTGAAGCCCTTGAAGTCCTCCGGCTTCAGGATCGGCCGGGTCGACGAGGTGGTCTGGCGGAAGCCGTTCTCCCAGATGCGGTCGAAGGCGAAGAGGCCCGATTTCTCGATCTGCGCCCGCACATGGGCGCCGAGGTCGCCGTCCATCGCCGGCCACAGCTTGTCGTAGCCGTTCCAGGCGAAGCCCACGCCGCTGATCGAGGCCGCCGGCACCAGGGTGGCGAGGATCAGGGGCGAGAGGGTGAAGAATTCCAGCGCGCCGGAGCGCAGCTGGCTCAGCATGTCGGTGTCGCCGCCGAGCTGGTTGTTCGGGAACAGCTTGACGTCGACCTTGCCGCCGGTCTCCTCGCGGATCGCATCCGTCGCCTTGGTCATGTAGACCGTGAGGGGATGGCTGATCGGCGTGTTGTTGGCGGCCTTCAGGGTGTACTCGGCCGCGTGCGCCCGGGTGATGCGCAACACCGCCGGGCCCGCGACGGCGCCGGCGACGGCGAGATGGAGCGCGCGGCGGCGCGTGAGCGTGGTCATGGGTTCCTCCCTCGGATGGGCCCGGCTGTCCGGACCGATGGCGTGCTCCCCCCGCGTCTCGTGCGCGGGTCCGTCGAGGCTTAAAGCACGTTTTTCCCGCTCCGACATCCGTCCGGACGGTGCGGCGGCGCCCGCCATTCACTGTTACGCGCGGGCGGAAATGCTCTAAGGAGGGCCGACCGCATTCCGCGGGCGGCGCTTCGATCCCCGTGTGCCGCATCCCCGTCCGCCCGCGGCCGGCCTCACGGGCCCGGCCCGAAGGTTCGCCGTTGCCGGTTGCTATGCCCCTCGTCCGCTCGATCCTGTTCACCGTCGCCTTCTACCTCGTCACCGCCGCGCTGCTGGTCGGCGGCCTGCCGGCCCTCGCCAGCCGGCGCAGCGTGGTGTGGCTGGCCCAGACCTGGGGCCGGATCACCCTCCGGCTGCTCGAAGCCATCGTCGGCCTCAAGGTCGAGTTCCGCGGGCTGGAGCACCGCCCGGCCGGGGCGTGCCTGGTCGCCGCCAAGCACCAGTCGGCCCTCGAGACCGTGGCCCTCGTCACGGTGCTCGACGACTTCAGCTACATCCTCAAGCGCGAGCTGATGTGGCTGCCCCTGTTCGGCTGGTACCTCGCCCGCAGCGAGATGGTGGCGATCGACCGCTCGAAGGGCTCCCGCGCGCTCGCCCTGATGAACGAGGAGGCCGCCGCCGCCATGGCCGACGGCCGCCGCCTGATCATCTTCCCGGAGGGTACGCGGCGCGCGCCGGACGCGCCGCCGGCCTACAAGTACGGCGTGGTGCATATGTACGACCGGCTCGGCGTGCCGTGCCTGCCGGTCGCGCTCAATACCGGGGTGTTCTGGGGCCGGCGCCGCCTGACCTACCGGCCGGGCACCGCAATCATCGAGTTCCTCCCCCCGATCCCGCCGGGCCTGCCCAAGGACCGGTTCTTCGCCGAGCTGCAGGAGCGGATCGAGACCGCCTCGGATGCCCTCGTGCGGGAGGCGGCGATGTCTGGTTCGGCGCCGGCCGCTGTGCGGGCGCGGGAGACGTAGGGGGCCGGGTCCGTCGGATCCGTCTCATCCCCCTCGCCACCTCAGGCTGAGGATGAGGGGTTGGAAGGCACGGACATCCCGGCCACCAAACGACAGTAGTTCAAAAATACCGGTAATTTCTTGATCCTCTGCGCGACCGCAAGTCGCGCAAACTTAGCCGTCGCGCCGCGGCGTGACGCCGAACATGAACTCTTCGTAACCTGCGAAACGATTTTGCCCCCTCGTGCATTTCATGGGCCTCACTCTACAGGAGGCTATGATGCGTTGGAGCATGATTGCTGGCGCCGCGATCCTGTCCGTCGGCGCCGTCGTCGGCACGGGAACGACCGCGGAGGCGCGTGACGGCTGCGGCCCCGGGTTCCACCGGAACTGGCGTGGCTGGTGCCGCCCGAATCTCGGGCCGCGGGTCTTCTACGCCCCGGTCGTGGGCTACCGGACTGTCGTCGTCGGCCCACGCTGGGGCTACGGCTACCGCCGCGTCGGCTGGCACCGGCCCTGGGGTTACGGCTATCGCCGGGTCGGCTGGCATCGCCCGTGGGGCTACGGCTACCGGCGGGTCGGCTGGGGCGGCGGCTGGGGCCATCACGGCTGGCATCACCGCTGGTGAGTGACCGCCTTCGCGGCCGGGGAAACCCGGCTGCGAAGGCCCTTTCGCGCGCCCTCCACTGACCCCGGCCTTGAACCCGGTGCAAGGCCTCTCCAGATCTCGCACACCCCGATCGTTCGCGCTTGACGGACCTCCGGAATCGGAACTAGGCTGGAACAAATGGCGAACAAACGAGCCCTGTCCTGGTCTGTGGCGATGCGGGACATCCAGAACGATCGCGCGAGGAGAATGGACGTGCGTGAGGAGCGCCTGAGAACGGCCACCGGCCTGCGCGGCACCCCGGCCCTGCCGCTGAGCGCCTGGCGCGGTCGCTCCGGCCGCCGCTACGTGGTGGGGATCCATGCCCTCGACGACGATCCGGCGGAGGTCGGCGAGGCGGTGGTGATCGCGGTTCGCCGCGGCGGCGACGGCACGGCCGAGCTGGTGGCGGTGGCCGCAGCCGGCGAGAGCCCGCGCGAGCGGCTCGCCCGCGGCTGGCTCACCCGCGCCCGTGCCCGCGGGGCGACCGAGATGCACGTCCATCGCCTGGCGGAGGACGCGGCGGCGCGGCGCGCCGTGGTGGCGGATCTCGGCGGCGCGCCGGCCTGAAAGAACCTCAGTAGATCGCGCCCGACGACCAGGTCGGGCTGCCGAGCGGCAGCGGCTCCGGCAGGGCGCGGGGCTCGGCGGCCAGAGCCGGCCGCGAGGCGGGGGGCGGGGCGTAGGCCTGGACCGGCGCCGGACGAGGGGAGGGCGCACGGGCGACCGTCCTGCCGGTCTCCCGGGCACTCGTCGGGGACAGGCCGTAGGGATCGTCCTCCTCGACGTCGATCGGCGCCGGATCGGGGGCGGGCTGCCAGGCCGGCTTCTTGCGGATCGGCGACAGCGGCGTGCCCGGCGGCGGCAGCCGCGACTCGTACTTGATCAGCGGCTTGCAGATCCGACGCAGGCCCCTCGGGTCGTGCCGCGCCAGGTCGAGATGCAGGTGGTCGTAGTGATAGACGTTCGACCCCGGCGCCAGCACGGTCGTGAAGTGGTTGCAGGCGCCGAGGAAGACCTCGCGCAGGAAGCCCTGCTCGGCCTCGGTGCCGCGCCAGCCGCCCTTCACCGTTACGACGTAGCCGTCGGCGAAGCGGAAGGACATCACGTCAACGGCGTTGCCGAACGAGTGCTCCGAGAGCTTCGCCCCGACCTGGTTGTTGCGGCCGCGGCAGGAATACGAGCCGGAATTGATCTCGACCACGGCTTGCCCGAAATACACTTCCGCCGCCGGCTGCACCGTGCCGGCGAGCCAGGCCTCGACCTCCGGGATGATCGGGCAGGCGAGGGTCATGCGCTGCTTGAGCGCCACGGTGCCGCCCGCGAGCCGGGTGACCCGGAACGGGTGCACCATGCCGCAGACACCCGGCCCGTCGATCTCCTTGACCGGCTGGATGTCCTCGCTCGGACGAACGAGTTTCTGGGCGAGGCAGACCTCTTCGGCCTGATTCCGCCAGGGTTCGCGCTGCTCAAACCGGTTGAGCGCGCATCCGGTGAGCCCCAGGCCGAAAAGCGTGAAGGCTGAGAACGCTACGATGCCACGACGCATGGTGCGTAAGATGCGCACGATGCCGTAAACAGCTCGTCAACCGTCGCCGTCAGACCTTGGCCCGGGATGGGGCGGTTCGCTCACGCGAACCGCATTCTCTGACAGGGACGGTTCTCCTACACGAACCTTTTCGCCCCCGCGACGCACAGCACCACCAGCCCGGTCACGACGACCATCGACGGCGCGACCGGCTCGCCGAGCAGGAGCCCCGCCAGCAGGAGGCCGAGGAAGGGCTGGAGCAGTTGCAGCTGGCCCACCCCTGCGATGCCGCCCCGCGCCAGGCCGCGGTACCAGAACACGAACCCGACCAGCATGCTGAACACCGAGACGTAGGCAAGGCCCAGCCACGCCGGAGCGCCGACCCCAGCCACGCCCGCCGGCCGGGTCGCCAGCGCCAGGACCAGCATCGCCGGCAGGGCGAGGACCAGCGCCCAGGAGATGACCTGCCAGCCGCCCAGGCGCCGCGACAGGGCCGCGCCCTCGGCGTAGCCGAGCCCGCAGAGCAGGATCGCGGCGAGCATCAGGAGGTCTCCGGCGAGCGAGCCCGCGCCGCTCTGGAGGAGGGCGAACCCCGCCACCGCGCCGCTGCCGAGGAGTGAGAACAGCCAGAAGGCCGGCCGCGGCCGCTCGCCGCCGCGCAGGACCCCGAACAGGGCGGTGGCGAGCGGCAGGAGGCCGATGAACACGATCGAATGCGCCGAGGTGACGTGCTGGAGCGCCAGAGCGGTCAGGAGCGGGAAGCCCAGCACCACCCCGAGCGCCACGATGGCCAGCGACGCGAGATCGGACCGGGCCGGCCGCGCCTGCCGCAGGCCCCACAGCAGGACCGCCCCGAGGATGGCGGCGATCACCGCCCGGGCCGAGGTGAGGAACAGCGGCGAGAAGCCCCCCACCGCCACCCGCGTCGCCGGCAGCGAGCCGCTGAAGATCACCACCCCGAGGAGCCCGCTGCCCCACCCGTCCGCCGACCGCTGCATGGTTGGACTCTCTTCCCCGAAAGCTCTGCTCGCCGCCGGAGGGATACCGCGGGGTCGGCTACCCCACGAAGGCACAGTCCCATACAGTCGCGCCGAACTGTACGGGTCGGATGACCCGCACTGTCGGAGGCGAGGAGCGATGGCGGAAGGCGGCCGCACGGCGGCGGTGATGGCGGCGATCCGGGGGCGGATCGCCGCGCGGGGACTGGCGCCGGGCGAGACGCTGCCGTCGATCCGCGGGCTCGCCAAGGCCATGGGCGTCTCGCCCTCGACGGTGGTCGAGGCCTATGAGCGCCTGGCGGCGGAAGGGGCGGTCCGCTCGCGGCCCGGTGCCGGCTTCTACGCCGCGGCGGCGCCTCCGCCGCCGACCCTCATCGAGGCCGGCCCGCGCCTCGACCGGGCGGTGGACCCGCTCTGGGTCTCGCGGCAATCCCTCGACGGCGAGCCCGAGATCCCGAAGCCCGGCTGCGGCTGGCTGCCGCCGGCCTGGATGCCGGTGGCGGCTTTGCGCCGGGCCGCCCGTGGCCTCGCCCGGGCCGAGGAATCGGTGCTCACCGATTACGGCGCCACGCGGGGGCCGCTCCCCTTGCGCCGTCTGCTGGCGCGGCAATGCGCCGGCGAGGGGCTGGCGGTCGGGCCCGACCAGGTCCTGCTCACCGGCTCGGGCACCCAGGCGATCGACCTGATCTGCCGCCTGCTGCTGCGGCCGGGCGACACGGTGCTGGTCGACGATCCGTGCTACTTCAACTTCCAGGCGCTGCTGCGCGCCCACCGCGCCACCGTGGTCGGCGTGCCCTACACCGAGGCGGGGCCGGACCCGGAGCGTTTCGTCGAGGCCGCCGCCACGCATCGCCCGCGGCTCTACGTCACCAACGCGGCGCTCCACAACCCGACTGGGGCGACGCTCTCGCCGGCCGTCGCCCACCGGATCCTGACCGCCGCCGCCGCCCACGACGTCGGCATCGTCGAGGACGACATCTTCGCTCCCTTCGAGCCGGAGCCGTCGCCGCGTCTTGCCGCACTCGACGGCCTGGAGCGGGTGATCCGGATCGGCAGCTTCTCCAAGACCCTTTCGGCCTCGATCCGCTGCGGCTACGTCGTGGCGAAGCCCGAGTGGATCGAGGCCCTGATCGACCTCCAGGTGGCGACGAGCTTCGGCGGGGTCAGCCCGGTCGCGGCGGAGCTGGTCGCGGGCGTCCTCGGCGACGGGCAGTACCGCAAGCACCTCGAAGGCCTGCGCCGCCGCCTCGACCGGGCCCGGCGCGAGGCCGCCGGGCGGCTCGCCCCCCTCGGCATCCGGCCCTGGCTGATGCCGAGGGGCGGGTTCTACCTCTGGTGCAGCCTGCCGGAGGGCCGCGACGCCGCCGACATGGCCCGGGCGGCGCTTCGCGAGGGCGTGGTCCTCGCCCCCGGCGACGTGTTCAGCGTCTCGCGCACGGCCGGGGACCGGATGCGCTTCAACGTGGCGCAGATGGCGGATGCACGGGTGCTGCCGGTGCTGGAGCGGGCGCTGGCGGCGGGGTGACGTTGCCGCGGGCCTCTGCTTGGCGATGAGGGCCGTGCCCGGGCATGTTGCGATCGGACACCGGTTCATGCCGTCGATGTCGCGGCGTATCTTTGACGAACCGCTGCCCGTCTCGTCGCAAGATGGTCCGATGGTCCGGAATGCGCGAATCACCGCATTCGCCAATGGCGGGGCTTCGGTCCGTCCAGTCGCCTCTGCGATGGTTTGTACCCCCAATATCTTGTACGGCGTTATTTTCGGGTGTACGCATTCTCATGCGGATCGTGTGGGATGAGCCGAAGCGGCAGCGGAACCTTCAGCCTGAGCCCGAGGGCCACGGCCTCGATTTCGCCGATGTGGAGGACGGCTTCGACTTCGGGACGGCGATGGTGTTTCCCACCCATCCAGGCCCCGATGGTCGGCCACGGTTCCAGGCGCTCGGCCTGTTCGAGGGCAGGGTGCACGCCCTCTTCTACTCGCGGCTTGGCTCCGAAGGCATCTCCCTCATCAGCTTCCGCCCGGCCAGCGCGAAGGAGCGCAAAAGGTATGACGAAGCGCAAGGCTGAGATCCCACCCATCACGGAGACGGAGGAGGCCCGGATTCAGGCTCAGATCGCCAACGATCCCGACGCTCCGGAGATGACCGACGAACAGGCCGCGCAGATGCGCCCGTTCTCGGAAGCGATGCCCGACCTGTACGCCACCTGGAAGCGCCGGCCCGGTCGACCGAAGGCGGAGGTGACGAAAATTCCTGTCAAGCTCCGACTGGATCCGGATGTGGTCGAGGGGTACCGCGCCACCGGCGCCGGCTGGCAGACCCGGATGAACGATGTGCTCCGACAGGGATTGAGCCCCTGCCCGTCCCCCGAGGCGGCGACGAAGGTCGAGCCGACGCCCGCGAGGCTGGTCAAGGTCGCCACCTACGCGATTCGCAGCACGATCGCCGGTCAGCCGGTGAATACGGTGGCGGAACCGCGGGGCGGGGCGATCAAGGCCAGGAAAAGGTCGAAAGCCGGGAGTGCGTGAGACCGACAACCTCGGCACCCCAGAGTGCCCGATGCGGTCGGTCGGGCGGCTCCACGGAGTACGTCGTCGAAGACGAGTGGTGCGGGCGGTCGGACTCGAACCGACATATCCGTGAGGACGGCGGATTTTGAGTCCGCTGCGTCTACCAATTCCGCCACGCCCGCGCGCGGTGAAGCCCCTCTCCTGTGCCGTGCGAAGCGGGAGCGTGTCAATCCCGTGCGGTGCGGCCGCCACCCTGGCGATGCGAGCCGCGCTGATCCCGGGACGGGTTGTCCTTCGCGGTCTCCGGCGCCTCGTTGATGCCGGGCGCGATGCCCGGCGCGATCTCGTCGGCGCTCGGGCCCGCCTTCGGGTCGGGCGCCGGCAGGGTCGAGACGGCGTGAGGGCCCTTGACCGTGGTGGTGATTCCGGCCGGCGAGACGGCGGCGCCCTCCGGCCGTTTGGGGCCGAGGCGGTCGACGAAGGCGCTGAACACGTCGCGAAGGCGGTCGCCGGGCTCGGCATAGGCGCCGACCGAGACCGTCGCGGTCATCCCGGCGACCAGCGCCACCTCCGGCGGCACCGCCTCGATGCGGATGCGCACCGGCACCCGCTGGGCGAGGCGGACCCAGGTATAGACCGGATCGACGCTGGGGAGCCCCTGCGTGCTCGCCGCGGCGTTCGGGGTGCTGATGCCGCGGGTGATGCTGTCGACCCGGCCGCGGATCGGCGCGGAATAGCCCATCAGGGCCGCGGTCGCCGCATCGCCGACCCGGATGTGCTCCATCTTGGTCTCCTCGAAATAGCCGTCGATCCAGTACGAATCGGCGTCGATGACCGAGATGTTGCGGGTGCCGGCGCTGGCATAGTCGCCGACCCGCAGGAGCAGGTTGGTGACGTAGCCGTTGACGGGGCTCCTCACCTCCGTGCGCTTCAGGTTGATCTCCGCCTGCGCGGCCTGGGCCTGCGCCTGGGCGAAGGCGGCCTCCGCCTGCTTGGCCACTCCGGCATATTGCTGCTTCTCCTCGATCGAGGTCGAGACCGTGGTCAGCGCCTCGCGCCGCGCCGCCTGGGCGCGCTTGACCTGGAGGTCGGCGGCCCGGTTCTCGACGTCGGCCTTGGCCGAATCGAGCGCGACCTTGAAGTCGAACGGGTCGATCACGTAGAGCACGTCGCCCTTTTTCACGAGCTGGTTGTCGACGACGCGCAACTCGGTGATCTGGCCCGAGACCTGGGGGGCGATGCTCGACACTTGCACCCGCACCCGCCCGTCCCGGGTCCAGGGCGCGGTGACGTAGTACTGCCAGACGATCAGCGCCGCGGCGGCGGCCAGAACCAGCACCACGAGAGTGGCGAGGATCCGCAACAGGCGCCGGCCCCGGGTCGTCCGCTTGACCGCCACGTTTCCCTCCTCAGACCAGCACGATCAGCAGCGCCAGGATGCAGACGTAGAGCCCCGCCTCGGCGAGCGGCGGGTTGGCGAAGACCCGCTCGAAGCGCATCAGCCGCAGGAGCGGCCGAAGGCAGAGCAGGATCGCCAGGGCGGCGCCCGCATAGACGACGAAGGGGGAGACCAGCACTCCGCCGATCGTCAGTTCGTGAAACATGGCCTAGCGCGACCCCCACAGGTCGAGGCGCCGCAGCACCCGGCCCTGCCCCTCGACGACATAGGACGCGGTGGCGAGGTCGGCCACGACCCGTGTTGCGATGCGGCGCGATTCGGCGGGTGCCGTGCGGGCGGCCGCGAGGAGGGCGGCGCCCGCCTCGCGCAAGGGCCCGGCTTCCGCCCGCCGCAGGGCGGCCCGGGCCTGACGCACCGCCCCGTCATAGGCCGGCTGCCCGGCGAGCTGGTTGAGGCCGGCCTGCGCGCCCGCCGCGGCGGTGTCGAGGGCGGCGAGCGCGAAGGCGTGGCGCAGGGTGGCGCGGCGGACGGCGCCGGCGGTGCCGCCCCAGCCGGCGAACTGCACGAGGCGGTCGGCGTCGAGGTTGACCCGCTCGTCGGCCTCCTGCGGCTCGCCCGCCAGGGCCTCGATCACGTCGGCCCGGGCCGCTTGCAGCGACCAGCGCCGGCGCTGGGCGTTGGTGGTCGGCAGCACGATCCGGATCACCAGGAACAGGATCAGCCCGGCGACGCAGAACAGCACCGAGGCGTTGACGTAGGATTCCGGGTTGTAGGGCTGGGGGTTGGCCGGCGACAGCACGACCGGGAAGAACACCAGCAGGATGAAGCCGAGGCTCGCGGTTCCCGGCCGCAGGCTGAGCAGGCAGGCGGTGACGATGACCGGGGCCATCGCGATGGCGAGCAGCGGAAAACCCTGGCCGCCGTCGAGGACGAGGAACTCGACCACCCCGGCGCAGGCGGCGGCGAGCGGCATGCCCCAGAGCGCGCCGGTGGCGAAGCCGATCGGGTTCGGGTTGATCGAGGCGAGCGCCGCGAAGGCTGAGACCTGCAGCAGAGCCGAGGACGTCGCCGGCCAGCCGCTCAGGATGAACAGGGCCGCGCTGATCGCGATCGTGATGACGACCCGGGCGGCGTTGCGCAACGCATCGGGGAAATCGCGGTGCACCGGCAGGCGCATGTCGCGCAGCGGCTCCCGGCCGGTCTCCAGCGCCGCAATCCCGTCCTCGGCGAGCCGGTCCTGGCGCAGGAGGTCGATGGCGCGCCGGTATCGCAGCACGGCATCGGGATCGGCCGAACCGCCCGCCGCCAGCGCGTCGAGGCGGGCCACCAGGGCGGGCAGGGCGTCGCGGTCGCCGTCGAGCCCGGCGAGCACCGTCGTGCGCAGGCCGTCGGGGTCGCCGGAGCGGGTCACCGCCAGCGCGAAGGAGCGGGCCGCCGCCACCGACGCGAACAGGGCCGCCACGGCGTTCCGCGCCCCCGCCGCCCGGTTCTCGCCGTCATGGAACTCCGTCGCGACCACTCCGATCGCGTCGCGGGGCGCGGCGACGAGGCGCATCGCGTCGGCGGCGGCCTCCGGGCCCGGGTCGCCGTCCCGCACCGCCTTTCCGACGAAGTCCCGGACCGCGTCGCGGGCCTTGGCCATGCCGGCGCTGAGCTCGGGGAAGACGTAAGGCGCGCCGAGCGCGTCGTTGATGAAGGTGATCGACACGATGCCGAGGGTGATCGCGGCGACGCGCTCGACGCCGGTGGCGAAGACCGATTGCGGCGCGTCGATGTTGTTGATCGCGATGATCGCCACCGTGTAGCCCGACAGCATGGCGCCGTAGGCCTTGGTGCCCTGGAGATAGTTGGCGACGAAGACGCACAGCCCCATCCAGGTCGCGAAGGCGACCAGCAGCTCGACTCGGTCCTGCGCGAACAGGGCGGCGAACAGGATCGCGACCGCGAAGCCTATCACCGTGCCGAGGAAGCGGTAGGCCGCCTTCGACAGGGCCTGTCCGCGCCGGGGCTGGGCGAGGATCGCCACCGTGACGGCGGCCGAGGACGCGCTCTCGAGCTGGAGCCAGAACCCGGCATAGAGCGCCAGCATCATGGCGAGCCAGATCCGCAACGCGTAGGCCCAGGAGGAGAGCGGCGGCGGCTCGATCCGCTCCAGCACGGCGTCGATCCAGCCGCGGCGCGCGGTCGTCACCTCGGCCATGCGCGTCCCCCCTCATCGATCGTGCCCGATTGGGATGCGCAATCCGAATACGATGCTAGGGTGGGGGCGGCCGGGCCACGACCCGGCTCGCGGCCTCGCGCCGCGACAGAACAGCCAGACGAGGAAGCGCCGATGAGCAAGCCAGAGATCCGCGTCGCGACGTTCGCAGGCCCCGGGGCGGAGCCGGTCATCCAATCGGTGCCCTGGCCGAAGGTTCCGCGCAAGGCCGCGCTGATCAAGGTGGGGGCCTGCGGCGTCTGCGGCACCGACCAGCACATCCTCAAGGGGCATTGGCCGAAGCCCCTGCCGTGGCCCTTCACGCTGGGCCACGAGATCGGCGGCGTTATCGTCGAGAAGGGCGACGAGTTCACCGCCGACTTCATGGAGAAGCCGCTCCAGGTCGGATCGAAGGTGATGATCCCGCCGCTGATGCCCTGCGGGCATTGCTATTACTGCGTCCATTATCCCGAGCAGGCCAACAAGTGCCTGACCCCGGTCTATTACGGCCGCTATCTCGGCTTCGACAAGGCGCCGCATTTGTGGGGCGGCTGGGCCGAGTACGTCTATGTCGATCTCGAGATGCTGCCCGGCACCAAGGTCTACAAGCTGCCCGACGACATGTCCCTGCGCCTCGGCGCGCTGTCCGAGCCGCTGACCTCCTGCATCCGCGCCTTCAACCGGGCGACGCGGGCCGGCGGGTTCAAGTGGGGCGACACCGTCGTGATCCAGGGCTCCGGCCCGATCGGCATCCTGGCGGTGGCGGCGGCGCAGGAGATGGGGGCCGGCCGGGTGATCTGCGTCGGCGCGCCGGAAGAGCCGCGCCTCGCGCTCGCCCGCAAGTTCGGCGCCGAGGCCACCGTCGACATCACGGAGGTCACGACGCCGGAAGCCCGCATCGCCGCGGTGCGCGAGATCGTCGGCGGCTTCGGCGCCGACCTGGTGATGGATTGCTCCGGCCACCCGTCCGCCGGTCCCGAGGGCATCGAGTTCCTGCGCGACGGCGGCACCTATGTCGAGATGGGCCAGTTCACCGATGCGGGGAAGATCGAGACCTCCTGGCACCGGATCTGCTCCAAGGACCTGAACGTGCTCGGCTCCTGGGCCTTCACCGGCAACGACCTGCCCCTCGGCGTCGACATGCTCTACCGCGCCCGGGACAAGTATCCGTGGCTCGAGATGCAGACGGTCTATCCGTTCACGCAGGAGGGCGTGTCGCAGGCGGTGAAGGACGCGATGGCGATGAAGACGGTGAAATCCACCATCGTGCCGTTCCCGGAACTCGTCGCGTGACCGCCTGACCGCATGGCGGGACGGGCGCGAAGGCGCTAGGTCGGGGCTTCGATTCCGTCTCGGAGCCCGCGCCCTTGCGTCCCGTCCGTCTTGCCGCCCTGTTCCTCGCCTGCGCCCCGGCTCTCGCCCACGCGCAGGCGGGTCCCCAGCCCACCGGTACCTGGCTGACGCCGGGGGGTGATTCGCAGATCCGCATCAGCCGCTG
Source organism: Methylobacterium sp. 174MFSha1.1 (assembly GCF_900116815.1). Taxonomy (NCBI): domain Bacteria; kingdom Pseudomonadati; phylum Pseudomonadota; class Alphaproteobacteria; order Hyphomicrobiales; family Methylobacteriaceae; genus Methylobacterium; species Methylobacterium sp. 174MFSha1.1. The sequence goes on along the minus strand of NZ_FPCB01000021.1, from coordinate 81,577 downwards.
CGGCGCCGCCTATTGCGGCATCATCTCCAAGGTCATGGCCGGCGAGACCAAGGACGTGAACAACCCCGATCCCGGCTTGCGCGGCCGCAGCCTCGTCGGCGTGGCGCTCAGCCGCGACATGCGCCCGTCCGGCGCGGGCTGGGAGGGCTCGCTCTACAATTTTCGCGACGGCAAGACCTATTCGGGCAAGCTCGCCATGAAGGGGCCGAACGTGCTCGAACTGTCGGGCTGCGTGCTCGGCGGGCTGATCTGCAAGAAGCAGATGTGGACGCGGGTGGATTAGGAGGGCGCGATGGGGCTTCTGGTCGACGGCGTCTGGCGCGATCAATGGTACGACACCAAGGAGACGGGCGGGCGCTTCGTGCGCAAGGACGCCGCCTTCCGCAACTGGGTCACGCCGGACGGGCGAGCCGGCCCGAGCGGCGAGGGCGGCTTTCCGGCGGAGGCGGGGCGCTACCACCTCTACGTCTCCCTCGCCTGCCCGTGGGCGCACCGCACCCTGATCGTGCGCGCCCTCAAGGGGCTGGAAGACGCGATCTCGGTCTCGGTGGTCGATCCGCATATGGGCCGCGAGGGCTGGGTGTTCGGCGACAGCCCGGGCGCCGGGCCGGACACGCTCAACGGCGCGAGCCGGCTCTACGAGGTCTACCTCGAGGCCGATCCCCACTATACCGGCCGGGTCACCGTCCCGGTCCTGTGGGACAAGGCGCGGGGCACGATCGTGTCGAACGAATCGGCCGAGATCATCCGGATGCTGAATGGCGCGTTCGGCGGCGGTGGACCCGACCTCTACCCGGAGGATCTGCGGCCCGAGATCGATGCCCTCAATGCCCGGGTCTACGACCGGGTCAATAACGGCGTCTACAAGGCCGGCTTCGCGACCGCGCAAGCCGCCTACGAGGAGGCGGTGACGGCGCTCTTCGAGGAACTCGACGCCCTCGACGCCCGCCTCGATCGCGGCCGCTACCTGATGGGTGCGCGGCTGACCGAGGCCGACATCCGGCTGTTCACGACGCTCGTGCGGTTCGATCCGGTCTATGTCGGGCACTTCAAGTGCAACCTGCGCCGGATCGCCGACTACCCGAACCTCGCGCCCTACACGCGCGACCTCTACCAGACCCCCGGCATCGCCCCGACGGTGAACCTCACCCACATCAAGCGGCACTATTACGAGAGCCACCCGACCATCAATCCGACGGGAATCGTGCCTCTCGGGCCTGTGCTGGATTACGAGGCGCCGCATGGGCGGGCGGAGCGGTTCGGGACCTGAGCGCTGGCGAAAGAAGGCTGGTTTCGCGCCCGGCTCCCCACTCACAGGGTCATCCCGGGGCCGCGCAGCGGAGCCCGGGATCCATAACCGCCGACGCTGCAGAATGAAGCTGAACGCTGGTCGTCATGTCCTGAACCGTCAGCGGTTATGGATTCCGGGTTCTCGCCTGCGGCGAGCCCCGGAATGACGGTGGAGGGGCTCAAGCCGTCGTGGAAAAAACATCCGGCAGCGACGGCAGCCTCTGGCGCAGCCGCAGCAGCGCGATCGTCTCGATCTCGGCCAATGCCCGGGCCCGCTCATCCTCGGGCGAATTGTCGAGGCGCTCGGCAAGCTGAGAAAGGATCTCGTCCGGGCTCTTGCCCCGCACCGCCATCACAAACGGGAAGCCGTGCCGCGCGCGGTAGCGCTCGTTGAGGTCGAGGAAGCGGGCGCGGCCCTCCTGGTCGAGGGCGTCGAGCCCGGCCGAGGCCTGCTCGGCGCGGGATTCCGGCGCGAGGTCGGCCGCTGCCACCCGGCCGGCGAGGTCGGGATGGGCACGGATGAGGGCGAGTTGCCGCTCCGGCTCGGCCGCCCGCATCACCTCGACCATCGCGGCATGCAGCCCGTCGGCCGAGTCCTGCATGCCCGACAGCCCGGTGGCGTGGGCGCCCTCGGCCACCCAGGGCGAGTGCTCGAACACGTCGCCGAAACTCTCGACGAACAGGGCGCGGCCCATCCGGCTCGGGGTCAGGCCGGCGGGCGCGTGGGTCCTGGCCCAGTGCCGGGCGATGTCGATGCGCCGGGTCACCCAGACGTCGTCATGCGCCGCCACGTGGTCGAGGAAGCGGGCGAGCGCCGCGATCCGCCCGGGCCGGCCGACGAGGCGGCAATGCAGGCCAACCGACAGCATCCGGGGCGTCTCGGCGCCCTCGGCATAGAGCACGTCGAAGGAGTCGCGCAGGTAGGCGAAGAACTGGTCGCCGGCGTTGAAGCCCTGGGGCGTCGCGAACCGCATGTCGTTGGCATCGAGCGTGTAGGGCACGACGAGCTGGGGCGCCCGCGGGCCCTCGACCCAGTAGGGCAGGTCGTCGGCGTAGGAATCCGCCGAGTAGAGGAAGCCGCCCTCCTCCATCACCAGCCGCAGGGTGTTCTCCGAGGTCCGCCCCGTGTACCAGCCGAGCGGGCGCTCGCCGGTCACCTCGGTGTGGATCCGGATCGCCTCGCTCATGTGGGCCTTCTCCTCCTCGTAGGAGAAGTCGCGGTAGTCGATCCACTTGAGGCCGTGGCAGGCGATCTCCCAGCCGGCCTCGCGCATCGCGGCGACCGCGTCGGGGTTGCGCTGGAGGGCGGTGGCGACGCCGTAGACCGTCACCGGCATCCCGCGCTCGGTAAAGAGCTTGTGCAGGCGCCAGAAGCCGACCCGAGACCCGTACTCGTAGATCGATTCCATGCTCATGTGGCGCTGACCCGGCCAGGCCTGCGCGCCGACGATCTCCGACAGGAACGCCTCCGACGCGCGGTCACCGTGGAGCAGGCAGTTCTCGCCGCCCTCCTCGTAGTTGATGACGAACTGCACCGCGATGCGGGCGCCGTCCGGCCATTGCGCGTGCGGCGGGGTGCGGCCGTAGCCGACGAGGTCGCGGGGGTAGAGGGAGTCGGTCATCGGCGGATCCGGTCGGGGCCGAGGCCGCACCGTCCGGCACCGGGTGAAGCGCGGGATCCCCTCTCCCGGCGATGCCGGGCTTGCCCGGTCTCGCTCAAGGTGTGGGAGAGGGGAGCCGCGCCCGACCCGGCACCCGAAGGGAGCGGGACGGCCATGGGGACATCGTCCCGCAACCTTAGCCTTGCGGCAGCCCCGGCGCAAAACCGCCCCGCAGCCTCACCCCGCCAGGGCCGCCAGCGCCGGCTCGACCCGGGTGAAATGGTCGGCCCAGGTCGGCGCCCGGTAACCCGCGAGGCGCTCCGTCATCGCGGCACGCAGCCCCGAGCCCGGCGCCGCCAGGTCCTCCACCACCCGCATCCAGCCGAGCCCGTCGAGCGGGTGCAGGAACTCGGCGAAGTCCCCTGCGATCTCGCGGTGGACCGGGATGTCGGAGGCGACGACCGGCAGGCCGCTCGCCGCGGCCTCCAGCACCGGCAGGCCGTAGCCCTCGGTGAAGGAGGGCATCAGGAGCGCGGTGGCGTGGCCCATCAGCGCCACCAGCCCGGCGGTCGAGAGGCCCGATGCCTCCACGACGTGGGCGCGCACCGCCGGGCAGCGCTCCAGGAGGTCGATCACGTTCTCGCTCTCCCAGCCCCGTCGCCCGACGACGACGAGGCGCGGCGTCGCCTCGCCGTGCCGCGCGGCGAGCTCGCGCCAGACGCCGAGGAGGCTGATGAGGTTCTTCCTCGGCTCGATCGTGCCGCAGACGAGGAAGAACGGCCGGGGCGGGGCGGCAGAAGCCCCGTCATCGGGCGAGCGATGGAACGCCGCCTCGATCCCGAGCGGACCGACGGTGATCGGCGGCACCCGGCGCCCGAGGCCGGCGAGGTGGGCCGAGAAGCGCGCGCCCACATCGGCCGAGTTCACCACGATGGCTTGCGCATGGCGCGCCACCGTCTCCATCCGCACCCGGTGCCGCTCGGCCTCGCCGGGGCGACCGTATTCGGGATACTCGATCGGGATTAGGTCGTGGACGAAGAAGACCGGCCGGATGTCGGGCCGGTCGTACAGCCAGTCGAACCGCGCCGGCTTGTCGAGGCGCAGGTGCGAGGCGTGGAGGTAGATCGCGTTCATCGGCACGCGTTCCGGGCCCGGCGCCCGGAACGCCGCGAGCCAGGCCCGGAGCTGCCGCTCGCGGCGCGCCCGCGTCCCGTCCGGCTTCGCGGTGCCCAGGCCCGCCGGCGGCACGGCCAGCCCGAGCCGGCCGGCGAGGTCGCGGTAGACCGGGTCGTCGCCGACCGCGACCTCCTCGGTCCAGGACGCCAGGGCGGCCTCGACGAGGCCGGCCATCTGCGCCCGGTCGAGCACCTTCGGGCCGAGCGGCGTCGAGACCACGCCGAAGCGCGGGCCGGGCCGGTCCAGGAGGTGCCGGGCATAGGCGAGCTCGACCCGGTCGATCCCGGTCGGGCTCGCATGGCGCAGGCGGGTGACGAGGCGGGTGAGGTCGAGGGCGACGGGATGCGGGCGCATTGACACCTTGAACGATGGCACCTTGGAACGATGAAGTCCCGGCCGAAGGGACGCAGTCGCGGCGTTCCTACACAGCAGCGGCCCGCAAGCCGAATCCAGCTTGTGCGGCAGCGCACAAGACGACCCCCGGCCCCGGGATGACCGCTCTTGCAAGGCTGAGCGGTGATGATTTATCGCATTCGTCACCGCTCCGTCGCGTCGCGGTGACAAGTGTCGGGCGCGCCGATTATGATCGTGGGTCGGCGCTGGGTCGACGCTTCGGGTGAGACAATGGCGATCGTCGATTGGGACCGGGATGCGGTGAAGAGCGGCCTGGCGGACGGATCCGTCCTGCTGATCGACGTGCGCGAGCCCAACGAGTTCGAGGCGGGCCACATTCCGGGCTCCGTCTCCTTCCCGCTCTCGAGCTTCGACGTCGAGCGGTTGCAGGCCATGATCGCCGCGGATGGCCGCCGGCCGGTCCTGTCCTGCGCCGCCGGCGTGCGCTCGGCGCGGGCGCTGCAATACCTCCAGAGCCAGGGCATCCCCCTCTCTGAGCATTATGCCGGCGGGTTCAAGGACTGGGCCAATGCCGGCGAGACCGTGGACTAGCTGATACTTCACGCCGCCCGCGGGCGGTTCGATATCCATCAGGCCCCGGGAGGGCCGCGCCGAGGGCGGCGCGGTTCCCGGCCAAGGCCACCTCCTCGACGCGGACGGGCCCCGGCCCGCTTCTTCGCGCGTCCGAGGGGCCGCATGCACGAGACGAGCGGGAGAACGAGTATGCGCAGGCTGAGGCTGGCGGCGGTGATTCCGGCGCTCCTGCTGATGGCCGGTATCCCGGCGCGGGCCCAGGCTCCCGGCGGGCCGCCTCCGACGGTCACGGTCGCCAAGCCCGTGGTCAAGGAGGTGGTGGAGCACGACGACTTCACCGGCCGCTTCAACGCGATCGAGTACGTCGAGGTGCGGGCCCGGGTCACCGGCTATCTGCAAAAGATCCACTTCCAGGACGGCGCCGTGGTGAAGAAGGGCGACCTGCTCTTCACCATCGACCGGCGGCCCTACAAGGCGGCCCTCGACCAGGCGAATGCGGCCCTCGATTCGGCCAAGGCCCGGCTGAACTTCAGCCAGACCGACCTCGAACGCGCCCAGACCCTGAGCCGCTCCGGCAACATCTCCGAGCAGGTCACCGACCAGCGCCGGCAGAACTCGCAGACCGCCCAGGCCGACGTCGACAACGCCACCGCGGCCCTGCGCCAGGCGCAGTTGAACTACGACTTCACCGAGGTGCGCTCGCCGATCGACGGCCGGATCTCGCAGCGCAACGTCACCGAGGGCAACATCGTCATCACCGACCAGACGATGCTGACCACGATCGTCTCCCTCGATCCGATCTACTTCTCGTTCACGGTCGATGAGCGCTCGTTCCTGGCCTATCAGGGCACCCTGCGCATCGGCATGGGGGCGACCCAGAACGAGCACACCGTGCCGATCCTGGTGGCGCTGACCGGCGAGGCGAAGCCGACCCGCAAGGGCGTGCTCAACTTCGTCGACAACCGGGTCGACGAGGCGACCGGCACGGTGCTCTTGCGCGCCACGGTCGAGAATCCGGACCGGTTCATCAAGCCGGGCCTGTTCGGCATCGTCAGCATGCCGGCCTCGAAGCCCTATCGCGGCGTCCTGATCCCCGACGAGGCGATCGGCGCCAACCAGGACAAGCGCCTCGTCTACGTCGTCGGCGACGACAACGTGGTCCAGCCGCGCAACATCCGCCCCGGCCCGAAGATCGACGGCTACCGCGTGGTGCGAGACGGGCTCAAGGGCGACGAGACCATCGTGATCGTCGGCCTGACCCGGGTCCGCCCGGGCGCCAAGATCACGCCCGAGCGCAAGGACCTGCCGCCGGTCCGCGAGTAGAGACCCGCGCCGCCCATCCGGGCGGCGCTTCCATCAGGACGCCAGCGCCCCGACCGGGAGCGCCACGCCCAGGTTGAGGGGCGCGAGAGGCCCACCGATGCGTTTTGCCCACTTCTTCGTCGACCGGCCGATCTTCGCCTCGGTGACCTCGATCGTCATCCTGATCATCGGCTACGTCTCGTACATCTCGCTGCCGGTCTCGCAGTACCCGGAGATCGTGCCGCCGACCGTGGTGGTGCGCGCCTCCTATCCGGGCGCCAATGCCGAGACCGTGGCGGCCACCATCGCGACGCCGATCGAGCAGGAGATCAACGGCGTCGACAACATGCTGTACATGTCCTCGCTGTCGACCAACGACGGCAACATGCAGCTGACCGTCACCTTCGCGCTCGGCACCAACCTCGACATCGCCAACGTGCTGGTCCAGAACCGGCTCTCGGTCGCCCAGCCGCGCCTGCCCGGCGACGTGCGCAACCTCGGCGTCACGGTCCGCAAGTCCTCGCCCGACCTGATGATGGTCGTGCACGTGCTGTCGCCCGACGGCACCTTCGACCAGAACTATCTCGCCAACTACATCTACCTGCGCCTGCGCGACCCGATGTTGCGCCTCAACGGCGTCGGCGACATCACGGTGTTCGGCGGCTCGGAATACGCGCTCAGGCTGTGGATCGACCCGAACAAGCTCGCCTCCTACCAGCTCTCGACCACCGACGTGATCAACGCGCTGCAGGAGCAGAACGTCCAGGTCGCGTCCGGCGCGCTCGGTGCGCCGCCGGCGCCGGCGAGCCAGGCGTTCCAGCTCACCGTGCAGACGCAAGGCCGGTTCCAGGACCCGAGCGAGTTCCGCAAGGTGATCGTCAAGGCGTCCGAGGGGCGCCTGGTGCGGATCTCCGACATCGCCCGGGTCGAGCTCGGCCAGAAGGACTACACGACGAAGTCGTTCCTCAACGGCCAGCCCGCCATCGGCATCGGCGTGTTCCAGCGTCCCGGCACCAACGCCCTCGAGGCGGCCGAGCAGGTCCAGGCGCTGATGAAGACGCTCGCCAAGGACTTCCCGCCCGGCCTCGAATACAAGATCGCCTACAACCCGACCGAGTTCATCGCCGAGTCGGTGCACGAGGTCTACAAGACCCTCGGCGAGGCGATCGTCCTCGTCGTGGTGGTGATCCTGGTCTTCCTGCAGAGCTGGCGCACCGCGATCATCCCGATCATCGCGATTCCCGTCTCGCTCGTCGGCACCTTCGCGGTGATGGCGCTGCTCGGCTTCTCGCTCAACAACCTGACGCTGTTCGGCCTCGTGCTGGCCATCGGCATCGTGGTCGACGACGCGATCGTGGTGGTGGAGAACGTCGAGCGCAACATGGCCGAGGGGCTCTCGCCCGGCGAGGCGGCCCACAAGACCATGGACGAGGTCGGCGGCGCGGTCGTCGCCATCGCGCTCGTGCTGTCGGCGGTGTTCATCCCGACCGCCTTCATCCCGGGCATCTCGGGCCAGTTCTACCGGCAATTCGCGCTGACCATCGCGGCCTCGACCATCATCTCGATGTTCAACTCGCTGACGCTGTCGCCGGCGCTCTGCAAGCTGCTGCTGAAGCCCCATTCCGAGCACCACCGGCCGCGCTTCTTCGTGGCCCGCTTCGGGGCCTGGGCGGCCAACACCTTCAACCGCGCCTTCGACGCGACGGCGAACGCCTACGCGGCGACGATCCGCTTCCTCACCGGGCGGCTGGTGCCGCTGCTGGCGATGCTCCTGCTCTATGCCGGCGTCATCTACGGCGTGCTGCACCTCGTGCGCACCACGCCGACCGGCTTCATCCCGCTCCAGGACCAGGGCTACCTCCTGGTGGTGGTGCAGCTGCCGCCGGGCTCGGCGCTGGAGCGCACCACCGCGGTGGTGCAGGAGGTGTCGCGCCGCTCCCTCGACATCGACGGCGTCGGCAACACCGTCGTCATCGCGGGCTTCGACGGCGCGACCTTCACCAACACCACCAACGGCGCGGTGATGTTCCTGCCGTTGAAGCCCTTCGCCGAGCGCCTGGCCAAGGGCCGCACCGCCGGCAAGATCCTCCAGGACGTGCTCGCCAAGACCGCGCCGATGCAGGAGGCGCGCATCATCGCGATCCCGCCGCCGCCGGTGCGGGGCCTCGGCAATGCCGGCGGCTTCAAGATGCAGGTGCAGAGCCGCGAGGGCTCGGACATCGCCCGCCTGCTCCAGGTCTCGGGCGACCTCATCGGCGCGGCCAACCGCGACCCGAACCTGACCCGCGTCTTCACCACCTTCGGCAACGACACGCCGCAGATCTACCTCGACATCGACCGCACGGTGGCGCGGATGCTGAACGTGCCGCTCGCCAACGTGTTCTCGACGCTGCAGGTCAATCTCGGCGGCGCCTACGTCAACGACTTCAACACCTTCGGGCGCATCTACCAGGTCCGGGCCCAGGCCGACGCCAAGTACCGGATGGAGAAGGAGGACATCGAGCGGCTGAAGGTGCGCTCCTCCACCGGCGCGCTGGTGCCGATGGGGACCCTCGCCAACATCCGCGACATCTCCGGCCCGCAGATCGTCCAGCGCTACAACCTGTACTACTCGATCCCGGTGCAGGGCGATTCGCGGCCCGGCGTGTCCTCGGGCCAGTCCCTCGACGCGATGGAGAAGCTCGCCCGCCAGACCCTGCCCGACGGCATGAGCTTCGAGTGGACCGAGATCGCGTTCCAGGAGAAGGCGGTCGGCAACACGGCGATCTACGTCTTCGCGCTCGGCGTGCTGCTGGTCTTCCTGGTGCTCGCCGCGCAGTACGAATCCTGGGCGCTGCCGCTCTCGATCCTGCTCGTGGTGCCGACGGGCGTGCTCGCCGCGCTCGCAGGCGTGCAGTTCCGGGCGCAGGACAACAACATCCTGACCCAGATCGGCCTCATCGTGCTCATCGGCCTGGCCGCCAAGAACGCGATCCTGATCGTCGAGTTCGCCCACCAGATCGAGGAAAGCGAGCGCCGCGGCCCCGTGGCGGCCGCCGTCGAGGCGTGCCGGCTTCGCCTGCGGCCGATCCTGATGACCGCCTTCGCGTTCATCCTCGGCGTGGTGCCGCTCGCCTTCGCCACCGGCCCCGGCGCCGAGATGCGCCAGGCCCTCGGCACCGCGGTGCTGTTCGGCATGCTCGGCGCGACGATCTTCGGCCTGTTCCTGACCCCGGTCTTCTACGTGGTGATCCGCAACATCTCGATCCGGATCAACCGCTGGCGTGGGGTGGACGACCACCACGGTGAGCCGGAGCCGGCGCGGTAACGCCTGCTTTTCGGCCCTCGCCGTCATCCAGCGCCCCCGGACGGACCCGTCCGGGGGCGTTTCTCGTCGCGGTGCGTCACCGCCGCACCCGAACCTCCCGCCCGCCCACCGCATTGCCCGGCAGCTTCTTCAAGTCTTCGGGAGGTGCGCGTGGCGCGGGTGGCGGTGGTGACGGGCGGCACGGCGGGGATCGGTCTGGCGACCGCCCACGCCTTCGCCAGGGCGGGCTGGTCGGTCGGCATCGTCGCCCGCGACGAGGGACGGTTGCGCGACGCGGAGGCCGCGCTCCGCCGGCACGGCGGCGCAGTGTTGGGCGTCTCCGCCGACGTGGCCGACGTGGAGGCGGTGAACGACGCCGCCGACCGGTTCGAGGCCGAGCTCGGGCCGATCGACACCTGGGTCAACAACGCGATGTCGTCGATCGTGGCGCCGGTTCCCGAGATCGCCCCCGGGGAGTGGCGGCGGGTCACCGAGACCACCTATCTGAGCCAGGTCTGGGGCACGCTCGCGGCGCTCCGCCACATGCGGAGACGCAACCGCGGCACCATCGTCCAGGTGAGTTCGGGTCTGGGGCTCCGGTCGATGCCGCTGCAGGTGCCCTACTGCGCCGCCAAGCACGCGGTGACCGGCTTCACCGACGGCCTGCGCTCGGAGCTGCTGCACGAGCGGGTCGATATCGGCCTGACGGTGGTCTACCTGCCGGCGGTGAACACGCCGCAATTCGGCTGGGCCCGCACCCGCACGGGGGCCGAGCAGGACATCCCGGCCCCGGTCTTCGACCCCCGGCTCTGCGCCGACGCGATCCTGTTCGCCGCCAACAACCGGCGCCGTGACATCTGGGTCGGCCGCTCGACGGTGCAGATGGGGCTGATGCAGGTGGTGTCGCCGGCGCTCTCCGACCGGATGATGGCCGGCGGCTGGGACGCGCAGATCGGCGAGCCTGCGCCCGACAAGCCCGGCAACCTGTTTACGCCCGCCCCTGGTCCGGCGGCGATCGACGGAAAATTCTCCGACAAGACGACGCCGACCCGCAGCGAGTTCTTCACCGACCGCCAGCGCGACGTCCTCGTCGCCGGCCTCGCAGCGGCCTGCATCGGCGGCGCGGCGGCGCTCGCCCTCGGCGCGGGGGCGGCACGCCGCCTCGGTCGGCGCCGCCGCCTGCTGCCGCGGCTGTTCTGACGCGCGGCGTCGCCGCCGCGGCGGCGGCGCCCTATCTCGGAAATCTCCCCAAGGCTGCCCGATAGGTCTCGCGTGCCCGGTTACCTGCCCTTCGCGGGCGCCCTCAAGCTTCCGAGCTTCGTCTGCGACAATTGCGGCTTCTGGCAGCGCCACTTCGCGGCCCCGCCGAGCTGCCCGATGTGCCTCGACGCCCGCCACGTCGTGCCGCAGGACGGTTGGCGCTTTCGCGACGTCGCGGAGGCGCAAGCCTCGTTCCCGTGCCACTGGGAGGAGGTCGAGGCGGGGGTGTGGAAGTTCTGGAACGAGCCGGTCACCGGCATCGGGCCGAGCGCCTACCTGATCGTGACACCTGAGGGCAACATGGGCTTCGAGGGCTGCCCGGTCTTCAGCGAGGCGGCCCTCGACCACATCGAGCGCTTGGGCGGCATGAAGATCCTGTCGGCCTCGCATCCGCACAGCTACGGCGCGCTGCCCCAGCTCCAGGACCGCTTCGACCCCGAACTCTGCCTGCCGGCCGCCGACTTCACGTGGAGCGCGGCGCTCCAGGTCTCCTGGCCCTACGACGACGTGCTGGAGCCCCTGCCGGGCCTCGTCCTCCACCGCACCGCCGGCCATTTCGACGGCCACGCCGTGCTGCACGACACGACCCGCGGCATCGTGTTCTGCGGTGACGCACTGAAGTTCGAGCTGAACCCGGAGAATCCGCGCGAGGCGCTGACGATCTCGGCCCACAAGGCCTTCGTGCGTGGCGTGCCGCTGACCCCCGCCGAACTGACCCGCTACCGCGCGGTCTTCGCCGCGCTCGACTTCCACCAGACCTGGACGCCTTTCGAGCAGGCGGCCAATGTCGGGCGCGCCGAGGTGCTGTCCCTCATCGACGCGATGCTGGCCGGGCGCCCGCACGCCTATCCGGTGCCGGTCGCATCGCTGGCGTGAGGACGCGGGCAGCCCGTGTCTTCAACGATGCCGGGACCAGCGCCTTGCCGGTTCGAGTGGCATGCCCTTATGGCAAGCTGGTATCCGTAGACGCCGGGACTCGCGATGCCGAACACGATCGGTTTGCCCGAGGCTACTGTGCTGCTCCGCAGTGCAAAGCGCGTGCTTATCTTCGGCAGCTCCGGCGCCGGAAAGTCGACACTCTCTTCAACCCTTGGTCGTCAGCTCGACCTGCCGCATCTCTCCATGGACCGGGACTTCTACTGGCTGCCCGGCTGGGTGGCGCGGCCCCGCGAGGAGTACCGCGCCCTGATCGCCGCAGCGGTCGCGAGCGAACGCTGGATCATGGATGGCAGCTTTCCGTCGAGCCTGGACCTGCGCTTGCCCCGAACCGATCTCGCGATCTGGTTGCGTCTGCCGCGACTGACCTGCCTCGCCGGCGTGATTCGCCGCGGGATCGCGCATCGCGGCCGGACGAGGCCGGACATGGCGCCGGGTTGCCCGGAGCAACTGCCGGATCGAGAGTTCCTGAGCTACGTTTGGAACTTCGAGCGTGACACGGTTCCGGCCATCATCCGCGGCCTCGACGCTCACGGCCCGGACGTGCCGACGCTCGTGATCCGGTCGCGCGGCGAGGCCGACAAGCTTGTGGCAGCGGTTGCGTTCCAGCCGGCGTACCCGGATCACGCAGCGACGTGACCAGTCTCAAACACTCGGTTTGCAAGCTCACAGCCCGAACTGCGCGCCCGTATCGCCCGGGGTGACGAGGCTCCGGGCCCGGCTGCGCGAGGGCAGGAAGGGCAGGGCAGCGCAGGTGGCGCCGACGCTGTCGCAGAGCCGCTCGACCGCCCGCACGATGTCGGGCGGGCCGGCGACGTGAACGGTGTCGCTGCCGCGCAGGGTCGGCAGGTGGGCAGTGACGGGGCCGTGGCGCACGTCCGTCTGGCCGCGGCGGTCGCGGCTGGCCGCCAGGGTGAGCTGCTGCACGCCGGTGGTGCGCAGCCAATCGAGGCCGGGGCGCATGTAGAGGTCGTCGGCATCCGCTGCGCCGGCCACCACCACCATCTCGCGTCCGATCTCGAGGTGGCGCGCCGCCCGGGCGATGGCCCAGATCGGCGCGAAGCCGGTCTCGGCCGAGACCAGGATCAGGCGGCCGGGGCCGGGCCGGTAGGGCGTGCCGCCGGCCGGTCCCTTGATCCGCACGGCGTGGCCGGGATGCACCGCCTCGCCGAGGGCGGGGCCGAGCGCCCCGCGGTCGCGGCGCAGGTGGAAGACGAGTTCGTTGAGCTCGGTGTTGCCGTCGATGCGCTGGGTCGGGCAGTAGGGCCGGGCCGGCAGCCCCGCGAAGGCGACCTCCACGGCCTGGCCGGGGGCGACGTCGAGGCTGCGCGAGACCGTCACCACCACCTCCATCACCGCGCCCGAGAGCGGGGTGGCGGAGAGCAGCGTGCCGGCGCGCTTGGCGGTGCGCAGGACCGCGAGGGGCGAGGGGGCGGGTCCCGGCCGGGTCGCGGCGCCGTCGCCGAGGCGGGGCCGGGCGCGACTGGTGTTGCGCAGGCGCGGCAGAGCCTCTGGCAGCATGGAATCCTGGATCACGCCGTCGCGGCCGGCCGCGACCGTCCGGGGCAGGGCGGCGTCGAGGGGCGTGTCGCCGGTCGCCACACGGACGGGCTTGCCGTTGACGACGAGCGAGCAGCGGGGGCTCATGGCCGTCTCCGTGCGACTGATCTGGCTCTGGGGCGTGACGGGGGGAGGGGCCACGTCCGTCTAGCGCGGCGCGAACAGCAGGCGCTCGACCAGGGAGGCCCAGCGGTCGCGGTCGGCGCGCAGGTCCTCCTGCGTGTCCTCGTCCTGCGCCTGCTGGATCGACAAGGCCGCAACCTGGGCGCGCAGCTCCGCCGCAGCCTCGCGCTCGGAGCGCAGCACGGCCTTCATCACCTTGTTCTCGGCCTCGAGCTGGGCGACCAGATCGTCGATCTCCTCGATCTCCTCCTCGTCGGGCAGGGGCAGCCGGTAGGGCCGGGGGCCGAGCCAGCCCGGCGGGAGCAGCAGGCGGCGCACCAGATCGAAATCCGGGCCGGTCCGTCCCTTGAGATCCGGGCCGCTCCGCTCTTTCAGATCCGGGCCGCTCCGCTCCTGGCCCGAGATGCCCAATGCCGCCTCGCCCATCGCCGCCTCTCCGCGCCTCGTGCCGGCCGTCCGGACCGCACCCGTCCAGGTGCGCCGCCTCCGATCACGGCCAGGCTAACGATGCTGTCGTCATGGTTAAGGAGCGTTTAAGCGCGACCCTCGCATTCGCGCGATTGACCGAACGGAGCCGGCGACACACTCTCGCCCCGCGACCCGGAGCGGACGCTGATTCGCCCGCCCCGGAACCTTGGAGATCGCGATGCTGGACGGACGACGGGTGCTGATCGTCGAGGACGAGGCGCTCGTCGCCCTGGAGCTGACCGAGATCGTGACCGGCTCGAACGCCCACGCCGTCGGCCCGGCCCGCACCAACCGCGAGGCCCTGGCGCTGATCGACCTGGAGGAGATCGACGTCGCGATCCTCGACCTCAACCTCGCCGACGGCGAGGCGACGCCCACGGCCGAGTGCCTGATCGGCCGGGGCGTGCCGGTGCTGATCTGCACCGGCGGCGTGCTGCCGCGCGCGATGCGGCTGATGTGGCCGGACCTGCCGATGTTGCGAAAGCCCCTCAACCCCGACCGGCTGATCGAGGCCCTCGGCGCGCTCTGCGCCGAGCCGGTGGGCGGGGGACGGATGTAGGGCGCGCGCCGCGCGATCCGACCCCTACTCCCCCCACCGCAACGCCGCAGCCGCCGCCAGCGTCCCCACCACGCCCGCCGCGAGGCTGAGCGCCGCCAGGATCGCCAGCGGCGTGGCGAACGGCACCGTGCCGCCGAGCGCCGCATCCGTCGCGGAGACGCCGAAGATCAGGGTCGGCACCATCAGGGGCAGCACCACCACGGCGAGGATCAAGCCGCCGCGCCGGATCGAGGCGGTGAGCGCCGCCCCGACGGCGCCGATGAAGGTGAGCGCCGGGGTGCCGACGAGGAGCGTCAGGCTCGTCGCCGCCATGCCGGTCGGGCTGAGCGCGACGAGGAGCCCGAACAGAGGCGTGGCGAGCGCCAGCGGCAGGCCGGTGGTGAGCCAGTGCGCCGTGACCTTGGCGAGCACCAGGAGCTCCAGCGGCGCCGGCGCTCCCGAGAGGAGGTCGAGGGAGCCGTCCTCCTCGTCGGCCTGGAACAGCCGGTCGAGGCCGATCAGGGTCGCCAGCACCGCGGCGATCCACAGGATGCCGGGCCCGATCCGGGCGAGCAGGTTGAGGTCGGGCCCCAGGCCGAACGGCACCAGGGCGACGATCATCAGGAAGAACACCAGGGACAGGGCCCCCGAGCCGCCGATGCGGCCGGCGAGCCGCAGGTCGCGGGCGACCACGGCCAGGAAGGCGCGGCCCATCAGAATGCCTCCGCGAAGGGATCGGCCAAAGGATCGGCGACCTGCGCGGACCGGGCGGTGCGGAACGCCTCGACGGACAGGTCCCGGGCCGTCTCGAGCCCGAGCGCCTGGTGGGTGGCCGCGATGACGAGGCCGCCTCCCGCGAGATGCTCGCGCATCAGCCCGGCCAGCGCCGCTTGCGAGGCCACGTCGAGGGCGGCGGTCGGCTCGTCGAGGAGCCAGAGCGGCCGGCGGCAGACGAGGAGACGGGCGAGGGCCACCCGCCGGCGCTGTCCCGCCGAGAGATAGGCCACCGGCAGGCCCGCCGCGTGGGCGAGGCCGAGGCGGGCGAGCGCCGCGCGGGCCCCGAGATCGGCGTCGCCGAGGAGGTCGCGGGCGAAGGCGAGGTTCTCCTCCGCGGTCAGCGCCCCCTTCAGCCCGTCGCGGTGGCCGACGACGTGGAGGCATTCGGGGATCGTGCGCTCGCCGACCTCCTCGGCGACGAGGCGCCCGGCCTCCGGCCGCAGCCGCCCGGCGAGGATCGCGAGCAGCGACGACTTGCCGGTGCCGTTGCGGCCGGTGACGGTCAGCGCTTCACCGGCCTCCAGGGTGAAGGAGAGCCCGGAGAAGATCCGGCGTCCGGAGCGCCGGCAGGCGAGGTCCTCGGCGATCAGGCGCAAGGGCGGGGATCCAAGGGCAGGGGGCTCCGCGAGGGCGGGGGGATCGTCCGCGTTTACGCTATGGCTGCTCCGGCGAGAATGCGTGAATCCGCGGCCACCAGACCCGTAGCGGCCAGTTTCGAAGTGTTCTATACGCATCCCCGGCTGCGCCGCGCGACCTTCAGAGGCGTCCAAACCGTCCTTCGCGCATCCCAGTCCGGGCACCCCCGGGGCGGCGCGCGCACCGTCCGATTCTTGGCCGCGAGGCGAGGGCGGGCGGCACACGGGTCTTCCCTGCGTCAGCCAGGGTCGAACCCGCAGCGCATCCGGCCGAACACTTCTGAGTGGCGCAGGTCCTGCCTGTGCCGTGTTCGACAACCCCTCGCGAGGACCACGCCGTGGCATCGATCGACAGCTTCAAGGCCCGCCAGACCATCCAGGCCGGCGCGAAGACCTACACCCTCTATTCCATTCCCGAGGCCGAGAAGAACGGCCTGCCGGATGCGAGCCGGCTGCCCTTCTCGATGAAGGTGCTGCTCGAGAACCTGCTCCGCTACGAGGACGACCGCTCGGTCAAGAAGGCCGACATCGAGGCCGTGGTCGGCTGGCTGGAGAACCGCGGCAAGACCGAGGTCGAGATCGCCTTCCGTCCCGCCCGCGTGCTGATGCAGGACTTCACCGGCGTGCCGGCGGTGGTCGATCTCGCGGCGATGCGCGACGCCATGGTGGCGCTCGGCGGCGACCCGCAGAAGATCAACCCGCTCGTCCCGGTCGACCTCGTCATCGACCACTCGGTCATCGTCGACGAGTTCGGCACCCCGAAGGCGCTGGCCGACAACGTCGCGCTCGAATACGAGCGCAACGGCGAGCGCTACACCTTCCTGAAGTGGGGCCAGTCGGCCTTCGACAACTTCTCGGTCGTGCCCCCGGGCACCGGCATCTGCCACCAGGTCAACCTCGAGTACCTGTCGCAGACCGTCTGGACCAAGCCCTTCGAGGGCCACGAGGTCGCCTACCCGGATTCGCTCGTCGGCACCGACTCGCACACCACGATGGTCAACGGCCTGGCCGTCCTCGGCTGGGGCGTCGGCGGCATCGAGGCCGAGGCTGCGATGCTCGGCCAGCCCTTGTCGATGCTGATCCCCGAGGTCGTCGGCTTCAAGCTGTCGGGCAAGCTGCCCGAGGGCACCACCGCCACCGACCTCGTGCTCACCGTCACCCAGATGCTGCGCAAGAAGGGCGTGGTCGGCAAGTTCGTGGAGTTCTACGGCCCGGGCCTCGACGACATGTCGGTCGCCGACCGCGCCACGATCTCCAACATGGCGCCCGAATACGGCGCGACCTGCGGCTTCTTCCCCGTCGACCAGAAGACCATCGACTTCCTGAAGGTCACCGGCCGCGCCGACGACCGCATCGCCCTCGTCGAGGCCTATGCCAAGGCGCAGGGCATGTGGCGCGACGGAGAGACCCCGGACCCGGTCTTCACCGACACGCTCGAGCTCGACATGGGCGACGTGAAGCCCTCGCTCGCCGGCCCGAAGCGTCCCCAGGACCGGGTGCTCCTCGATGGCGCGAAGCCCGGCTTCGCCCAGTCGATGGAGACCGAGTTCAAGAAGGCCGCCGACATCGCGAAGCGCTATCCCGTAGAGGGCGCCAACTTCGACATCGGCCACGGCGACGTGGTGATCGCCGCGATCACGAGCTGCACCAACACCTCGAACCCGAGCGTGATGATCGGCGCCGGCCTGCTGGCCCGCAACGCCGTCGCCAAGGGCCTGCGCTCGAAGCCGTGGGTGAAGACCTCGCTCGCCCCCGGCTCGCAGGTGGTGGCGGAGTACCTCGACAAGGCCGGCCTGCAGCCGAGCCTCGATGCGCTCGGCTTCAACCTCGTCGGCTTCGGCTGCACCACCTGCATCGGCAATTCGGGCCCGCTGCCGGCGGCGATCTCGAAGTCGATCAACGACAACGACGTCGTGGCCGCCGCGGTGCTCTCGGGCAACCGCAACTTCGAGGGCCGGGTGAACCCCGACGTGCGGGCGAACTACCTCGCCTCGCCGCCGCTCGTCGTCGCCTACGCGCTCGCCGGCTCGATGCAGATCGACATCACCACCGAGCCCCTCGGCACCGGCTCGGACGGCAAGCCGGTCTACCTGAAGGACATCTGGCCCTCGACCGCCGAGGTGCAGGAGTTCATCGAGGCCAACATCACCTCGACCCTGTTCAAGTCGCGCTACGCCGACGTGTTCGGCGGTGACCAGAACTGGAAGGACGTCGAGGTCACCGAGGCCGAGACCTTCGCGTGGAACGGCGGCTCGACCTACGTCCAGAACCCGCCCTACTTCGTCGGGATGGAGAAGACCCCGAAGCCGGTGGAGGACGTGGTCAATGCCCGCATCCTTGGCCTGTTCCTCGACTCGATCACCACCGACCACATCTCGCCGGCCGGCAACATCCGGGCGGCGTCCCCGGCGGGCGCCTACCTGCAGGAGCACCAGGTCCGCGTCCAGGACTTCAACCAGTACGGCACCCGTCGCGGCAACCACGAAGTCATGATGCGGGGCACCTTCGCCAACATCCGCATCAAGAACCAGATGGTGAAGGACGAGTCCGGCTCCGTGGTCGAGGGCGGCTACACCCTCTACCAGCCGTCGGGCGAGCGGATGTTCATCTACGACGCGGCGATGCGCTACGAGCGGGAGGGCACCCCGCTGGTGGTGTTCGCCGGCAAGGAGTACGGCACCGGCTCGTCGCGCGACTGGGCGGCGAAGGGCACCAAGCTGCTCGGCGTGCGCGCCGTGATCGCCGAGAGCTTCGAGCGCATCCACCGCTCGAACCTCGTCGGCATGGGCGTGGTGCCGCTGGTGTTCCAGGGCGACACCTCCTGGGCCTCGCTCGGCCTGAAGGGCGACGAGACCGTGACGATCGAGGGCCTGGCCGGCGAGCTGAAGCCGCGCCAGACGCTCACTGCCAAGATCACCTCGGCCGACGGCTCGGTGAAGGAGGTCCCGCTGACCTGCCGCATCGATACGCTCGACGAGCTCGAGTACTTCCGCAACGGCGGCATCCTTCCCTACGTCCTGCGCCAGCTCGCCGCGTAAGGATTGGTCCTCTCCCCTCGGATGAATCCGGAGGGAGAGGTTCAAAGGACCCGGGAGCCCGTGACAGGCTCCTGGGCAACCGCCACATGACGGGGGCCTTTTCCGGCGGGAAAGGCCCCCGTCCCATTCTCGGGAGAGCCGCGATGAGCCCGGACGACAAGATCAACGGCCTGACCACGCTCTCGGCCCGCCACGGCGAGATGATCGCCCGGCTCTCCGAGGCGCAATCGGACGTCGCCGCCAAGCAGGTGGCCTTGCAGATGGCGGTGCGCTTCGTCGCCGGCATCCTGCGCGGCGTCGATTCCGACCATTACCGGCACCAGCTCGGCGGCTTCCTCGCCATGCTGGAGGACGCCCTGACCCGCGAGGACCCGGATTCCGATCTCGCCCGGCGGGTGCTCGACACCGTCAAGGCGACCCTGGAGCCAGAGGAGGAGGAGGACGCGTGAGGCGGCCTCTCGCGATCACTTGTGCGCGAGACGATGGCCGGCACCGGGGTGGCGGACCATAACAGCCGGGGCTCCTCCGATCCTGGAGCTCGAGTCCCCGGAGCTTTCATGACCATCCTCAGGACGATCGCAGCCGCCGGCCTGACCCTCGCGGCAAGCGCCGCCGCCCTGGCCGCGCCGCAGGTCGAGCGCCTGCGCGGCACGATCGAGCGCGTCGAGGCGGACGCCGTCACCATCCGCACCCGCGCCGGCGCGACCGAGACGATCCGCCTCGGCGCCGGAACCCGGGTGTCGCAGCTGGCGCCGGCGAGCCTCGACCAGGTCAAGGACGGCAGCTTCATCGGCACCGCCGCCAAGGCCGGCGACAAGCCCGGCGATCCGCCGGTCGCCTTCGAAGTGCTGATCTTCCCCGAGGCCCTGCGCGGCGCCGGCGAGGGCCACTACCCCTGGGACCGCCTGCCGGACGGCGCCGGCAGCGGACAGGTCGAGACCAGCATGACCAACGGCACCGTCAAGGCGCCGGAGGTGGAGACCAGCATGACCAACGGCACCGTCGCGGGTGGCACCAGCGTCGGCGGCGGCCGCACCATCACGGTCTCGTACAAGGGCCAGAGCCTGGCCGTCGCGGTACCGCCGGGGACCCCGGTGGTGATGCTGGAGCCGGCCGACCGGGCGGTGCTGGTGCCGGGCGCCAAGGTCTTCGCCTCGGCCGTGCGCGACGGCGACCGGTTCGAGGCGCGCAGCATCTCGGTCGGCAAGGACGGGCTGACGCCGCCGATGTAGAACGGGACCGGTCCTCGATCACGGCCATGGTTAACGTGGATTAACCCACGCGAATCACGAGGAGAACGGGTGCAGCCCCGGGCGGAAACGCCCGGGGCTGCACCCGTTCCGTGTGCGTGCCCGAAAATCGGGCGCAACTGCCCTCCAGGAAGTGCGTTGTCCAGGGCAAGCCGGTGATCCGGCGCCGGAAATCAACCTCAAGTCGTCGAGCCGCCCGGCGCCGGTCAGCGCCGCAGATCCCACCCCTTTTTCCTGACGGAGCCGGGACTCCCGTTCCCGTAATCGCGCCATGAAGATGATTCCGAGCAATCACGCCGCGAGCTTCGGCCAGTCGCACCCGACCGCGTCGTCGCTGGCCGACGCGTTGCTGCTCGCCAAGCTCGGGCACGACTTGCGGTCGATGTACACCGACGTGACCGACGAGCCGGTGCCGCAGGAACTCGATACCCTGATCGGCCGGCTGCACGCCGTGCTCGGCGACGAGCCGGAGGGGCGGGGCTAGATTCGGCCCGAATTCCGGCCTGGACTCCCGCGGATTGGAGCGTGACTGTACCGCGGAAGCGACAAGCTCCAGAACCGTGACGCCCCCGCAAGATCACGCCTTGAGTGCGGGCGCGAAACAGTGTGGGGTGCGCCTCCCGAGCCGTCAGCCCCCCAGCCTCATGCCATCGCTCTCCCGCACCCGCCTTGCCCTTCCGCTCGCCCTCGCCCTCGCGGCGTTCGGGGCTGCGCCCGGCGCGGGGGCCGCCACGCCGCCCGCCCAGCCGAAGGAGGGGCCGGGAGGCCAGGCCTACGCCGCCGCGAGCGTGGTGAAGCGGGCCCTCGGCCGGGCCGGCGCGGTGACGCTCGCCTATTACGGCAACGGCGCGGCGCCGGCGCAGGGGCGGCCGGTGGCGGTGATGCTGCACGCCTGGGGCGCGGTGAACCCGCAGGCCTACGGCGCCTGGATCGAGCATCTGGCGCGCTCGGGCTACCTCGTGCTGTTCCCGCGCTTCCAGGAGGTGGGCCGCACGCGGCCGGTGGATGCGAGCGGCCTCGCCGCGACCCTGGTCAAGGACGCGCTCGCCGAACTCGCCGGCGACCAGGAGGCCAAGCCCGATACGAGCCGGGTGGCCCTGATCGGCCATCTCGCCGGCGTGCCGCTGGCGGCGAACCTCGCGGCCCATGCCAAGGAAACCGGCCTGCCGGTGCCGCGGCTGATCTTCGGGGCGATGCCGGGCGGCATCGCCCGGGACGACAAGGCCCGGGGCATCGCGCTCCACGACCTCAACGCCATCGATCCCGCCACGCTGATCGTCACGGTGATCGGCGACCGGGACGCCCGCGCCGCCGACATCGCCGCGCGGCGGGTGATGCGGGAGGCGAGCGCCGTGCCGGTCGACCACAAGTTGATGGTCCGCGCCCTCTCCGACGACCACGGCTTCCCGGCGCTCTCGGCGACCCTCGCCGCGCCGGCCGGCGGCAACGCGGCCTACGATGTCGGCCAGCTGAAGCTGCCGACCCCCGACCCGAAGCAGAAGCCGGCCCCGTTCAAGTGGTCGGCCGACATGACCCTCACCGGCGAGCAGACCGTCCTGGTCGGCCAGATCAACGCCGCCGGCACCGACAGCCTCGACTATCTCGCCTTCTGGAAGACCTTCGACATGGCGGCGGCCGCCGCGTTCTCGGGCCAGAACGCCGCGAGCCTGAAGAGCAACCCGCGCTTCATCGACATGGAGCGCTGGAGCGACGGCTGGCCGGTGCGCCGCCTCAGCCTCGAAACCCCGCGCCCGCCGGCTCCGGCGAAGCCCGCGGCGGCCGGTGCCGCGCCCCCGGCCCCGGCCGCGCAGAAGCCCGCCGCGAAGCCGGCGGCCGGGCGGGGGCAGTGAGCAGAGTCTCTCGATGCGGGACTCGTCGAAACCCTTCTCCATTCCTCCTCGCCATTCCGGGCTCCGCTGCGCGGCCCCGGAATGACGAGGAGGGTTCCGTTTGCATTGTGCGAGCCGGAACAAGGCTTGTTGAAAATCAAGAAACAGGAGGAAGTCCCATGAAGCTCTTCTACGCCAAGACCTCGCCCTTCGTCCGCAAGGTGCTGGTCGTCGCCCACGAACTCGGATTGTTCGAGCGCCTGGAGCTGCTGCCGGCGGCTGCCCATCCGATCAACCGCGATCCCAATATCCGGGCGCAGAACCCGCTGGCGCAGGTGCCGACCCTGATCCTCGACGACGGCACGGCGCTCGCCGACAGCCGGGTGATCTGCGAATACCTCGACCATCTCGGGCAGGGCGGCTTCTTCCCGGCCCCGGGCCCGGCGCGCTGGGCGGCGCTCACCGCGCAATCGACCGGCGACGGCCTGCTCGATGCGGCCCTGCTCTGCGTCTACGAGACCCGGGTGCGCCAGGAGAACGAGCGCTCGCCGGCCTGGGTCGGCGGCCAGCGGGAGAAGATCGTCGACGCGCTGGCGCGGATCGAGGCGGCGGCGCCCAGCCTCGGCGAGCGGGTCGACATCGCCGGCATCACGTATGGCTGCGCGCTGGGCTACCTCGACCTGCGGCTGCCCGATCTCGGCTGGCGCGAGCGCGCCCCGGCGGCGGCGGCGTGGTACGCGGGCTTCGGCGAACGCCCGTCGATGCAGGCGACACGGCCGGAATGAGGAAGGCTCTGGCGCGGCTCTTGCTCCCTCTCGGGGCAGGCCGGCCTCGGGCAAGCTTGCCCGGGTCTCATGGTCGCGCCGCGTTCCGCCGGCCGGCGGGATGACGCGGCGGCTTCCTCGTCCGTGGGGTCTCTCGCTCATGAACGACTTCGTCGCACTTCTCCTCGCCGCCCTGACCTTCTGCCTCGGCTACTGGGCCGCCGGCCTCGTCGTCCGCTTCGCCGTGCGGCACGAACTGGGCCACGTCCACCTGGGCGAGGGAAGCCTGGCCCAGCTCTGCCTCGCCCTGGCGGTCGCGGTCGCGGCCTGGCGCGTCACCAGGAGGGCCGGCCCCGCCGGCGCGTGACTCCGGGCGTCCGTCATCCATGCGGGCGGCGTCTGGCCGCCCTGCTTCCTCGCCCGTTGCGCGGCGCGGGCCTTTTGCGAGTCTCCGTCGAGGACGGAGGCTCGGGCCATGTCGACACGCCTGCTGAAGAAGACCGCGATCGTGTTCGGGGCGGGCTCCGCCGGCGCCGGCTGGGGCAACGGCAAGGCGGTGGCGGTCGCCTTCGCCCGGGAGGGTGCCCGGGTGATCTGCGTCGATCGCGGCCTCGCCGCCGCCGAGGAGACGGCGCAGCTCATCGCCGAGGAGGGCAACGAGGCCGTGGCGCTCTGCGCCGACGTCACCGATTACGACGCGGTGGCGGGGGCGGTGGCGCTCGGCGAGGGCCGCTTCGGCCGCATCGACATCCTGCACAACAATGTCGGCCTGCCGGAGGCCGGCGGCCCGGAGGACCTCGACGAGGAGACCTGGCGGCGGGCGATCGAGGTCAATGTCGGCGGCGTCTGGCGCACCTGCAAGGCGGTGCTGCCGGGGATGCGGGCCCGGCGCTCGGGCGCGGTGGTCAACATCTCGTCGGTCGCCTCCCGGCGCTGGACCGGCACCCCGGCCTTCGCCTACGCGGCCGCCAAGGCGGCGGTGAACCAGGCGACGGTGTCGGTGGCGATGCAGTATGCCCGCGACGGCATCCGGGCGAACGCGATCCTGCCGGGCCTCCTCGACACGACGCTGGCCGACGAGTGCCGGGGCGCCGGCACCCCGGAATCCGGCCGCGACCGCCGGGTGCCCCTCGGCCGCCTCGGCGAGGCCTGGGACATCGCCCACGCGGCGGTGTTCCTCGCCTCCGACGAGGCCCGCTTCATCACCGGCGTGTGCCTGCCGGTCGATGGCGGCCAGAGCTGCAGCATGGCGGCGCTCGCCTGACCGGTCCCGGTAGGGGCCTGCCCCACGGAAACAATGTGGCCGACGTGTTACAGCCGGGCCCGAAGCGCGCGTTCCGGCCAAGCTCGGCTTCCCCGATCTCGCGGCGAAGGTTAGGCTCAAAGGCATAACGGCGCGGCGAGTCCGGACGGGCCCGCCCTTGCGCCGCCGGGAGCCGGCCTTTCGGGAAGCCTCGTCGGGCTCCCGCGGGTGCGGCTTCGCGCGATCCGGGAAAGCGACCGAATGCGGACGACCATCAAGGCTGCCTTGAACGCGCGGGTGGCCCGCCGCGTCGCGGCCGTGACGACCCTGGCGCTGCTCGCGGGCTGCGCCACGCCGGTGCTGACCCAGACCGGCCTGCTGACCCGCTACGACCACCTGACCCCGAGCGAGGCGACCGCCACCAAGTCGCGGATCTTCATCGACAAGGCGGCGATGGCCCGGGTGCGGACGGTGCGCATCATCCCCACCGTGTTCTCCGCCGCCGTCTCCGGACCGGGCGTGACCGAGCAGGAGCGCCGGGTCGTCGCCAACGCCGCCGACCGGGCGCTCTGCTACGAGCTGTCGCTGCGCTACGACGTGGTCTCCTCCGGCCCGGCCGACTTGACCGTGCGGGCCAACGTCACCCGCGCCGGCCTCACCAACGTGCCGGCCTCCGGCGTCGCGGTCGGCGCCTCGGCGGCGATCACGATCGCCGCGCAGGTCGGCGTCGGCTTCGCCGACACGATCGGCAAGGTGCCGGTGCCGCGCCTGCCGATCGGACTCGGCGACCTCACGGTGGAGGCCGAGGCCCTCGACGCCCGCCGCCAGCAGCGCGCCGCGATGGTGTGGGCCGGGGGCGCCAACTCCTTCACCAACCAGGCCCGCTTCTCGCCGATCGCCGACATCTACGACCTCGCCGGCGATTTCGGCCAGGATTTCGGCTCGTACCTCACCACCGGCGTGGACCCGTTCGAGTCCGAGCTCACCATCCCGACCTACGAGCGCATCCGCGTGACGGTGCTCGGCGAGATGCCCCGCGATCCCGACTGCCAGGCCTTCGGCCGTGCGCCCGGAATCGACGGCATCGTCGGCGATTCGTTCGGCCTGCCGCCGGACTGGACCGACAAGGGGCCGACGGCCGGGCGGTAACCACCCGTCTGATACGATTTCCGGAAGATTCCTTCCGGGAACCGTATCGCGAGCCCGCGCGGCGTCTGAGCGAAGCCGATTTCCGCGTTGCGAAGCAATCAGTCGGAAATCGTATGAACCCACGCAGCAGACGAAAAGGCCCGCCACGGGAGTGGCGGGCCTTTTCGGGTTTGAAACCATTGGGCATCCGGCCCGCCCGAGGCGAGCCGGCTTCCCTTGGACTAGAAGTACGACTTCAGCACGCCCCGCCGGCGCACGTCGAGCGTGGCGCAGTGGAACGAGCCGCCGAACGGGCCGTAGGACAGGAACGGCGTCGGGATCGGGTCGAAGCCCCAATCCTTGAGCGCCTTGATCAGCGTCGGCTGGCTCGCGTCGACCACGATCTTCTTCTCGTCGATGGCGAGCACGTTGATCGAGGTCCAGGGCGAGCACATCGAGATCTTGCTCATGAAGCCCTCGACGGGGTCGGGGCGGGGCGCGATCAGCACGTCCCACTTCTTGAGCACCGCCGGCAGCTTCTCGACGTCGATGTAGTCGGGGTTGACCAGCACCTTGCCGGGGGCGAGCGGCATGAACGACGAGTCGATGTGCATCGGCTGCGGGCAGCGGCTCTCGATCTCGTGGATGCGGAAGCCCGGGCCGAGGTGGCGGCGCAGCCACTCGATGCCCATCAGGTTCGTCACGTTCGAGCGGGTGACGAACAGGTCGCGGCCGCAGCGCACGAAGTCGGCCGCGTCGAAGACCGGCTCGAACTCGTTCACCGTGAACTGCATCGGCTCGCCGGCCTTCAGGTTCGGCACCCGATAGTCGTAGTTGTAGAGCTCGTCGGTGAGCTGGGGCCGCGGCGCCGAGGTCCAGCGCGCGCCGGCCCGGAAATACTCCTTGAACAGCGAGCGGTAGGCGTCGCCCTCGAAGTAGCGCGAGCGCCAGCACATCGGGCTCTCGATGATCTCGTCGCCGATCACCAGGTACGGGTCGCGCGGGCAGGCGACGCAGAAGCCGCGCGACGACCAGCGCGGAGCCTTGAACTTCTTCGAGAAGTCGACCGAGTCGGGGCGGCGGATCTTCACGCCCTCGCCGGCCAGGATCTTGATGAAGCCGTCCAGCTCCTGCTGGGCGAGCTTCTTCATGAAGCCGGGGTACTTCCAGCCCGAGGCGAGCCGGTAGAACGGCTGGGCCGCCCGCGGCAGGTTGAAGATCACCGTCAGGTGGTGGGTCGGGATCGTGGCGCCGTCGAGCGAGCCGACGATCACCTCCTCCAGCGGATCCCACTCGTTCCAGGCCATCACCGGCGATTGCGGCGCCGGCGCCCGGCCGGGCGCGTCGCCCCCGAAGGCCGTCAGGTCATGGGTGCTCGCGTCGTCGAGCGCGCCGCCGCGCTCGGCCTCGAAGGTCGTCTCCCGATCCATGCTGGTCATCCCTTGGCGGCCGTCACGAGCGGCCTTCTTTCGCGATTCAGACCCCCGCCGGCCGAATCGGGGCGGGGAGGACGATGCGCCGTAATCTAGGCTTGCGGCATTGCTTGGGCGGCGGTGCTTTGGGCCGGCCCGCAGCACCGGTGGTGGATGCCGGTTTCGCCGGCACTGTGTCCGGGCGGTGATAGACAGCGCCCATCAAAGCTGCAACGTGCCGGGATGCAACGGCGCTGCTTTGTTTCGACTCCGTTGCCGGAATGGCGCGCCCTCTAGGGCCGCTGCCGCTGCGACAGAAAGAGGGTCATGAAGCGACTGACGACACTGGGCCTGATCGCCGGCCTCTGCACCGTGATCGGCCTGTTCGTCTCCTCGGGGCCGGAGGCGGTCGCGGCGGCCCTGTGGGCGTCCGGCTGGGGTGCCGTGCTGGTCGTGGTGGCGCGCTTCGTCGCCGTCGCCTGGGCGGGCCTCGGCTGGTGGGTGGTGTTCCCCCGCGGCGAGAGGCCGCTGCTGCGGGCCTGCGTCAGCGTGCGCTTCGTGCGCGAGGGCATCAACACGCTCCTGCCCGTGGCGCAGGTCGGCGGCGACCTGATCGGCGCCCGGCTGCTGACGCGCGAGCGGGTGTCCGGCGCCCTGTCGGGTGCCTCCACCCTCGTCGACCTGATGGTCCAGGCGCTGACGCAGTTCCTGTTCACGCTGGCCGGCCTCGGCATCCTGGTCGCGCTCGGCGGCGACGGGCCGATCGTGCACTACGTGGGCTTGGGCCTCGTGGTGGCGGCGCCGGCCCTCGTGGCCTTCTACCTGGTGCAGCGCCGCTTCGGGCAGAGCCTGCTCCAGGCGGCGATCAACCGCTTCGCCGGCGGGCGCGAGTGGCGCATCTTCGGCGCCGTCGACGTGATGTTCGAGCGCCTGCGCGGCCTCTACGCGGCCCGCGGCCGCATTCTCACCGCCATCGGCACGCATCTGTTCGGCTGGATCATCGGCACCTTCGAGGTCTGGATCGCGCTCCGCTTCATGGGCTACGAGGTCGGCTTCCTCGAGGCGATCGTGATCGAGAGCCTGGCGCAAGCCGTGCGCGGCGCAGCCTTCGCGGTGCCGGGCGCGCTCGGGGCGCAGGAGGGCGGCCTGATCGCGCTCTGCGCCGTGTTCGGCATCCCGGCCGAGGCGGCTCTGGCCCTGTCGCTGATCAAGCGCTTGGCCGACCTCGCCGTCGGGCTGCCGAGCCTGATGCTCTGGCACGCCATGGAGAACGAGGCCGATCCGGGCCGTCCGGCGGCCGGGATTGGCGCGGCCCTGCGGGCCTGGGTGCGCCCGCGCGACGCCCAGCTGCGTCAGGCGCCGATGCCTGCTTACGGCTACGCCGCGGCGCCCGCCGACGGCAAAGGAGAGTGACCTGGTGCAGACCCGACGCGAGACCCTGCGCAGCCTGACGATCGCCGGCCTCCTCACGGCCGCGCTGCCGGCCCTGGCCCAGACTCCCGCCGCTGCCCCCGCGGCCGCGGAGGGCGATCCGGCGGTCGCGACCGTGCGGCGGATGACCGACGCCCTCGAGGCCGCGCTCAAGGCCGGCGACGTGCGCGCCCGGGCCGAGACCCTGGCGGGCCCGATGAAGGAGGCGTTCGACCTGCCGGCGATGCTGCGCCTCGGCGTTGGCACCCGCTGGAAGGACATCCCGGCCGACAAGCAGCAGGCGCTCGTCGCCGCCTTCGAGGCCTACCTGCCGGCGACCTACGCCACGCGGCTCGGCGCCGCGGCGGGCAGCCAGTTCGCCATCGATCCGAAGAGCGAGCCGCGCGGCAACGGCCACATCGTCCACGTCACTGTGACCGACGGCAGCGGCGACACCTCGCCGGTCGACTACGTGCTGAACGCCGAGAACCGGATCACCGACGTCTACCTCCAGGGCACGGTGAGCGAGGCCGGCACCCTGCGCACCGGCTTCTCCGAACCGCTGCAGGAGGGCGGGGCCGACGGCCTGCTCGCCCATCTGCGCAAGTCCACCGAGACGATGCTGGCGGCGCCGGCACCGGCGGCTAAGTCGCCCGCCAAGTAGCCCGCCAGGTGGTCCGCCGGCCCGTGACGGCCGGCGGTCACGAAGTGCTTACCCTCCGCCCGCACCCTCAACCCACAACACAGCCCGCCGCGCGCCCCCCGCGCGGCCAACTCCTCCCAGGGATCGCCGCCACGCCATGGAATGGACCTGGATCTCCGCCCTCCTGCTCGTCCTGGCGCTCGCCGGATGCGTGTACGGCCTGACGACCGCCTGGCTCGCCGGGCGCCTCGCCAGGCAGCCGGTGCCGCGCCTCGCGCCCGATGCGCCCCGCCCCTCCGTGACCCTGCTCAAGCCGCTCTGCGGCGACGAGCCGAACCTGCACCACAACCTCACCACCTTCTGCGCCCAGGCCTATGCGGGCGCGGTGCAAGTGGTGTTCGGGGTGCAGAACGCGGCCGATCCGGCGATCGCCGTGGTGCACCGGCTCCAGGCCGAGCACCCCGGCTTGCGCATCGACCTGGTGATCGATGCCCGCCAGCACGGTGCGAACCGCAAGGTCTCGAACCTGATCAACATGGCGGGGCTGATCGCCCACGACGTCGTGGTGCTGGCCGACAGCGACATGGTGGTGGCGCCCGACTATCTCGAGCGCATCGTCGCGGAGCTCGCCCGCCCCGGCGTCTCCGGCGTCACCTGCCTCTATCACGGCGTGCCGGCGAATGGCGGCGTCTGGGCGCATCTCTCGGCGCTCGCCATCGACACGCAGTTCCTGCCCAACGTCCTGATGGGCACGGGTCTCGGGCTCGCCGATCCGTGCTTCGGCTCCACCATCGCCTTCCGCACCGAGATGCTGAGCCAGATCGGCGGCTTCGAGGCGATCCGCGACGACCTCGCCGACGACTACACCCTCGGGGCGGCGCTCCGCGCCCAGGGCGGCATCGTGGCGATCCCGAACTTCACCATCGGGCATACCTGCGTCGACACCTCGCTTTCCGGCCTGTGGCGCCACGAGACCCGGTGGAACCGCACCATCCGCAACGTCGATCCGGTCGGCTACGCCGGCACGCTCGTCACCCACGCCTTCCCGCTGGCACTGATCGCGGCGCTCCTGCCGGATGCCGGCGTCTACACGCTCGCCACCGCGGCGCTCGCGCTCGCCTGCCGGATCGTCCTGTGCATGCGGGTGGAGCGGGCCTTCGGCCTCGAGCCGCATCCCTACTGGCTGCTGCCGATCCGCGACCTCCTGTCCTTCGCCGGCTTCGCCTGGTGCTTCATGTCCGGCGCCGTGACTTGGAAAGGTCATGATTATCGGGTCGTTGCGGACGGTACGCTGATCCCGGAATCCGGCCTCGCCCGCGAGTCCGGCGCTCCCTCGACTTAAAAGACCTCATCGGGCCGCCCGGCGGCCTCACCGGCCGTGACCACGGCTTCCTGCTCAAGAGACGATCCCCCCGATGATGCGGACCCTCTTCCTCCAGGCCCCCACCTTCGACGGCTTCGACGGCGGCGCCGGCTCGCGCTACCAGGCCAAGCGCGAGATCAAGTCGTTCTGGTACCCGACCTGGCTCGCCCAGCCGGCGGCGCTCGTGCCGAACTCCAAGCTGATCGACGCGCCGCCGCACGACATCAAGCTGCCGGAGATCGTGGCCCAGGCCAACGACTTCGACCTCGTGGTGCTGCATACCTCGGTGCCGTCGTTCAAGTCGGACGTGAAGACGATCGAGGCTTTGAAGGCGGCGAACCCGAAGCTGATCGCCGGCCTGATCGGCGCCAAGGTGGCGGTGGACGCCGCCGGCGCCATGGCCCAGGCCCCGGCGGTCGACTTCTGCGCCCGCAACGAGTTCGACTTCACCGTCAAGGAGGTCGCCGACGGCGTGCCGATGGCGGAGATCAAGGGTCTCTCCTATCGCGACGCCGACGGTGTCGTGGTCCACAACCCGGACCGCGAGATCATGACCGACATGGACCAGCTGCCGTTCGTGACCTCGGTCTACAAGCGCGACCTTGAGATGGAGAAGTACTTCATCGGCTACCTGAAGCACCCCTACATCTCGTTCTATTCGGGCCGGGGCTGCAAGTCGCGCTGCACCTTCTGCCTGTGGCCGCAGACGGTCGGCGGCCACACCTACCGCACCCGCTCGGTCGCGCACGTGATCGAGGAGATCAAGTACTGCCTGAAGGAGTTCCCGCAGACCAAGGAGTTCTTCTTCGACGACGACACCTTCACCGATAACCTGCCGCGCGCGGAAGAGATCGCCCGCGAGCTCGGCAAGCTCGGCGTGACCTGGTCTTGCAACGCGAAGGCCAACGTGCCGCGCGAGACCCTGAAGGTGCTCAAGGAGAACGGCCTGCGCCTGCTGCTGGTCGGCTACGAGTCCGGCAACCAGCAGATCCTGCACAACATCAAGAAGGGCATGCGGGTCGAGGTCGCGGAGAAGTTCACCCAGGATTGCCACGATCTCGGCATCGCGATCCACGGCACCTTCATCCTCGGCCTGCCGGGCGAGACCAAGGAGACGATCCAGGAGACGATCGCCTTCGCCAAGCGGATCAACCCGCACACCATCCAGGTCTCGCTCGCCGCGCCCTATCCGGGCACCTTCCTGTACAAGCAGGCGGTGGAGAACGGCTGGCTCGACAAGGACAACGCCGAGCTGGTCGACGAGAACGGCGTGCAGATCGCCCCGCTGCACTACCCCCACCTGTCCCACACCGAGATCTTCAACTCGGTGGAAGAGTTCTACAAGAAGTTCTACTTCCGCGCCCCGAAGATCGCCTCGATCGTCAGCGAGATGGTGCGGTCGCCCGACATGATGAAGCGCCGCCTGCGCGAGGGCGTCGAGTTCTGGCACTTCCTGCGCGAGCGCCAGGGCGTCGCCAAGAAGGCGGCGTGAAGCAGGGTGGCGTGAGTTTTCACGCCTGACGAACCCGCTTGGAGCGGGCGCGAGCCTCCCCGTCCGGCCGGACGGGGAGGCTCTTTCGCATCGCGAGACATCAAGCCGACCATGACCACGCCCGTGCCCCGCAAGTGCCTCGTCGTCACCTCGGACGATTTCGGCCTGTCGCCCCAGGTCAACGCGGCGGTGGAGCAGGCCCATCGCCACGGCATCCTCACCGCCGCGAGCCTGATGGTGTCGGCGCCCGGCGCCGCCGACGCGCTGGTGCGGGCGCAGGCGATGCCGTCCCTGCGGGTCGGCCTGCACCTCGTGATGGTCGAGGCCTGGCCGACCCTGCCGGCGGCGGACCTGCCCGACCTCACCGACGGCGCCGGGCTGATGCGGGCCGACCAGGCGCGGCTCGGGCTCGACCTGGCGCTGAAGCCCCGCGCCCGCCGCCAGCTCGAGTCCGAGATCCGGGCGCAGTTCGAGGCCTTCCGGGCGACGGGGCTGCCCCTCGACCACGTCAACGCGCACAAGCACTTCCACATCCACCCGATCATCGCCGGCCTGGTGCTGCGGGTCGGGCGCGAATTCGGGATGCGGGCGATCCGGGTGCCGCACGAGCCGCGCGACACCTTGCGCCGCGCCGAGCCCGGCGCGCGCCCTGGCCTCGCCCTCGACACCGCGCCGTGGTCGGCACTGCTGCGCGCCCGGGCGCGGCGCGCCGGGCTCCTGGTTCCGGACCGCGTGCTCGGCCTCGCCTGGTCGGGGGCGATGACGCCCGCCCGGGTCCAGGCCCTGCTGGGCCGGCTGCCGAACGGGCTGACCGAGCTCTACCTGCATCCCGCCACCGACGGCGGCTTTGCGGGCGAGGCACCGGGCTACGCCTACGCCGAGGAACTCGCCGCCCTGGTGGCGCCCGCGAGCCGGGCGGCGCTGACGGCGTCGGGCGCCGTCGCCGGCGGCTTCTCGGATTTCGCTCGCTGACCGGCGACCGGCCGGCTACCGTAGGGGAGGGGCCGGGCACGCGGCTTGTTATCCGGGAGCCTCCTGCATGCGCCGCGTCACGATCCCGACCCGATCCCTGTGCCGCCTCGGCGCCGTCTGCCTCGTCCTCGCCCTGGTCGTTCCCGCGCGGGCGGCCGAGATCACGCTCCTGACCACAGGCGCCTACAAGCCCGTCGCAGCGGCCCTGGTGCCGGATTTCGAGCGGCGCACCGGCCACACGGTCACGATCCGCAACGACACCGCCGGCGCGGTGGCGCAGGCGATCCGCGACGGCGCGCGGCCCGATCTCGTGGTGCTGACGCCTAGCGGCTTCGAGGCGCTGATCCGGGAGCAGCGCCTCGCCGGCGGGCCGCCGGCGCCGCTCGCGAAGGTCGGCATCGGCGTCGCGGTCCGCGACGGCGCGCCGCTCCCCGACATCGCCACGCTGCCGGGCTTTCGCGAGGCGCTCTTGCGGGCGCGGGCCGTCGCGATGGTCGATCCGGCCTCCGGCGGATCGAGCGGGATCTACCTCGCGCAGCTCTTCGCGCGCCTCGGCATCGCCGACGCCATGAAGGGCAAGCTCGTCCTCGTGCACGGGGGGCTGGCGGCCGCGCGCCTCGTCACGGGGGAGGCCGACCTCGCGCTCCAGCAGACGAGCGAGCTCATGGCGGTCGCGGGCGCCCGCCTCGTCGGGCCGATCCCCGCGGAAGTGCAGAACGACACCGTCTATGCCGGGATGGTCCCCGCGGGGGCGGCGGAGGGAGAGGCCGCGTCCGCGCTCCTGCGCGACCTCGCCGGCCCGCAGGCCGCCCCGGTCCTGGCGGAGAAGGGCATGGTGCCGCCGGGCCCGTGACCTGTCCGGGCTGAGACGAAGGGCGCGGCTCTTGCCGCGCCCCGTCAGGTCGGGACGATCAGAACCGGTAGGTGAAGGTGCCCTTCACCGCGTGGTCCTCCGCCCGCGAGCCGACCTGGCCGGTATACGACACGCCGAGCGTCGCCGCCGAGGACACCCGCAGGTCCACCCCCGCCGAGGCGATCAGCGCATCCCGGGTGATCGGGATGCCGGCCGTCACGAAGCTCGGGCCGGTACCGAAGGCCAGCAGCGCCGTCGGAACCACGTCCCCGAACGCCCGCCGGTAGCCGACGAGGCCGTGCAGCGACACCGGGGCCCCGAAGCCGGGATCCACCTCGGTCCGACCCCGCACGCCCGCCGTCAGGGTCGGGATCTCCGACAGCCGCGACGCACCGGTCAGGGCCGCGACGCCGCCGGTCTCGGCGAACCGGTCGCGGTCGATGCCGACGTAAGCCCCGCCCACGAACGGCTCAATGTAGGATACCGAGACCGGCGCAACCTTGCCGAGCCCGCCCGCCCCGAGCGCGATCCGGTAGCCGATCTCGCCGAAGCCCTGCACCACGGAGCCGCCATAGCGCGCAGCGTCCGTCTCCGAGAATCCGGGGAAGACCACGGATCGGCGCAGCCGCAGGCTGGTGTCGGCGTAAACCGCGCCGAGCCGCAGGGCGAACGGTCCGGCCTCGTAGCCGCCATAGACGCCGCCGAAGCCGCTCTCGATCGTGCCGCTCCCGGTGCGGCCGGGGGTGTCGAGGCTCGTGCTGGTGTAGCCACCGGCTACGCCGAGCTTGATCCCGTTCTCCAGCCGGACGTCGGCGCCGAGCACGAAGCCGGCGGTGTCGCGGTTGAGCGTCACCGCGTTGCCGTCGCTGCGGGCCTGACCGAAGCTGCCGAAGCCCTGGCCCCACAGGCCGAACACACGGGGATCGAGCACCCGCACCGGCACCGAGGCGACCGGGGCGGTGCGGCCGGGCAGGTCGGCGGTGTAGGTGGCCGGCAGGCTGCCATAGTCGCGGAGGGCGTCGCCGGCCCAGCGCAGGCGGTCGAGGATGGCCTCGCGCACGAAGAAGGCGGTCTCGTAGGACGCCGAGACCGAACTGGCATGGATGTCGCCGGTCAGCGCCTGGAAGGCGGCGACGGCCTCCGGCGTGGTGAGCCCGACCGTGCGGCCGTAGAGGCCGCTGCCGGCGCCGGCGCCCTGGATACCGCCTGCGACCGCAGCCTGGTTGCGGGTCTGGGCGATGGCGGCGAAGGGGGTGTCGTTGCGGGTCAGCGTCAGGTCGACCTGCGTCGCCTGATAGCGCAGCGTCGGAGTGAGGAAGGCGAGGTTGGAGGAGACACCCCCGAAGGTGCCCGACACGCCGGTATTGGCGGACAGGATGGTGTACCGGGTGCGCGGGTCGTAAGCGCCGTTCTGCGCCAGCACATGGACGGTGCCACCCTGGAGCGTGGCGGTGCCGGTGGCCGAGAGGCGGTCGGCCTGGCCCGCCGCGTTCGCCTCGACCTGGAGGATGGAGCCTGCCGCGAAGGTGGCGTTGCCGGCGACCGTCAGGGTGCCGATGGAGTTGCCGGGGGCGATCGTGCTGCCGGACTGCGCCACGACCCCGCCGACCACGCCGGTGCCGCCGAGGCCGGCGCCCGGGCCGACGGTGACGACCGAGCCGGCGAGCGACCCGTTCACCGCGAGGCGTCCGCCGAGGATTGCCGTCGCGCCGGTGAGGCTGCTCTGACCGGTGAGGCTCAAGGTGCCGGCGTTGAGCTTGGTCAGGCTGCCGGTCCCGGATAGGGCGTTGGCCATGCCGGCATCGTTCGCCTGGTCGAGGACCAGGCTGGCGTCGTTGCGGATCGCGCCCGACCCGAAGGCCTGGGCGTGGCCGACCAGCGTGCCGCCCGAGATCGTGGTGCCGCCCGCATAGGTGTTGCTGCCGGTCAGCACCAGGGTGCCGGTACCGGCCTTGGTGAGCGCGCCCGATCCCGCGATGTCGTTGCGCCAGGTGTCGAAGGCGGAAGATCCGCCCTGGGCGGCGTCCATGGTGACGGTGACGTTGCGGGCGAAGGCGCCGTAGCCGTCGAAGGCGGCGTAGAGATTGAGCCGGCCCCAGCCGTCATAGGTGTTGCCGCCGAGCACGGGGGTGCCGGAGGGCAGGCCGGTGCTCGCCAGCACTTCGGTGCGCTGCGCGTCGGTGAGGTAGGGGAAGCGGGTGAGGAGCAGCACCTGCGCCTGGAGCGGCACGTCGGCGGCGGTCATCGGGGCGACCGTGCCGCTCGGCTGGAAGCCGTAGGTCAGGCGGGCGGTGTAGTCCGCCTTGTTCTGCGCCGCGTTGCCGAAGGCGTCGCCGCTGCCGGAGGCGGCGTTGAGGCAGGCGGTGACGCTCGACGCGCCGCAGGCGGAGGCCAGGTAGGCCTGCGTCTGCCGGTAGGCCTGGTAGACCCCGTAGGCTACCGTGTTCGCCGGGTTGGTCCAGTCGATCCGGTTGCCGCTCGCGTCGTAGAGCGCGCCGTAGAGGTTGGTGGCGACGATCGCCGAGTATTCGATCCGGCCGCCCATCACGTCGAAGGGCGAGTGCATGCCGGCGAGGATGCGGTTGTTGCCGAGCTCCGAGGCCCGGGTCAGGAGCTGCTGGCCCCGCTGCGGCACCAGGAAGGCGGTGGCGAGCGCCTGGAGGTAGCCCGAATTGGTGTGGCCGCTCGGATAGGCGCCGTCGGCGTAGGGGTTGGTGCTGTTGATGACCGGCTGCAGCAGGGTCGGGACGGCGACCGCGGTCGAGACCCGGTACGGCCGCGGCGAGGTGCCGATGCCCGGCACGAAGTCGCCGACCCCGAAGGTCGCCGGGGTGAAGACGCCGCCCGAGAACGTGCCGACATTCGGCGCGGTGAGCGGCCGGCCGCCATTGGCGTCGATCATCGCTTGCGTGACGGTGAAGCCGCGCACCCACTGCGCCGTCGTGCCGTAGACCGCCGGCACGGGAAAGTTCGACAGGTAGGTCGGCACCACCACGCCCGCGGTGTCGCGGGTCGTGAGGCCGGCCTTGTTCGTCGTCGCGCTGTAGGTGTTGAAGCGGGCGTCGAGCGGGTCGATCGCCGGGTTGGCGCCCTGGTAGCGGGCGAAGATCCGCTTGGCCGGCTCGGTCGAGGCGTTGGCGCGGGCAATGGTGTTGATGAAGTCGACGGCGCTCGCCAGCGGTGTCGCGGTGCCGTTGCCGAAGGCCGTCACGCCCGCATTGGCGTTGTTGCCGGTGTTGATGTTCGCCGCGTAATCCGCGAGCGTCGTCGTAACGTAAGCGGTCGGCGTCAGGCTCGTCGGCGTCGTGCCGGTGAACGAGGCGCCCGCCCCGGTGAGGTAGGACGAGGTCAGCGGCCCGAGGCCGTTGAGGATGCTGTAGGCCTGGCCGGTGCGGTCGTCGTGGATCGCCGCCAGGGTCTGCGCGTCGGTCCGCCCCTGCGTCAGGGTGACAACGGTCTGGTAGTTCCGGGTCAGCGCCGCCGGATCGCCCGTGAGGAGCCCGGCATAGGAATCGAGCACCCGGTTCATCACCGTGCCCGGATTGACCGAGGTGCTGTTGGAAAATCCCACCGGCGGCGAGGTCGGCACGCCTTGCGCCCACGCATCGGCCGGAAAAAGACACGTCGCCGCCAGCAGCGCGGCGCTGAGTTTCGGATTCATGAGCCCCTCGAAGATTCTTCTTCCGTTCGGGGTCGGCGCCTAGCTTGGCCGTATGAAGGGCCGATGACGAGGTAAGGACGGATACGCTGGGGAAACACGGTCCGTCCGTCGAGTCGACGCCCTGTGTTCGGGAAATGACGGTCCTTGCACGACCTCTCCGAGCGAGACTTCGACAGTCGAGGGGAACATCACTTCGTCCCGGCCTCGCCGCACGGACGGGTTGCAGGCGGGCGCCCCCGCGACGGGCTCTCCCGCGCGCCGCGCCGCCGACGCCCGTCCGCGGCGAGGATCATCCCCAGGGTCATCCTCCGGTCTGGTGCAAGTATCTTCAGGTTGTGCCGAACAACTTCCGGCGGTACGGTCCGGATGCACTGGAGCCGGCGGCGCAGCCGGGTCCCGACGACGCGGGGAGGGACGTTCGGCCGGTCGCGAACGCGGACGATTGCTGGTTTTGTTTCGTGCGTGTCGCCATTCACTCCGGCTGCGGCTCTTCTCCGTAAGCATTTATTCGGGACTGGACGCGTATTCGGTAGGCGCAGTGGAGGCCGTGCGGCCGCCGGGAGGGACGCGATGCCCGACGAGAGGACCTTCGTCCTCGTGACCGACAGGCCGGACCGGAGCGCCGCGATCAGCGCGGCCCTGCGGGGAATCGGGATCTGCGACGTCGTCGGACCTGAGGAGACGTGGCGGGACCGGCGGGCGCTGGCGGGGGTCATCTCCGACCTGACGCTGTCGCGGCCGGAGACCGACCATTGCCTGCGCGCCCTCCAGCGCCGTTTCGCCAACCAGCACCTGCCGGTGGTCTGCCTCCTGCGCAAGGCGACCCAGGATGCCCTGCGCCACGCCAAGACCCTCGGGGCCACGGTGTGCATGCCGGCCTACGTGCCGCCCGAGACGATCGTGGCGGCCCTGGCCAACCAGGTCGGGATCATGGCCGGCCAGGCCGAGCAGGCGGTGAGCCAGGGCGTGGTCCGGGCCGGGGAGGCGCTGACCGGCCTCATGGCCGAGACCCGGGCCGGCCAGCCGGTCCGCATGGGCGCCGTCGAGGCCGGGCTCGGCCCGATCCTCACCGCGGTGCAGGAGGGCGGCCTCGCCCGCTGGCTCGACACGGTCTGGACCCACGACGACGCCACCTACCAGCATTGCCTGCTGGTGGCCGGCCTCGCGGCGCAATTTGCCCTGCATCTCGGCTTCCGCTACGAGGACCAGTTCCACTTCGTGCGCGCCGCGCTGATCCACGACGTCGGCAAGGCCCGCATCCCCCTCGAAATCCTCAACAAGCCCGGCCGCCTCGATCCGGACGAGCTGGCGGTGATGCGCACCCACGCGGCGATCGGCCACGAGGTCCTGTGGGCGGGCGGCGAGCGCGACCCCGTCACCCTCGCGGTGGTGCGCCACCATCACGAGATGCTCGACGGTTCCGGCTATCCCGACGGCCTCGTCGGCGGCGAGATCGGCGACATGGTCCGCCTGCTCACCATCTGCGACATCTACGCCGCCCTGACCGAGCGCCGCCCCTACAAGTCGCCGATGCCGATGGCCGACGCGATGGCGATCCTCACCGCCATGGACGGCAAGCTGGAGGCGCGGCTGGTGGACTCCTTCGGCGAGGCGATGAAGGCGGCGGTCTGAGCGCCGGCTTGATTGGATGCTACAGAATCAACAATCTCCGCGTCATTCCGGGGCCGCGTAGCGGAGCCCGGAGTGCCGCAGGCACGCCCAGAACCGCAGATGGTTCAGGATCAAGCGGAGTGCTTTCCGCCTCTTTCTGACCGACCAGAGGCTCTGGATCCCGGGTTCCGCTACGCGGCCCCGGAATGACGCGCAGAAAATGAATACTGTCAGTCGAGCCAATAATTTTCGGGTTTACTGTAGCTCTCTGAGTAAAATTATGTATTAAATCAAATATTTTGTCGGCCTAGATTGTCTTTTCGTAGACTTCTATCGCAAACCGGCAAATACCTTTGCGAAGCCTGCTCACGGGCTGCCGGCCTCCGGTACCCCGCCGCCCTGCGCTCCGCCGCCCTGCCGGCGCGCCTCCTCCTCGGCCTTCAGGCGTGCCGTGTCCGCCGCCCGCGCCGCCTCCGCCCGCGCAGCCTCGGCGGCCCTGGCTGCCTCCTCCGCGCGCTGCCTCTCCTCGGCGCGTTGCCTGGCCTGCCGGGCCTCCTCGGCCGCCCGCGCGCGGTCCATCTCCAGGCGGCTGCGGCGGCGGGCGAGCTCGTTGCGGTCGGCCTCGACGGTCTCGATCTTGTCGAGCTCGCGCTGCAGCACCACGGCGGCCAGGACGTTGCTCAACGGAACGAGGTCGAGCTCGCGCTGCGGCCGGGCCAGCGGGCCGACGAGGGCGAGGCCGAGGGTGGGCGCCGGCGCCGTCCAGCCCCGGGGCGTCGCGGTGGCGGCGAACGTGCCGCGGGCGTCGAGGCGCATGGTCTTCGCGTCGACCTGCACCAGGCCGGTCCAGGTGGCGGGTCCGGGATCGAGGGTGAGGCTCCCGGTGCGCAAGGTGCCGCCGACCATCGAGGCCGGCACCGAGACGGGCCCCGCCAGCTCCAGTGCTCCGCGGTCGAACTCCTCCGTCACCACCCGCTCGACCCGGCCGGCGCGCAGCGGATCCTCCTCGGCGAGGAGCCGGGCGAGGGCGCGCTGCACCGCCGCCGGATCAAGGTCGCGGAGGGTGAGGCCGGCGAGTTCCAGGGTGCCGCTGCCAGCGAGATTGCCGACCAGGGCGGCCGGGCTGTCCCCCGCCGCGCCGAGGCGGAGCCGCAACGACACCTGCCCCCGCAGGGCGTCGCCGCCGGTGAGCGCCGGGAGCGCGGCCGCCGTCAGGCCGCCCTCCGCCGCGAGCGTCGCCTGGGCGCCCTGCCGGGCCAGGGTGGCGCTGCCGGCGAGCCGCCCGCCCGCGAGGCCGGCGGCGAACTCGCGAAACGTCAGGCCGTCGCGCCCGAGCCCGAGATCGAACCGCGCCCAGTCCGCCGCCAGGCCGCGGCCGAGATCGAGCCGCCTCACCGTCATGGCGACCTGACCCGTGACGGGGACGGACGGGGCCGGTCCGAAGCGGGTGGTGGACCAGGCGTCCGGCCCGGACGGCGCCCCGGGATTCAGCACCAGCGCCCCGGCGAGCCAGGGCAGCGAGAGCCGTTCGAGCGAGACGCTGCCGGAGACCTCGCCGCCCTGCGGCCGGGTCAGGGTCGCGTCGACCGCCGAGCCGGCGAGGGTGCCGGTCACGACGAGGCGCGGGGCGTCGCCGGCGCGGGACAGGCCGAGGTTCAGCCGGGCCGGCACCCGGTCCGGCAGGGCCGGGCCGGCGCCGAGGAGGCCGGCCAAAGGCCGCAGGTCGGGCGTCGCGAGGGTGAGAGCGCCGTCCTGGAGCGGACCGGCCGCCGGCAGCACCAGCGGACGGGTGGTCGCGATGGCGGCCCCGGCGATCTCGGCGTCGAGGGTCAGGGCGAGCGGCCCCTCCGCCTCTGATCCGTTCGACCCGGCTCCTTTCGCCCCGGTCCCGTTCGTTGCCTGCCGGCGCCCGGCGAGGTGCAGGCTCGCGGGCATCGCCAGGGCCGGATCGCTCGGCCGGCCGAGCCAGCGGCCGGAGGCCACGCCGTCGAGGCGGGCGTCGAGGTCGTCGAGGCGCCCGGCCCGGGCCGCCAGCGACAGGCCGAGGCGGCCGCCGGCGGCGCTGCCGCGGGCCTGGCCGCGCAGGCGGCCCGGCTCGGACCCGGACTCGCGCTCCAGCGTCACGTCGAGGGCGACCGGCCCGTCGCGCAGGAAGCCCGGCAGCAGCCGCGCCTCGTCGACGAAGGTGCGCGCGACGAGGTCGATCAGGGGGGCTGCCACCGGGGCGCTCACCCGCCCGGCGATGCGCCCGGCGCCGTCGGCGCCGATCCGGCCCGAGAGGCTGGCCCGGGCCCCAGCGAGGTCGCGCACCTCCAGGCTGTCGAGGCGGAGCGCGGCGCCCTCGGATTGCAGGCTGGCGGCGATCTCGCCGGTGCGGGGGCCGGTCGGCCCGTAGCGCAGGTCGCGGGCGAGCAGGGTCAGGCCGACATCGTGGTCCTGGAGCGCCGCGACGGCGCCCCGCATCGGCGGCAGCTCCGCCACGTCGAGCCCGTCGGCGATGATCTGGGCGTCGAAGCGCGGGCGGGCCTGGTCCGGCCCGGCCGGGCTGTAGCGGGCGCTGCCGGTGATCTTCGCGGTCCCCAACGCCACCCGCGCGTTGCGCAGCGAGAGCACCGGCAGCGCCGCCGCCACGTCGGCTTCGGCCGAGAAGGGCCGGCCGTCGAGGAGCCCGGCGAGCGGCCCGTGAAGCCCGAGCCGGTCGAGGAGCCGGGCGAGCCGGTCCGAGGCCGGGGCGTCGACCGCGGCGTGGCCCGAGAAGCCGCCGCTCGGGGTCACGTCGCCGGACAAGGCGAGCGCCATCCCGCCGGCGGCGGTGCCAGCGAGCCGCCGCAGGGTGACGGCGCCGGAGGGCCGCAGGGTGGCGCTGAGGGCGGCCCCGGCCCATTCCTCGCGAGCGAGCGTCAGGCTGTCGGCCGCGACGTCGAGCGCCAGGGTGCCGGGCAGGGAGGCGGGCGCCACGCCGCGCCCGAGCCGGTCGTGATTGAGCAGGTCATGATTGAGCAGGGCTTGGCCGGTGGCGCTCATCAGGAAGGCGTCGAGGTCGAGGCGGCGGGCCTCCAGGCTCATCGTCGCCCGGGCGGTCGCGAGGTCGAGGCTGCCGCGGCCGGTGAAGCGCAGGGGCGCCTCGCCCGGCACCTCGACGCTCAGGGTCTCGAAGGTAGCGACCCGGCCCTTCGCCTTGAACCCGCCCTGCACCGAGACCGGCAGCGTGGCGCCCGCGGCCTGGGCCGGCGGCCCCACCACCAGGCGAGCCGTGCCGCTCGCCTCCGGCACCCCGCCGCCCTCCGGGCCGGCCGCGACGCTCACCCGGGCGTCGAGATCCAGCCGGGGCACCGTGTCGCCGCCCGCGCCGAGCTTGACCGGGATCGTCCCGTCGGGGGCCGGCGCCCCGGTGGTGAGGCGGAACGGCACCGCCTCGACGCTGCCCTCCGCCCGCCACGGGCCGGCGAGGCGCGGCGCGGAGAGCCGGACGTTCTCGGCGTAGACTTGGTCGGTGCGCCCGGTCGCCGCCACCCGGGTGGTGACGAGGAGCTGCGAGACCCTCAGATCTTCCACCGCGAGATCCCGGCCCTCGCCGAGGGAGGACGGCGGCAGGAAGCTGCCGGCCTCGGTCATCGGCAGGGTGACCTCGCCGCGGCCCATCCGGGTCTCGGTGAAGCGGATCTCGCCGGAGAGGAGCGGGGTGAGGGCGATCTCGGCCTTGACGAAGCGCGCGTCGAGGCTCGGCCGGTCCCGCCCGGTCGCGAGCCGCAGGTGGTCGATCCGCAGGCGCGGCGAGGGCAGCAGGCGCACCTCGAGGCGGCCGTCGCTGTGCGCCTCGACCCCGAGCGAGCGGCCGAGCGCCGCGTCGAAGCTGCTGCGGTAGGATTCCCACGGAATGAAGGGCGGCGCGACCAGGGCCGCGGCGAGGATCAGGATGACGAGGCCCGCCAGGGCGGTCAGGATGTCGCGCACCGTGCTGTCCGTGCCGCCCCGCGAGGAGAGCGCCGCCTCATGTTCGTCCGACGGCCCGACGGGCCGTACCCCGATGACTGCGCTAGCATATCGGCATCGGAAACGCGGGCGAAATCCGGCGGGATCACGCAGCGGGAGCGGGAACCCGATGCACCCGCGCAACGCTTCTCCCCCGCCTGACAGGGGCAGCCGACACTGTTAGAGCGGCAGCGTGACCAGATCGACGGATCCGATGCGCTACTATCTCGGCCTCGCCACCACCTTCCACGACCCGGCCCTCGCCCTGGTCGGGCCGGACGGCGCGGTGCTCTTCGCCGAGGCGACGGAGCGCTACCTGCAATACAAGCGCGCCCCGAATTGCGAGCCGGATTCGGCGCCCCGCATGGCCGGCCTGCTCAAGGCCCACCTGCCGCCGGGCGCCGAGCTCGTCGTCGCCACCACCTGGGGGCCGGATTTCAGCCGCTACCTCGCCGACCAGGCGGGCACCGGCGCCTTCGGGCTCGAGGCGTTGCGCGGGCATTCCCCGGCGCTCAACCGCTCGCTGGTGCCGGAGCGGGCCGAGCGCACCTTCATCGCCGAGCTGGCGCTCGCACAGGGACGCGCCGGCTACGGCACCCTGCTCGGCCTCGACCGGGCGCATGGCGGCCGCTCGACCGTCGCGGCCTTGCGGCGCTACCCCCACCACCTGACGCACGCGGCCTACGGGCTGTGGGGCTCGCCGTTCCGGGACGCCACCTGCCTCGTCGTCGACGGCATGGGCGAGACCGGCGCCTCGGCGATCTACCGGATGGAGGCGGGGCGGCTCGTCGAGGTGAAGCGCCATCGCGGCCGCGAATCGATCGGCTTCTTCTTCGGCCTCGTCACCGATCTCGCCGGGTTCGACCAGACCAAGGGCGAGGAATGGAAGATCATGGGGCTCGCCCCCTACGGCCGGCAGGACCCCGAGCTGATGGCGCTTCTGCGCCGGCTCTACCGGATCGAGGGCGGCCGCCTGCGCTTCTCCGACGCCGCCACCGTGCAGGCGGTGGCGGACGAGATCCGCGTTCGGCGCCCGGCCGACGCCGACGCGGACGGCTGGGCCGACCTCTCGGCCTGCGGCCAGGCGATCTTCTCGGAGATGATGGACGTGCTCGTCGCCGAGGCGTGGCGGCTGGCGCCCCACGAGAACCTCGTCGTCACCGGCGGCTGCGCCCTCAATTCGTCCTATAACGGCCGGCTGCTGCAGCGCTGCGGCTATCAGCACCTGCACGTCCCGTCCGCGCCCGCCGACGACGGCAACGCGCTCGGCGCGGCCTGGCTCGCCTTCCAGGAGGACAACCCGGACTGGACCGGGCCGGGGCACCTCGCCACCCCGTATCTCGGCTCGCGGGTCTCGACCGAGCCCCTGGAGCGGATGGTCGGCTGGGAGCCGCGCCTGCGCCATCTCGGCCATGACGGGGTGACGCAGGCCGCGGCCGACATCCTGGCGGCCGGCGGGCTCGTCGGCTGGGTGCAGGGGCGGGCGGAATTCGGACCCCGGGCGCTGGGCAACCGCTCGATCCTGGCCGATCCGCGCCCGGCCGACGCCAAGGCGATTCTCAACGGCAAGGTGAAGTACCGCGAGGCGTTCCGGCCCTTCGCGCCCTCGATCCTGGCCGAGGCCGGGCCGGACTGGTTCGAGGATTACCAG
The DNA here is from genome assembly GCF_900116815.1 of Methylobacterium sp. 174MFSha1.1. Classification (NCBI taxonomy): domain Bacteria; kingdom Pseudomonadati; phylum Pseudomonadota; class Alphaproteobacteria; order Hyphomicrobiales; family Methylobacteriaceae; genus Methylobacterium; species Methylobacterium sp. 174MFSha1.1. The sequence goes on along the minus strand of NZ_FPCB01000021.1, from coordinate 37,406 downwards.
GACAGCCCCTACATGGAGCGCACCCTGGTCTGGCGGCCGGAGAGGCGCGCTCACGTGCCGGCCGTGGTCCACGAGGACGGCACCGGACGCCTCCAGAGCGTCACGGACGAGCGCAACCCGGCCTACGCCGCCCTGATCCGGGCCTTCGCGGCGAGGACCGGCGTGCCGATCCTGCTCAACACCAGCTTCAACGTGATGGGCAAGCCGATCCTCCACACCGCCGAGGACGCGATCCTGATGTTCGCTACGACAGGCCTCGACGCTGTGGTGATCGAGGACTGGATCCTGGTGAAGGACGGCGTGATGCCGAAGGCCGGGTGACCCGACGAGAAGGGCCGGCCCCGTCCCCGGGTGCCGGCCCCTGATCGTTCCCGATGCTGGCGATGCCTACTCGCAGACCTCGACGCGCTTGTAGGTGAAGGATTCGTCGTCGAGCCACACCTTGCGGCGCTCGAAGTGGCAGATCGGGCCGCGGCGCGGGCGCACGATCACGGTCTCCGGCTCCTCGACGTAGACACGGCGCGGCGGGGGAACCGCGTAGGCCGGGGGCGGCGGGGGCGGGGGCTGCATGCCGTTCATGATGGCGCCGGCCGCGACGCCGCCGAGCACGCCGGCCGCCGCGCCGCCGATGATCGCCGCGCCGACATTGTCGCGGGCCTGGGCCTGGGGCGCTGCGGTGACGAAGAGGGCGGCGACGAGCGCCGCGCCCGCGCCGAGGCGCGGAAGGCCGTATGAGGTCAGAGCGCGCACGCTGAGGGTCTCCCGAAGGTGTTGGCGCGAGAATGCGAGTGACTGCTTAACGAAGTGCCAAGCTTGCCGCCCGGCCACAAAAGTCGAGCGGCACGGCCCGGGGCCGACGAAAGCCTCGCGCCGTCGGGATCGAGCTGTGGTGCCGGTTTGCGGCGATTTCCGGGTACGCCCACGGTTCGGCGAAGGGTGTGTATTTCGGGTGACGGTGCCGTCCCTCGACGCGGAAAGGGCCGCCCCTGGGGGCGGCCCGTCATCGTCGTCACGAGGTGGCCGGACTGCCGGCCCCGGCCGAGGCTGTCGGTCGAGAACCCGGCGACCGGGCTCAGCAGCGATAGCCGCCCGAGGTCTGGCCGTACTGCTTGACCGGGAAGTTCTGCTGCTTGGCGTTGCCCTCGGCGGCCGAGCTCATCGGGCAGGCGCCGTAGAACGGCACGCTGTCGTTGGCGCGGTATCCGATCGAACCGGTGGTCTCGACGTCATAGGCCCAGGCCGGGGCGGAGGCGTGCGGGAAGGCCATGGCGGTCGAAAGCGGGGCGGCGCCGAGGACGAGGGCGGCGGCGAGGGCGGCGATGCGGGTCTTCATGTGATCCAATCTCCGTCTTCTGCCGATCGACCCGGGGGCGATCGGCGTTCCGTTGCGATGATCGGAATATAGACGGCCCCCGCACGCCGGGACGTGCTCCCACGCACGCAGCGGAAGGGATTAAAGAACCGCCTGCCCATAGTTCTTGTACACAGTATCAGCCAATGAAGCTGCACCGTTCCCCAGGGTGAGTGGTCGCTCCCTCGATGCGCAACCTGCGCCCGTGCTCACCCCTCCATCGCGATCAGCGCCGCGTCGCCGCCTGCCGCCGCGGTATTCACCGTCACCGTCTGCTCGGTGGCGAAGCGGGTGAGGTAGTGCGGCCCGCCGGCCTTCGGGCCGGTGCCGGAGAGGCCGTGGCCGCCGAAGGGCTGCACCCCGACCACCGCGCCGATCATGTTGCGGTTGACGTAGACGTTGCCGGTCGAGAGGCGCGCGACCACCCGTTCCACCGTGGCGTCGATGCGCGAATGCACGCCCAGCGTCAGGCCGTAGCCGCTGGCCTCGATCGCCTCTAACACCCGGTCGAGGTCGGCGGCACGATAGCGGGCGACGTGCAGGATCGGCCCGAACACCTCCTCCGTCAGCGCCTCGGGGCCGGCGATCTCGTAGATCTGCGGCGCCACGAAATGGCCCGCGCCCGGCACCTCGCCGGCGTAATGCACCGTCGCGCTGCGGCGCATCGCGGCGCCGTGGCGGTCGAGGCGGGTGCGGGCATCAGAATCGATCACCGGGCCGACATGGGTCGCCGGGTCGCGCGGATCGCCGAGCCGCAGTTCCTGTGCCGCGCCCGCCACCATCCCGATCACCTTGTCGGCCACGTCCTCCTGGACGAGCAGCAGGCGCAGGGCCGAGCAGCGCTGGCCGGCGGAGCGGAAAGCGGAGGTCACCACGTCGTCGGCGACCTGCTCGGGAAGAGCCGTGGCATCGACCAGCATCGCGTTGATGCCGCCGGTCTCGGCGATCAGGGGCACGATCGGCCCGTCCTTGGCGGCGAGCGCCCGGTTGATGTGGCGCGCCACCTCCGTCGAGCCGGTGAAGACCACGCCGGCCACGTCCTTATGCGCCACCAGAGCCGCCCCGACCGCACCGTCGCCCGGCACGAGGTGGAGGGCCGAGGGCGCCACGCCGGCCCGGTGCAGGAGGCGCACGGCCTCGGCCGCGACGAGCGGGGTCTGCTCGGCGGGTTTCGCCACCACCGCGTTGCCGGCCATCAAAGCCGCGGCGACCTGGCCGACGAAGATGGCCAGCGGGAAGTTCCACGGCGAGATCGCCACGAAGACGCCGCGGCTGCGCAAGGAGAGGCGGTTGCTCTCGCCGGTCGGGCCCGGCAGGGCCTGCGGCGCGCCGAAGAGCTTGCGGCCCTGCGCCGCGTAGTAGCGGCAGAAATCAACCGCCTCGCGCAGTTCCGCCACCGCGTCGTCGAGGGTCTTGCCGGCCTCGGCCTGGAGCAGGTGGATCAGCCGTCCGGTCGAGGCCTCCATCGCGTCGGCGGCCCGCTCCAGAGCGGCGGCGCGCTGCTCGGCCGGGACGCGGCCCCAGGCGAGCGCGCCCTTGCGGGCGGCCTGCATCGCGGCGGCAGCGGTCTCGGGCGAGGCCTCCGTCACGGTGCCGACGACCGTGCGGGTGTCGCTCGGGCTCACCACGTCGCGCGGCGTGCCGGCTTGCGCTGTGCCGTCGATCACCGGCGCCGCCTCGGCGAGGCCGCGCGCGGCGGACACGCTGTCCGTCAGGCGCTCCAGCGCCGCCCGGTCGCCGAATTCGACGCCGGCGGAGTTGATCCGCTCAGGCGCGAACATCTCGGCGGGGCGGCGGAGCTTGGCGTGCCGGGCGCGGTCCGGGTTGCCGACGCTCTCGGCCGGGCGGCGCAGCAGGGTCTCGACCGGCACCGCCGGGTCGGCGGCCTGCGAGACGAAGGAGGAATTGGCACCGTTCTCGAGCAGCCGCCGCACCAGGTAGGCGAGGAGGTCGCGGTGCCCGCCGACCGGCGCGTAGGTGCGGCAGGCCGCACCCGGCACAGCGGACAGCAGCCGGGCGTAGAGCGCCTCGCCCATGCCGTGCAGGCGCTGGAACTCGTAGGTGCCCGCTTCCGGCCCGGCCCGCTCGACGATCGCCGCGACGGTGAGCGCGTTGTGGGTGGCGAATTGCGGGAAGAGCCGCGGCCGGTGGGCGAGCATCCGCTCGGCCGCCGCCAGGTAGCTGAGATCCGTCATGCTCTTGCGGGTGAAGACGGGGTAGTCGGGCAGGCCGCGCTCCTGGGCCCGCTTCACCTCGGTGTCCCAGTACGCGCCCTTGACGAGGCGCACCATCAGCCGCCGGTCGAGGCGGGCGGCGAGGTCGGCGACGTGGTCGATCACCTGGAGGCAGCGCTTCTGGTAGGCCTGGACCGCGAGGCCGAACCCGTCCCACCCGGCGAGCGCGGGATCGCCGAGCACCGCCGCGATGACGTCGAGGGAGAGTTCCAACCGGTCGGCCTCCTCGGCATCGACCGTGAAGTTGAGGTCGTAAGCCTTCGCCGCCTTGGCGAGATCGAGGAGTACCGGCACCAATTCGGCCATCACCCGCTCGCGGCCGACCGCCTCGTAGCGCGGATGCAAGGCCGAGAGCTTGACCGAGATGCCCGGCCGGTCGGGCAGCGGCTTGTTGCCGGCGGCCCGGCCGATCGCCTCGATGGCGGCGGCGTAGGACGCCGCGTAGGCCCGGGCGTCCTCCGCCGTGCGGGCGCCTTCGCCCAGCATGTCGAAGGAGTAGCGGTAGAGCCGGCCCTGTCCGCTCGCCGAGCGCTTCAACGCCGCCTCGATCGTCTCGCCGAGGACGAAATGCCCGCCCATTACCCGCATCGCCTGGCGGGCGGCCTGGCGCACCGCCGGCAGGCCGAGGCGCTTGGCGAGGCCGGCCAGAATCCCCTCCGGGGTGTCGCCGGGCTGGATGATCCGCGCCGAGAGGCCGAGCGCCCAGGCCGAGGAGCGCACCAGCAGGGCGTCCGAGCGGGTGGCGTGCTGCTCGAAGCCGCCGAAGCGCAGCTTGTCCTCGATCAGCCGGTCGGCGGTGGCGGCATCGGGCACCCGCAGCAGGGCCTCGGCCAGCACCATGAGGGCGAGGCCCTCCTTGGTCGAGAGCGAGTACTCGCGCAGCATCGCCTCGACGCCGCCGAGACCCCCGCTCTCCTGCCGGATGGCGCCGACGAGGTCGCGGGCGAGCGCATCGACCCGGGCCTCGCGCTCGGGCGGCAGGGCGCCCCGCTCCAGGAAGAGGCGGGCGAGGACGGCGTCGTCGGGAGCAAAGGGCGCGTGGAAGACGGGGAGCGGGGCGGGCATCGGGGTGGGTCCGGGCGAGGGGCTTTGCGACGATCCTCAGGATAATCGCCCTTCCGCCGCGCTTCGATGGCGCTTATCGCCGGTTGGCCGCAGGATCGGCGGCGAAACCGGGGTTTGGGAGAGAGAATGACGGACGGGCTCGACCGGGTCGACCGACAGATCCTGAAGATCCTCCAGCGCGAGGGGCGCATCCCGAACGTGGAACTGGCCGAGCGGGTCGGGCTGTCGCCGACAGCTACCGGCGAGCGGCTGCGCCGGCTGCAGAAGGACGGGGTGATCACCGGGTTCGGGGCGCGGCTCGACCCGCAGCGCTTAGGGTTGAGCCTGCTCGTCTTCGTCGAGGTCTCGCTCGACAAGACCACGCCCGACGCCTTCGCGCGCTTCGCCTCCGCGGTGCGGCGCGCGCCGGAGGTGCTGGAATGCCACATGGTGGGGGGCGGGTTCGACTACCTGGTCAAGGCCCGGGTCGCCGACATGCCGGCCTACCGCCGCTTCCTCGGCGAGGGCCTGCTGTCGTTGCCGGGGGTCAACAACACGCGCACCTACGCGGTGATGGAGGAGGTGAAGAGCGATGGGGTGCTGCCGCTCTAATCCCGTGTGTCATGCGCTGGGCGCATGAATTAGCTGCGACATAACGGAGCTTTGCAGCAGCTGCGGAGTTGGCAGAGGGAGCGTCTTGTCGCAGTCTCACCGCCAACGAGCCGCCGAAGAGCGGCCTGACGAGAACGGAGGTACGCCGATGGTCAACCCGAACCGCCTCGTGAAATCCGCCTGGATCGCCGCGGAAGTGTCCCGCGAGAAGTCCGAGAAGGTCCTGGTGGTGGAGGCCTATATCGCCGTCAGCCCGCTGGAGGCCGGCTTCGATGCCGGCCGCTACGGCCGCCTGGTCGAGGATGTGCGCCGCATCCTGGCCGAGAACCCCGATATCGACCGGGCGTCGATCCTGAGCGTCCACCGAGAGTCGCGCTGCGCCGCTCTGTTCCGCCGGGGCGCCTGCGAGGAGGACCGGCATCACGAGGTCCGCCACGAGGAGCGCCGGCCCGAACTGGTGGCGTGAGACGCCGTTCGCGTCTCGCGACGGGTCTGGCATCCTCCATCGTCATCCCGGGGCCGCGAAAGCGGAACCCGGGATCCATAACCGCTGAGGTTCCGGGATGTGGCGGAACGCGATCCGCTTCGTTCTTCGACGTCGGCGGTTATGGATCCCGGGTTCTCGCCTTCGGCGAGCCCCGGGATGACGCGGAGGGTGGGGCATCCGTTGCGCGGATGGTCCGAGGCGGAGCTCCGGAAGGCCCCGCCCTGACGGGCTTTACAGCCCCTCGAACAGGGCCGACGAGATGTAGCGCTCGGCGAAGGAGCAGGCGACCGTCACGATCCGCTTGCCCTTGAACTCCGGCCGGCTCGCGACCTCAAGGGCCGCCGCGACGTTGCCGCCGGTCGAGATGCCGCCGGGGATACCCTCGATCCGGGCGAGCAGGCGCGCGGTGTCGAAGGCGGTCTGGTTGGAGACCGTCACCACCTCGTCGATCACGCCGCGGTCGAGCACGCCCGGCACGAAACCGGCGCCGATGCCCTGGATCTTGTGCGGGCCGGGCTGGCCGCCGGACAGGACCGGGGAATCCTCCGGCTCGACCGCGACGACGCGCAGATGCGGCAGGCGCGGCTTGATGACCTGGCCGACGCCCGTGATGGTGCCGCCGGTGCCGACGCCGGCCACGAAGGCGTCGAGCTGGCCGTGCGTGTCGTTCCAGATCTCCTCCGCGGTGGTCTTGCGGTGGATCTCGGGGTTCGCCGGGTTGTTGAACTGCTGGGGCATGATCGCCCCCGGGATCTCCTTCAGGAGTTCCTCGGCCTTGGCGATCGCGCCCTTCATACCCTGCGGGCCGGGGGTGAGGGCGAGCTCGGCCCCGAGATAGGCCAGCATCTTGCGCCGCTCGAGCGACATCGTCTCGGGCATGACGAGGATCAGCCGGTAGCCGCGGGCCGCGGCCACGAAGGCCAGCGCGATGCCGGTATTGCCGGAGGTCGGCTCCACCAGGGTGCCGCCGGGCTTCAGCACGCCCGAGGCCTCCATGGCGTCGATCATGTTGACGCCGATGCGGTCCTTCACCGAGGCGATCGGGTTGAAGAACTCGAGCTTCAGCAGGATCTCGGCGTCGATCCCGCGCTCCTTGGCCAGGCGGTTGAGGCGCACCAGCGGGGTGTTGCCGATGGTCTCGGTGATCGAGTCGTAGACCCGGCCGTGGCCGATCCGGCGGCCGGATTCCGAGGTGGCGGTGGCGTCGGCCATGGTGTGTCTCTCCCTTGAGGGCGCGTCGTCCGCCGCACGGGTAGCGGAAATCCGGACAGCCGTCGAGGTATGCCGATTTATACAATTTTTAACTGTGAAATAGGCTTCCGCCCGGTGCGCCGATCCTGCCGGATCGAGGCCGGCACCGCAGGGTCGATGGCCGTCGCCCTGACGCCATCCGGGGGGGTTCCAGGGCTCTCGCCAGCATCGTAACCTTGGGTCAGAGTGTCGCTTCGGCAAGCCGTGATCAGGCCGGTTCCGCGTGGGTGAAGCCCGCCGGGACGAGCCCCGATCCGGCCGCCTGGCACCGTCCGAGGGAGAGCCGCATGTCCGAGACCCTGCACCGCACCCCTCTCGAAACCACCCCCCTCGACGGGGTGAAGCGGGCGCCGCTCGCCGCGCCCGGGCTGCACCGGGTGGTGATCGTCGGCGGCGGCTTCGGCGGCCTCACCACGGCCCGCGGCCTCGGCGGCGCCGAGGGCATCGCCGTCACGCTGATCGACCGGCGCAACCACCACCTGTTCCAGCCGCTGCTGTACCAGGTCGCCACCGCGGTGATCGCGCCGGGCGAGATCGCCGAGCCGATCCGGGCGATCCTGCGTTGGGACCGCAATGTCAGCGTGCTGATGGGCGAGGTCGAGGGGGTCGACACCGAGGAGCGCTCCGTCCGCCTGCGCGACGGCACCCGCATCCCCTACGACACGCTGGTCCTCGCGACGGGCGCCACCCACAGCTATTTCGGCCACCCGGAATGGGAGCGCTTCGCCCCGGGCCTCAAGACCCTCGACGACGCCCGCCGCATCCGCGCCCGGGTGCTCCTCGCCTTCGAGGCGGCGGAGCGCGAGGACGATTCGGCCGCCCGCGAGCGGCTGATGACCTTCGCGGTGATCGGCGGCGGGCCGACCGGGGTCGAGATGGCGGGGGCCATCGCGGGCCTCGCCCACCACGCCCTGTCGAAGGATTTCCGCCGCATCGACCCGAAGCAGGCCCGGATCCTCCTGATCGAGGCCGCGCCCCGGGTACTCGGCACCTTCACCGAGGACCTCTCAGCCTATGCGCGCCGCTCACTGGAGCGTCTCGGCGTCACCGTGCTGACCGAGCACGCGGTCGAGGACGTGTCGGAGGAGGGGGTCACGGTGGCGGGCAAGCTGATCCCGGCCGCCACGATCGTCTGGGGCGCCGGCGTGCGCGCGTCGCCGGCGGGGGAGTGGCTCGGGGTCGAGACGACGCGCACGGGCCACGTGCCGGTCGGGCCCGACCTCGCGGTCATCGGGCGACCGGGCATCTACGCCCTCGGCGACCTCGCCATGGCGAAGGCCGAGGACGGCAAGCCCCTGCCGGGCCTCGCCCAGGTGGCCGACCAGCAGGGCCGCTATCTCGGCAAAGCCCTGCGCGACCGCATCCTGCACGGCACGATGCCGAAGCCCTTCCGTTTCCGCAGCCGCGGCAACCTGGCGATCATCGGGCACAATTCCGGCGTGGTGCAGTGGGACCACCTCAAGCTGAAGGGGTTCCTGGCCTGGGTGGTGTGGGGGGTGGCCCACGTCTACCTGCTGGTCGGCTTCCACAACCGGCTGGTCGTGACCTTGCGCTGGCTCTGGGCCTATCTGAGCTTCCAGCGCGGGGCCCGGCTGATCTCCGAGCGCGACGAGGCCGTGATGGCGCTGATCCGCGGCACCCCGCCGGGGCGGATTCCGCCGCCCTGAGCGGTCGGGGGCAGGACGGTCGATAACGGGATACGCAAGCGTGCCGCGCATCGTGAGCCGCCACCCCTTTCCCGGATCTCCTTCCGCTTCGTTGCGATCGTCCGGGAAAATGGGGGCGGAGCCGGAACCGGGAAATCCGCTCATCCGACGCCACGGCAGGCGAGTGTTCCAGCCGGTGGAAGGATGCCGAGGACGAAGCAGGCACGAATCCACTCCGCGCCTGCTCGGACGCCCCTACCGCCGCCGCAACGGCTCCGCGACCGCCTCGGGCAGGAGCGGCGTCAGCAGCATGGCGATCTGCGTCCGGTTGCTGAGCTGGTACTTGCGCATGATGTTGCCGATATGCGCCCGGACGGTGTTGGGCGAGATCCCCATCTCGTGGGCGATCAGCTTGTTCGGCAGGCCCCGGGCGATGAGCGCGATCAGCTCGCACTCCCGCGCGGTCGGGGCCGCGGTCTCGTCCTCCGGCGCCGCCGGCTTCGCCGGCCGGAACCGGATCGGGGCCTTGCTTCGCGACAGCGGATGGGACCCTTTCAGTACGACCATGTGTGCCTCCCCCCATCGGCCCGGGCGGGCCGCCTTACGATGATCACTCGGCTTTGAGCGCCTCCACCGGATCGAGCCGGGCCGCGCGGTGGGCCGGGTAGAGCCCGAAGAAGAGTCCCGTGATCGCCGAGAAGCCGACGGCGACCGCGACGGCGCTCGGGTCGATGACGGTCGTCCAGCCGGCCGAGCGGGCGACCGTCAGCGAGATCGTCGCCCCGAGGACGACCCCGACGAGACCGCCGGCGAGGCACAGGACGAGCGATTCGCACAGGAATTGCAGGCGGATGTCGCGGCCGCGGGCGCCGAGCGCCCGGCGGATGCCGATCTCCCGGGTCCGCTCCGTCACCGAGACGATCATGATGTTCATGATGCTGATGCCGCCGACGAGCAGCGAGACGCCGGCGATCGAGGTGAGCAGGATCGCGACCGTGCGGGTGGCGCCCCGCTGCGCCTCGGCGGCGGCGGAGGGGTCCTGGACCTTGAAGTCGTCCTCCTGGTCGTCCTGGATCCGGTGGCGCTGGCGCAGCAGGTCCTCGATGCTCGCCTTCGCCCGCGCCATCGCCTCGTCGGAGACCGCCTTGGCGAGGATGTAGGCGACGGCGTCCCGGGCGGTGCCGCCGGCGCTGCCGAGGAAGCGGAGCTTGGCGGTCGAGAGCGGCACGAAGGCGACGTCGTCCTGGTCCGGTCCCTTCGGGCTCAGCACGCCGACGACCTCGAACGGCACGTTCATGATGCGGATCTCGGCGCCGACCGGATCGTCCGTGCCGAACAGCTCGCGGGCGACGACGCTGCCGAGCACCGCGACCTTGCCGGCGGTCGCCTCCTCGGTGGCGTTGAAGGTGCGGCCGGAGGCGAGCGTCCAGTCCCGGACCACGAAGTGGTTCGTGGTGGTGCCGTTGACGGTGGTGTTCCAGTTGCGGTTCTCGCGCACGGCCTGCGCGCTGCCGGCGATCGAGCCCGCGGCCGCGCGCACCTGCGGCACCTGCTCCAAGATGGCGTCGACATCGCCCTCCGTCAGGGTCGCCCGCGTCCCGGCCTTGAGGCGCAGGCCCCCCTGACGGGCAGCACCCGGATTGATCATCAGGACGTTGGCGCCGATCGCCCGGATCTGCCGGGTGACCTGGCTCTGCGCGCCGCTGCCGATCGCCAGTACCGTGACCACCGAGGCGACGCCGATCACGATGCCCAGCATGGTGAGCAGGCTGCGCAGCAGGTTGAGGCGAAGCGCCCGCAGCGCCATCAGGAGGGCCTGCCCGATCATCACGCGGAGGCCTCCGCCATCGCCCGCGGGGCGGTTCCGTCCTCGGACACGACGCGCCCGTCCTGCAGGCGGACGATCCGGCCGCAGCCCGCCGCCACGCTCATGTCATGCGTGATGATCAGGATCGTCCGCCCGGTGGCGTTCAGGGCCTGGAACAACCCCAGGATGTCGCTACCGGTGCGGCTGTCGAGGGCGCCGGTGGGCTCGTCGGCGAGCAGGATGCCCGGATCGGTGACGAGGGCGCGGGCGATGGCGACGCGCTGCTGCTCGCCGCCCGAGAGGCGGGTCGGCAGGTGCTCGGCCCGGTGGGCGAGGCCGACGGAGTCGAGGGCGCGCTCGGCCCGCCGCCGCCGCTCCGCCCGGCCGACCCCGGCATAGATCAGCGGCAATTGCACGTTGTCGAGGGCGGAGTGGCGGGGGAGCAGGTTGTAGGCCTGGAAGACGAAGCCGATGCGGCGGTTGCGCAAGCGCGCGCAGCGATCGGCCGAGAGCCGCCCGGTCTCGACGCCCTCGAGGAAGATCCGCCCGGAGCTCGGCCGGTCGAGCAGGCCGATGAGGTTCATCAGGCTGCTCTTGCCGGACCCGGACGGACCGACGACCGCGACCGACTCGCCCTCGCCGACCGCGAAGGTGACGTCGTGCAGGACAGGGACATTGACGTCGCCCATCCGGAAGGTGCGGCTGACCGCCGCCAGCCTGACGATGCCGTCGCTCATAGGCCGAGCCTGATCCCGAGGAAGCGCGACGGTTCACTCGCGTCGGCCTGCCCGACGACGACCCGGTCGCCCTCCTGCAGCGCGCCGCCGCGCAGCACGACCTGGTCGGCGCTCGATGCGCCCGTCGTCACCGCCACCGGCCGGAGCGCGCCGGCTTCATCCTGCACCCAGACCGCCTGCTCGCGCGTGCCCGGTTCGGTCCGTCCCTCGGGCACCGCCCGGGCCGGCCGGAAGCGCAGGGCGGCCAGCGGCAGCTTCAGCACGTCGTCCTCCCGGTGCACCGTCAGGCGCGCGAGCGCGGTCATGCCGGGCAGGAGCAGGCCCTCGCGATTGTCGGTCGTCAGCACCACCGTGTAGGTCACGACGCCCTGGTTGCTCTGGGGCGCCTTGCGCACCTGGCGCACCGCGGCCTCGAAGCGCCGCCCCGGATAGGCGTCGACCGTGAAGCTCGCGCGCTGCCCCGGGGCGACCCGGCCGATATCGGTCTCGTCGACCCGGGCGTGGATCTCCATCTCGCCGAGGTTGCGGGCGACGTTGAAGGCGGTGCGCGCCTCGAGCCCGGCGGCGAGGGTCTGGCCGGCGCTGACGAAGCGGCCGACGATCACGCCGTCGATGGGCGAACGGATGGTGGTGCGGTCGAGCTCGATCTGCGCCGCCCTGAGGCTCGCCTCCTGCAGCGGCACGGCGGCCTTGGCCTGGATCAGCTCGGCTTCGAGACGGCGCAGGTCGGCCGCCGCGGCATCGACCGCGAAGGCGTTGAGCTCGAGGAGCGAGACGGTCTCGCGCAGCTGCGCCTTGCGCGAGGCGAGGTCGGTCTGCGCCTCCTCCAGCGTCGCGACCGAGGTGGCCTCGCGCGAGCGCAGCATGGTCTTGCGGTCGACGTTGCGCTTGGCCGCCTCGAGCATGACCTGCGCGTTCTCGAGCCGCGCGGCCAGCACCGCACGGTTGCCCTTGGCGTTGTCGAGGTCGATGCGGGCGCGCTCGAGCCGCGCCTGCTGGACCCGGACGCTGGCTGCGGCCATTTCGAGCGAGGCGCGGGCCTGCTCGACGCGGGAGATGAAGCTGCGCTGGTCGATCCGCGCCAGGGGATCGCCCTTGTGGACGCGGTCGTTGAAGTCGACGAAGAGGTCGGCGATCTGGCCCGCCAGCTGCGAGCCGACCTCCACCGTGTCGACCGGCTGCAGCGCGCCGGTGGCGGTGACGATCTGCTCCAGCGGCCCGCGCTGGATCGCCGTCGTGATGAACGGGGCCGGCTCCGGCGCGGGCGCCGAGACGAGGCGGGTGATCCGCGCATAGGCCCGCTCCTGCCGGGCGGCCAGGTCGTCCAGGATCGGGCGCAGCGCCAGGGGATGCGCCTGCACCACCGCGGCGGCGGCGAAGCCGCCCGCGGCCACGGATGCGCACAGGGTGCTGACAATCCAGCGTCCCACCACCACCCTCCCTCACCTGCGGTCGACAGAACCCGTCAGGGCGCGAACTGTCGATGTATTTGTTAGTTCATCGTCCAGCGCAGTAATGTTCTGACAGATCGCAACCCTGACCGAAATCCGCGCGACTCCGTACGGTCGAGCCCGTACGGAGCGGCCCCTCAGTCGAATCCGGCCTCCAGGGCGATGCGGACGAGGTCCTGCACGCTGGCGCATTCCGTCTTCGCCATGATCCGCGCCCGGAACACCTCGACGGTCCGGTGGCTTATCGAGAGGTCGTCGCCGATCTCCCGGTGGGTCAGCCCGAGCAGGATGCGGGCGAGGACCTGCCGCTCGCGCTCGGTGAGCCGGGACAGGCGCTCGCTCGCGAGCGCGTGCCGGACGTCGGGCGAGGCGGAGCGGGAGCCGCGCACGGCGCAGCGTACCGCCCGGACCAGGTCCCTGTTGGCGAATGGCTTCTCGATGAAGTCGAAGGCCCCGAGCTTCATCGCCCGGACCGCGGTCGAGACGTCGGCGTGCGCGGTGAGCAGGATCACCGGCACGAGCGACCCGCCCGCGCGCAGCCGCGACAGGAGGTCCAGGCCGTCGATCCGCGGCATGCGGAAGTCGGTGACGACGCAGCCCGCCTCCGCCAGCGCGGGATCGCCGAGCAGGCTGTCGGCCGCGGGATGTTCTCGGACAGTGAAGCCGGCGCCGCTGAGAATATCCGCCGCGAGCGAGCGCATCGCGGCGCTGTCGTCGACGAGATGCACGAGCTGTCCCGTTTCCATGAGGTCACCCTCCGAAAGCACGCGTGCGTCGGGACGGCGGTCCACCGTCCGGGCGCTCTCCTCCGTGAACTGTTGTCGGCAGCATCCGCCTCTTTTCCGCGAAGGTAGCGGCATTTCGAGTTTCGGAAAGCTGCGTGTGATCGCCCGTAAGCCTGAAGATGCGTACCCCTTTTGGGGTAGGGCCTGATTTGCTATTTAACACGCTATGCATGTAGCGACGGTATCATAGAGGCTTATCGATTGACGCAGTGTCAATAGTCTCAAGAGATTAAAACATATATCAGGCTTATTCGGCCGACATTTTTGGGGAACGATTGTGACGGCGCTGGGGAACGAGCGACGCTCCGACACCGAAGCACCATCTCGTGCGGCACATCCGTCGCCTGGTTCACTCAAGGAGGCATCCGATGAAAAAGATCCTGCTCTCGGCCGTGACCGTGCTCGCGCTCACCGGCCTCCCCTCGACCAGCTATGCATGGTCGGTCGGCAGCGGCAACGGCAACGGCAACGGCAATATCGGTGTCGGCAACGGCAACGGTAACGGCAACGGCAATACCGGCGCCTACAACGGCAACCTGAACGGCAACGGCAATATCGGCTTCGGTAACGGCAACAACAACGGCAACGTCAATACCGGTGCCGGCAACGGCAACGGCAACGGCAATTTCAACTTCGGTGCCGGCAACGGCAATAGCAACGGCAACTTCAACAAGGGCCTGCTGAACGGCAACCTCAACGGCAACAGCAACTGGGGATTCTACAGCGGCAACAACAACGGCAACGGCAACCGCTGAACGCAGCCCCGGCCGCTGACGGCGATCGGCGGAGCGGTCCCGGCCGCTCCGCTCTCTCGATGCAGGGGACCTCGACGTGAGGTTCCTGACCGCACGTGGCCCTCGCGCCGCAAGGGAGGCTCCGATGAAACTAGTGCCCTACCTGCTCGCCGCGGCGCTGCTCGGCACCGCGTACCCCGCCGCCGCCCGCGGTCTCGCGATGACCATGTCGGTGTCGATCGGCAACGGCAACGGCAACGGAAACGGCAATATCGGGATCGGCAACGGCAATTCGAACGGGAACTACAATACCGGGTCCGGCAACGGCAACGGGAATGGAAACGGCAACGGCGCGCCGCAGACCGGCGGCAATATCGGTGCCTTCAACACGGGCACCGGCAATGTCGGCGCCTTCAACTCTGGCACCGGCAACGTCGGCGCATTCAACGGCAACAACAACAGCAGTTCCACGAGCGGGAATTACAACGTCGGTGCGTTCAACGGTAATTTCAACACCGGGGCCTATAACGGAAACAACAACGTCGGCGCGTTCAACGGCAACCTGAACGGCGGCAGCTACAATGGGAACGGCAATATCGGTGCCGTCAACGGGAACCTGAACGGGAACGGCAACCGGCGCTGAGAGGCCGCGAGTCCGACTCCCGGCCGGATGTCCCGGGACCGACCTGGGCCGGCGGGGGTCGATCGTGTCGTCCGGATGACGCTCCCCGACAGAGGGCCTGCCCGTCGAGAGAGCATTTCGGCGGAGACCCGGGGACGACCGGACGAAATCTTCCTTTCCACTCGGCAGACCCCGTCGCCTCTCCACCAGGAGGGCGAGATGGCGGCCGGAAGGAGACGACAATGCGCTTGACCCTGATCGCCCTCGCGTTGACCGGACTCGGTGTTGCCGGTCCGGCCGTCGCACAGACGCATCGCTGGACGCCGCCCGACGGCGTCAGCCGTGCCGAGTTCCACGGCTTCTTCCGGCACTGGCACGGTCAGGGAGGCGGTTGGCAAGGTGGCGGGTGGCAGGGTGGAGGCTGGCAAGGCCGTCCGCACCGGCCGCGATACCGGTCCATGGACCTCAACACCGGTGCCACCGGAGATGCCGCGGCCGCGCCCGAGCCCCCCGGTCTGGCGGGCGCCCTGCCTCCCGGCCTCGCTGCCGGATCGGGCAACGGCAATGGCAACGGCAACATGGGCAACGGCAACGGGAACAACAACACCGGCAACAACAACGGCAACGGCAATGTCGGGAACGGGCTCGGGAACGGGTTCTCCGGCAACGGCAACGGCAACGGCCTCGTCCAGTGACAGCCGGTCCGATAGAATGACATCGATCGGGCGCTCCGGATTTACTATCCCTCGATGTCATCCCGGGGCTCGCCGTAGGCGAGAACCCGGGATCCATAATCGCTGACCTTTCAGACGAATCGGGGCGCGCTCCGCTTCAACCTGAATTGGCAGCGGTTATGGATCCCGGGTTCCGCCTTCGCGGCCCCGGGATGACGTGGAGGATGGGAGTATCGTTGGCATGATCGAACGGGCGCGGAGCCAGCACCCCGTCCGGACCCAGCATCCTAATAGTTGATCGTCGCCCGCAGGCCCATCACGGTCGCGTTCTTCAGCCGGCGGCCGTCGTCGCCGGCGAGCCCGCCGCCGGGGCGCATGACAAGTTGCAGGTCCGGCTGCAGGGTGAAGCCGGGCAGCACCTCGGCCTGGTAGGTCGCCTCGATCACCACCTCGCTGCTGCGGATCGGGCCGGCGCTCTGACCGAACCGGATGCTGTCGCGGTCGAAGGCGCGGGCGGCCGGGCTGATGCGCGAGTAGATCACTCCGAGCGCCGCGGTGTCGTTGGGCCGCCCGGGCAGGAGACCCTTATAGGCGATGCCGCCGTCGAGGTAGAAATCGATCAGGTTGCGATCGCCCGGCACCTTCGAGATACGCAGGAAGGCGCTGGCGCCCTCGTCCTCGGTGCCGGGCTCGCGGTAGAGCGTCTGGTCGACGATGCCATAGACGCCGCGGTCGCCGCGGAAGCGCCGGGCGATGCCGCTCGCCTCCGGATCGGCGAGGAACCGGCCGGCGACGCTGTCGAGGCGCGGGCTGTCGAAGCCGCCGAGATGCTGCCAGCCACCCAAGGTCGCGGTGCCGTGCAGGTTCTCGCCCCACAGGCCGAGCGTGTAGGCGTAGGCGACCTCGCCGATGACGAGGGGCGGGTCGCCGACCCGGAAGCTGGTGCCGGTGCGGTTGATCCGCTGCGGATCGGTGTCGTCGCCGCGGCGAACGCCCGCGGGATCGCCGTTGAAGATCGCGGCCTGGAACGACAGGCGCGGATCGGGGACGACCTTCACCCGGACGGCCGGGGTGGCGAGGGGATAGATCGGCCCGCCGCTCGGCAGCACGACGGCGCCGATATTGGGCCAGCCGAAGCCGGCATTGAAGAACACCACCGCCGACTGGGCGATGGCGAACTCGGTATCGGCCGAGACCTGGCCGACCTTGATTAAGAGCGTGTCGTCGAAGAGGCTCTGCTCCAGCCACACTTCGAACAGCCGCGTCGCCGGCAGGGCCTCGATGCCGCTCACCGTCGTCAGGTTGTTGACGTAGGAGCGCGACATCCCGTGGCCGTGGATCTGGAAGAAGTCGGTGTGGAACTTCGCGCCTCGCCAGCCGGCGAGCCGGTCGAGATCGACGTCGAGGGAGGTGTCGAGCCGCCCGCCATAGGTGACGCCGCGGCGCAAACCCCCGCGCAGGTTGGCCAGCCCCTCGCCGATATAGGTGACCGTGTAGGTGATGCCGCGCTCGGCCAGGACAGCGCGGAACCCGAACGGGTCGCCGTAGGGGCCGAGCGACGACTGGATCGAGCCGCCGATCGTCACCGAGACCTGGTCGGAGGTGCGCGACTGGGCGATGGCGGTCTGCGGGTCGCCGCCGGCACCGGTGAGGGGCCAGGCCGGTGGGACCACCGTGAGACGGGGGGCGGGCTGCGCCTGCGCCCCGGCGGAGGCCAGGACGAGGACAGCGAGCGCTGCCGCGCGCGCGAGCCCGCTCATGCCCCGCTCAGTACCGCCCCGGCACGTACATGTCGGCCGGGATCGGGCCGCGGACGTAGTCGGGGTTGCGCACCCGCGCGGGCAGGTGGACGGGCGGGTGCTCGACGGTGCCGTAGGGCACCTGCTCCAGCAGGTGGCTGATGCAGTTGAGGCGGGCGCGCCGCTTGTCGACCGCGTCGACCACCCACCACGGGGCCTCGTCGATATGGGTGCGGGCCAGCATGTCTTCCTTGGCCCGGGTGTAGCTCTCCCAGCGCCGGCGCGACTCGACGTCCATCGGGCTGAGCTTCCACTGCTTGAGCGGATCGCGGATGCGCATCTCGAAGCGGTGGGCCTGCTCGGCATCGGTGATCGAGAACCAGTACTTGACCAGGACGATGCCCGACCGGACCAGCATGCGTTCGAACTCGGGCACCGAGCGGAAGAACTCCTCCACGTCGGATTCCGAGCAGAAGCCCATGACGCGCTCGACGCCGGCGCGGTTGTACCAGGAGCGGTCGAACAGCACCATCTCGCCGCCGGTCGGCAGGTGGCTGACGTAGCGCTGGAAGTACCATTGGCCGCGCTCGCGCTCGCTCGGAGCGGGGAGGGCGGCGACGCGGCAGACCCGCGGGTTGAGGCGCTGGGTGATGCGCTTGATGACGCCGCCCTTGCCGGCGGAATCGCGGCCCTCGAACAGGACCACGACCTTGAGCTTCTCGGTCTGGACCCAGTCCTGGAGCCGCACCAGCTCGTGCTGCAGGCGCAGGAGCTCGCGGAAGTAGAGCCGGCGGTCGAGGTCGGGGGCTGCGCCCTCGGGCGGCGGCACCAGCCCGGCGAGGCGCTCCTCCTCGATCTCGAGTTCCAGTTCCTCGTCGTAGGCCTCGGCGATCTCGCGCCGCAACGCCTCGATGGTGGCCGCCTGCTGCGGCGCCTCGAACTCGCTCATGGGCCTTCGTCCCTCATCCCCGTCTCGACGATGCCGCCTTACAGCAGCGGCCCATGACACTGATGAGAAGAGGCGGGGGCGGCAGCCCGATCGTCCCGGCCGGCACCTCGGCGAGGTTTGCGATCGCGCCCCCGCTCTCCACGAATTTTCCCTCGCCCACCCTCCTTGAAACCGCCCGGGCGGCCCCGCATGTAAATGTCGTTCACATTCACATCCTGCGGGAGATCGTGACGTGTCGTTTTCCTCTGCCCCCTGGTCGAGCGGCCGCGCCTGCCGCAACGGCCCGTTCCCGCGCCGCTCTCTCGAGATCGGCGCGATCGTCATCGGATTCATCTATGCGTGGCCGTTGGCCGCGGCCTACGTGGTGTGGAAGCTCATGGGTTACCCGGCTCTGAACGAGATGAAGTCCTTCGCCGAGCGTTCCTTCCGGAACGGCTTCTCGGGGTTCTCCGGCTTCGGCGCGGCCCGCCACGACAGCGGCAACTGGGCCTTCGAGGAGTATCGCCGCAAGGAGATCGAGCGCCTCGAAGAGGAGCGCCGCCGCCTCGAGGAGGAGAGCCGCGCCTTCACCGAGTTCGTGGACGAGCTGAAGCGCGCCCGCGACCGCGAGCAGTTCGACGCCTTCATGGCCCGTCGCCGCGCCGGCTCGAACTACTGAGCGGAGCGGGGCCTGGCTGCCCCGACAATGAGCGTCCGGCGCCTCAGGCTTGAGCTTGACGCGCCGAATCGACTGGGCCACCCTCCATCAGGTCAAGCACACGACAGGCTCCTCGCGGCCCCCGCGGGGAGCCTTCTCCGTTGAAGGACGGCGCGGCCGCATGACCAGTTCCAACCGCTCGACGCATATCCGGCTCACCTCGCACCCGGAGCCCGGCACCGCCCGCTGGCCGATCCGCTGGGGTGCCGCCGACCCGCGCGAGCGCGGTCCCGTCATCGGCACCGTGACCAACCCGGCCGACCGCAACGTGATCGGGGCCAATGGCGGCGCCTACTCGCTCTATCGCGCCCTCGCGATCGCGGGCCGGGCGATGAACCCGCTCGCGCGGCCGGACCTCACCAACACCCACCCGGTTGTCGCGATCGGCCCGCATCCGCAATGGGCGGACCCGGAAAAAATCGTGTCGCTCGACCCGTGGGGGCACATGCCGGGCGAGGTGTTCCGCGAGGCGATCACCTCCGGCACCGACATCCGGCCGACCATCGCGGTGACCAAGGCTCGCCTCAGCCTGCCGGAGATCCTGGCGGCGATGGGCGCCCATCGGCTGGCCGCCGACGGCACGGTGCTGCACGCGACCGGCGACATCTCGGTCACCAAGATCGCGGTCGATCCGGTCTGGTACCTGCCGGGCGTCGCCGCCCGCTTCGGCACCAGCGAGACGAGCTTACGCCGCACCCTGTTCGAGCAGACCGGCGGCATGTTCCCCGAGCTCGTCACCCGGCCCGACCTCCAGGTCTTCCTGCCGCCGATCGGCGGCTGCACCGTCTACGTGATGGGCGAGGTGTCGGGCCTGACCGATCCGCGCCGGCGCATCGCCTGCCGCGTCCACGACGAGTGCAACGGCTCGGACGTGTTCGGCTCCGACATCTGCACCTGCCGGCCCTACCTCACCCACGGCATCGAGGAATGCGTGCGCGAGGCGCAGGCCGGCGGCACGGGCGTCATCGTCTACAACCGCAAGGAGGGGCGGGCGCTCGGCGAGGTGACGAAGTTCCTGGTCTACAACGCCCGCAAGCGCCAGGAGGGGGGTGATTCCGCCGCCACCTACTTCGAGCGCACCGAGTGCGTCGCCGGCGTGCAGGATGCCCGCTTCCAGCAGCTGATGCCGGACGTGCTGCACTGGCTCGGCATTCGCCGCATCGACCGGCTGATGTCGATGTCGAACATGAAGTACGACGCGATCACCGGGTCGGGCATCGAGGTCGGCGAGCGGGTGCCGATCCCGCCGGAGCTGATCCCGCCGGACGCCTCGGTGGAGATGGAAGCTAAGAAGGCGGCGGGCTACTACGCGCCGGACGGCGTCACCGAATCCCTCGACGCCGTGAAGGGCCGCGACCTCGAACGCTTCTAATCCCGTTCGCTGGCGCCCAACCGCATTGCCTCTGGAGATGTCCGTGCCTGAGTTTTCGACCGCCCGCAGCCTGCTCTCGGCCCGGGCGGTGCGCGCCCGCGCCGAGACCCTGCTCAAGGCCGGGCTCGACGGGCGGCTCGACCATTTCGTGGTCGATCTCGACCGCCTCGGGCCTTGCGCCGACGCCGTGGTCGAGACCATCCGCGACGCCTATCCCGACCTCGCGATCCCCTATCACGCCCGCTGGCGCCACTTCTCGGTCGGCGGCTTCGAGCGCTGGGGCTCGCTGGTCCACGCCGCCCCCTTCGAGGACCCGGCCGAGCAGGCCCGCGCCGCCTTCGACCTCGTGGTGGTGAGCGTCCTGCTCGATGCCGGCGCCGGCCCGACCTGGCGCTACGAGGAGGGCCGCACCGGCGAGACCTATGCCCGCTCGGAAGGGCTGGCGGTGGCGAGCTTCGACATGTTCGTCTCGGGCCTGTTCTCCTCCGAGCCCGAGGATCCGTTCCGCGCCGACGCCCGCGCCCTGGCGAGCCTGACCGAAGCCGAACTCGCCGACGGCTTCCAGGCCTCTCCGACCAACCCCCTCGTCGGCCTCTCCGGCCGCACCGCGCTCCTCAACCGCCTCGGCCAGGTCGCGGCGGCGGATCCCGAGGGTTTCGGGCCGCAGGCCCGTCCCGGCTTCCTGTTCGACCGCATCAAGGCGAGGGCCCGCGACGGCGAGGTGCCGGCGGAGGCGGTGCTGGAGGTGCTGCTGACCCATCTCGGGCCGATCTGGCCCGGCCGCATCGTCCTCGACGGCGTCGATCTCGGCGATACCTGGCGCCATCCCCTCGCCGGCGGCACCGGGCCGACGGAGGGGCTGGTGCCGTTCCACAAGCTGTCGCAGTGGCTCGCCTACTCGCTGCTCGAGCCGCTGGAGGAGGCGGGCCTGACCGTCACCGGGCTCGACGCCCTGACCGGCCTGCCCGAATACCGCAACGGCGGCCTCTTCCTCGATACCGGGGTGCTGGCCTTGCGCCGTCCCGAGGAGGCATCGCGCCCGCACGAGGTCGGCTCCCGCCTCGTCGTCGAGTGGCGGGCGCTGACGGTGGCGCTCCTCGACCGGCTGGCGCCGCTGGTGCGCGAGCGGCTCGACATCGAGGATCCCGCCGACCTGCCGCTCGCCAAGGTGCTCGAAGGCGGCACCTGGGCCACCGGCCGGCGCCTGGCGAAGTCCCTGCGGCCGGAGGGCGCGCCGCCGCTTTCCATCGCGAGCGACGGCACCGTATTCTGAGCTCAGCAGAGTTGCATGGCGCAACTCTGCTGAATTTCTTGTTTGTGCATCATTTTTTTCGCCGAACCGGTGACCACTTCGGCGAATGATGCTTAGTCGAGTATGTTCGTGAACGGAGAGACGGCAATGCAGGGTGCGGGTGCGCGCGGGGAGACGGGTGTGGCGCCGGTCACGGTGGTCGATCACCCGCTGGTGCAGCACAAGCTGACCCTGCTGCGGGACAAGGCGCGCTCGACCAAGGGCTTCCGCCAGCTCCTGAACGAGATCGGGACGCTGCTCGCCTACGAGGTCACCCGCGACCTGCCGCTCGAGCCGGTCGAGATCGAGACCCCGCTCGTCACGATGCAGGGCGCGCAGATCGCCGGCAAGAAGCTCGTCCTGGCGCCGATCCTGCGCGCCGGCGTCGGCTTCCTCGACGGCATGCTGTCGCTGCTGCCCTCGGCCCGCGTCGCCCATATCGGGCTCTACCGCGATCCCGACTCGCTCGAGGCCGTCGAGTACTACTTCAAGGCCCCGTCCGACCTCGCCGACCGCACCGTGCTGGTCCTCGACCCGATGCTGGCGACGGCGAACTCGGCCGTCGCGGCGGTCGACCGGCTGAAGGAGCGCGGCGCCCGCGACCTGCGCTTCGTCTGCCTGCTCGCTGCGCCGGAGGGACTGGCGAAGTTCCAGGGCTCCCACCCGGACGTGCCGGTCTGGACCGCCTCGATCGACAGCCACCTGAACGAGCACGGCTATATCCTGCCGGGCTTAGGGGATGCCGGCGACCGGATGTACGGCACGCGGTAAGCCCTTGCCGGTGGCCCCCTCGCGCGGCAGGTAAGGGCGCACATCCCGTCAACACGGAGCCGCCCCATGCCATCGATCCCCGCCACCATGCGCCAGATCCGCTTCAACGGGGCCGGCGGGCCGGAGGTGATCGGGATCGAGACCGTGCCGGTGCCGCGCCCCGGGCCGAACCAGGTCCTGGTCGAGGTCGTGGCGGCGGGCGTGAACCGTCCCGATTGCCAGCAGCGCGCCGGCAAGTACCCGCCGCCGCCCGGCGCGACCGAGATCCCGGGCCTGGAGATCGCCGGCCGCATCGTCGCCCTCGGCGAGGGCATCACCGGTCTCGCCGAGGGCCAGGAGGTCTGCGCCCTGACGATCAGCGGCGGCTACGCCGAGTACGCCGTCGCAGAGGCAGCGCTCTGCCTGCCCAAGCCCGGTCCGCTCTCCCTCGTCGAGGCGGCGGGGCTGCCGGAGAATTACTGGACGGTCTGGACCAACGTATTCGAGCGCGGCCGCCTGCAAAAGGGCGAGCGCTTCCTGGTCCATGGCGGGTCGAGCGGCATCGGCTCGACGGCGATCCAGCTCGCCAGGCATTTCGGCGCCACGGTCTACGCCACCGCCGGCTCGGCCGAGAAATGTGCCTTCTGCGAATCCCTCGGGGCCGACCACGCCATCAACTACCGTGAGGCCGACTTCGCGGCCGAGGTGAAGCGTCTGACCGACGGCCAGGGGGTCGACGTGATCCTCGACATGGTCGGCGCCGCCTATCTGGAGCGCAACCTGAAGTCGCTGGCGCTGGAAGGCCGGCTCGTCATCATCGCCTTCCTGCAGGGCTTCCTGGCGGAGAACGTCAATCTCACCCCGGTGATGATCCGCCGCCTCACCGTCACCGGCTCGACCTTGCGCCCGCGCACCGTCGCCCAGAAGGCCGCCATCGCCGACGGCCTGCGCCGCGAGGTCTGGCCGCTGCTCGAATCCGGCACCGTCAAGCCGATGATCCACGCCACCTTCCCGCTGGAAGAAGCACGGGCGGCGCACGAGCTGATGGAATCGAGCGCGCATCTCGGGAAGATCATGCTGCTCACGGGCAAGTAGATCGCGCAATACCGACCCGGGGCCAAATCCCGGTGCGCCAGGAACCTCGGCCGATC
The DNA here is from genome assembly GCF_900116815.1 of Methylobacterium sp. 174MFSha1.1. NCBI lineage: Bacteria > Pseudomonadati > Pseudomonadota > Alphaproteobacteria > Hyphomicrobiales > Methylobacteriaceae > Methylobacterium > Methylobacterium sp. 174MFSha1.1. Next base: position 14,022 of record NZ_FPCB01000021.1, on the reverse strand, counting down.
GGTGACGTTGGCTGCTCACATCGATCATCGCTCGACGTGACGCCCGCCGAGCCGCAAACCGAGGTTCCCCCATGGATACCAACCGCCCGATCGAGACCCCGACCGCGGCCCGCCAGGGCACCCGCGGCCGCCCCGTGCTCTACGTGCTGCTCGGCAGCCTCGCCCTCCTGGCCGTCGCCATGGTGGCGCTGCTCGGCTGGAACGGATCGAACGCCCCGAAGGACTACGCCAGCCAGAGCCAGGACGCCTCGCGCCAGCAGATCACCGGCTCGCCTAACGGCAGCGGCGGCGTGTCGTCGACGAACAGCGCGGGCGTGCCGGCCGGCAACCCCGCCTACCCGGCCCCCGCCGAGCCGAAATCGACGGGCTCGACCAACGCCAAGTAAGCGAAGACACCGTACCAACGAAGGGCCGCCTCCCGGCAGGGGGGCGGCCCTTCTGTCTTTCAGGCCCGCCCGGCATGGCACGGGAATGTGATTCACACCGCCCCGGTACCGTCCCGTAGGCTGTTCGCGTCGTCCGGGGGAAGCGTGTCGTGGCGATGCGGCGCCTGATGAAGTTCCTGCACACGATGGGGGCGATCGGCCTGATGGGCGCGATGGCGTCCCTGATCGTGCTGCTCGGCCTCGCGCCGCCGCCCTCCGCTCTCCCCGGCTACGCCCTGATGCGCAGTGCCATGGCGGCGGTCTCGACCTGGATCTTCCTGCCGTCCCTGGCGCTGATGCTGGTGGCCGGCTTGCTGGCCGTCGCGCTCAACCGGGCCTTCCAGCAGGCCGGCTGGGCCTGGGTGAAGCTGGCGACCGGGATCCTGATGTTCGAGTACGGCTTCGTCGGCGTCCAGGGGCCGATGCAGCGGGAGGCGGAGCGCAGCGCGCAGGCCCTCCTCGGCCGCGTCGATCCGGCGACGCTCGCCGAGTCGCTCGGTGCCGAGCGCGGCACCCTGTGGGTGCTGCTCGCGATCTCGACCGTGAACGTCGTGCTGGGAATCTGGCGGCCGCGGATCCTGATCCGGATCCGCTGAAAGCGGCCGCCCCGGGGCGGAGGCTTCAGCGCGTCGGCACCGGCTCCGCGCCGCGGTAATCGTAGAAGCCGCGCTTGCTCTTGCGGCCGAGCCAGCCGGCCTCGACGTACTTCACCAGGAGCGGGCAGGGGCGGTACTTCGAGTCGGCCAGACCCTCGTAGAGCACCTGCATGATCGACAGGCAGGTATCGAGGCCGATGAAGTCGGCGAGCTGGAGCGGGCCCATCGGATGGTTGGCGCCGAGCCGCATCGCCGTGTCGATCGAATCGACCGAGCCGACGCCCTCGTAGAGGGTGTAGATCGCCTCGTTGATCATCGGCAGCAGGATGCGGTTGACGATGAAGGCCGGGAAATCCTCCGACACCGACACGATCTTGCCGAGGCGCCGCACGAAGGCCTTGGCGGATTCGTAGGTCGGGTCCTCGGTGGCGATGCCGCGGATCAGCTCGACGAGCTGCATCACCGGCACCGGGTTCATGAAGTGGATGCCGATGAACCGCTCGGGCCGGTCGGTCGAGGCGGCGAGGCGCGTGATCGAGATCGACGAGGTGTTGGTCGCCACCATCGTTTCGGGCCGCAGGGCCGGGCACAGCGCGCTGAAGATGCTGCGCTTGATCGACTCGTCCTCGGTCGCGGCCTCGATCACGAGGTCGCAGGGACCGAACCCGTCGAAGGAATCGACCGGCAGGACCCGTTCGATGGCGGACCGACGCTGGTCCTCGGTGATCGCCCCCTTCGAGACCTGCCGCTGCAGGTTGCCGTTGACGTTGGCCAACCCGCTCTTCAGGCGCTCGGGATCACGGTCGTTCATCCGCACGTCGAGCCCGGCCAGGGAGCAGACATGGGCGATGCCGCTGCCCATCTGACCGGCCCCGATGATCCCGACCGTCTTGATCTCGATGCCCATCACACCCCTGCCTTCCCGCCACGCCGTCCCGGGCGTTCATACCACCGCGCCTTCGCAGATGCGAAGGGTTCCCGCGGGGCCCGGACGGGTCTCATCGGCCGTCCCTCGCGCGGTCCCGCGCGAGGGACGATTATCCTCAGCCTTTGGCCTTGGCGATTTCCTGCTGCAGGTCCGGCACGACCTGGAACAGGTCGCCGACCAGGCCGTAATCGGCGACCTGGAAGATCGGCGCCTCCTCGTCCTTGTTGATGGCGACGATGACCTTCGAGTCCTTCATGCCGGCGAGGTGCTGGATCGCCCCCGAGATGCCGACCGCGACGTAGAGGTCCGGCGCCACCACCTTACCGGTCTGGCCGACCTGCCAGTCGTTCGGGGCATAGCCGGCATCCACCGCCGCGCGCGAGGCGCCGACCGCGGCACCGAGCGAGTCGGCGAGCGGCTCGATCAGCTCCTTGAACTTGTCGGCCGAACCGAGGGAGCGGCCGCCCGACACGATGATGCGGGCGCCGGCGAGCTCCGGACGGTCGGACTTGGCGATCTCCTCGCCCTTGAACGACGACTTGGCCTCCGGCGCCGCGGCGGCGGCCGCCGCCTCGACGGGAGCGGCGGAGCCGCCCTCGGGGGTCGCCTGGAAGGCGGCGGTGCGGACCGTGATCACCCGCTTGGCGTCGGTCGCCTGCACGGTCTGGATCGCGTTGCCGGCATAGATCGGCCGCTCGAACGTGTCGGGGCCCACCACCTTGATGATGTCCGAGACCTGGGCGACGTCGAGGAGGGCGGCGACGCGCGGCAGCACGTTCTTGCCCTCGGTCGAGGCGGCGGCGATCACGGTGTCGTACGAGGCGGCGAGCTCGGCGACGAGGGCGGCGGTCGGCTCGGCGAGCAGGTGGTCGAAGGCGGCGTCGGCCGCCACCAGCACCTTCTCGACCCCGTCGAGCTTGGCGGCGGCCTCGGCCGCGCCTTGCGCGTCGGCGCCGACCACGAGGGCGTGGACCGGGGCGCCGAGCTGCTTGGCCGCCGTCAGGGCCTTGGTGCTGGCGTCCTTCACGGCGCCGCCGGCATGCTCGACCAGCAGGAGGGTGGTCATGGCGTGAATGTCCTTCCGGTTGAGGGAAGCCTCAGGTTCTCGTCAGAGAACCCCGGCCTCGACCTTCAGCTTGTTGACGAGCTCGGCGGCGCTGGCGACCTTGACGCCGGCCTTGCGGCCGCCCGGCTCGACGGTCTTGAGCACCTTCAGCCGCGGGTTCACGTCGACGCCGAGCGCCTCCGGCTCCACGGTGTCGAGCGGCTTCTTCTTCGCCTTCATGATGTTGGGGAGCGACGCGTAGCGCGGCTCGTTGAGGCGCAGGTCCGTCGTGACGATCGCCGGCAGCTTCAGGTTCAGGGTCTGCAGGCCGCCGTCGATCTCGCGGGTCACGTCGAGGCTGCCCTCGGCCACCTCGAGTTTGAACGCGAAGGTGCCCTGCGGCCAGCCGAGCAGGGCGGCGAGCATCTGCCCGGTCTGGTTGGAATCGTCGTCGATCGCCTGCTTGCCGAGGATGACGAGGTCCGGGCTCTCCTTCTCGACCAGCGCCTTGAGGAGCTTCGCCACGGCGAGCGGCTCGACGGCGGCGTCGGTCTTGACCAGGATGCCGCGGTCGGCGCCCATGGCGAGCGCGGTGCGGATCGTCTCCTGGGCCTGCTGCGGGCCGATCGAGACGGCGACGATCTCGGTGACCTTGCCCTTCTCCTTGAGGCGGATCGCCTCCTCGACGGCGATCTCGTCGAAGGGATTCATCGACATCTTGACGTTGGCGAGCTCGACGCCCGAGCCGTCCGGCTTGACCCGGATCTTCACGTTGTAGTCGACCACCCGCTTGACGGGCACCAGGACCTTCATGATCGTCGCATCCTTCAGGATGAAGGGGCGATCGCGGTCGGGCCCTCCCATGGCCGGCCCGCGATCATCCCCGATTGAGCAAGGTGGCGCGGACCGTAGCGGCCGATTTTCCGAATTGTCAACGCGCCCCGGAGACCCGCCGCCCCACCGTCCGAGGCGGGTCCCGGGCGCGGGTTTTTCAGGTTCGGCTTTTCAGTCCTGGTTTTTCAGGTCCTGGTTTTTCCCGGCACCCACAGCACGTCGGCCGTTCCGCCCTCGGTGGCGACCCGGGCGGCGACGAACAGGAAATCCGACAGGCGGTTCAGGTACTGGATCGCCACCGGCGAGACGGCCTCGCCCGGGGTTCCGGCGAGCGCCACCGCCAGGCGCTCGGCCCGGCGGCAGACCGTGCGGGCGAGGTGGAGCGACGCCGCCGCCGGCGAGCCGCCGGGCAGCACGAAGGAGCGCAGGGGGGTGAGGCCGGCATTCAGCGCGTCGATCTCGCGCTCGACCCGCTCGACCTGGGCGGCGACGATCCGCAGCGGCTCGTAGGGCAGGGGCTCGGGCGTTTCCGGCGTCGCGAGGTCGGCGCCGAGATCGAACAGGTCGTTCTGCATCCGGCCCAGCATCGCGTCGAGGTCGCCGGCCGTGTGCAGGCGGGCCAGGCCGAGGCAGGCATTGGTCTCGTCGACGGTGCCGTAGGTCTCGACGCGGAGATCCGCCTTCGAGCGGCGCTCGCCGCTGGCGAGAGCCGTGGTGCCGGAATCGCCGGTGCGGGTGTAGATGCGGTTGAGGACGACCACGACGCGCTCCCTGGGGCCGGGCTCGCGTGAGGCGGGCGGATCGGCCCTGCCGGGCCCGGCCCGGATGTTCTAGCGGCCCTGTCCCGGATCGCCAGACCCCCCGCCGCCGGCGGTCCTCAGAACGTGTACGCGATCTTGCCGCCGAAATTGGTCAGGCCGCGGTTGTTGACGCAAAGGCCGGCATTCGACATGTGCTCGATCGTCGCCATGATGCTCCAGTGCTCGTTGATGCGGTAGCCGACGCCGGCCGCCTCGCGGAACAGCGGGTTGCACCCGAGCGAATTGAAGGTCTTGGGCACGTTGTTCTTCGGCCCCGTCCAGCCGTCGTGGAAGCCGGCGCCGAAGAAGCCCTCGACGAAGATCCGGTCGGTGATGTCGAAGGTCCAGGTCGCGCCGAGATAGGCGTAGCTCGTGCGGCCGTCGACGTTGTAGCTGCCGCCGACGGTCGGGCGCGGCACGAAGGCGGCCCAGAACCGGTCGAGCCCGGTGACCGGCTTGGCGAACAGCAACTCGCCGTTAATGTTGCTGGTGTTCTTCTCGTTGCTGCCCGGATCTTGGGCGGAGCCGCCGATGCGGAACTCCGAGACGATGCTGAGGGGCTGAACCGGCGGCCGGTAGTCGGGCACCAGGGCTGAGGGATCGGCGGCCTGTGCGGCCGGAGCGGCGAGAGCGACCGCGGTGGTGATCGCCGCGGCGAGGCTCGAAAGGGTTACGCGCATCTGTCGTACGGGGTCCGCCGCCCCGTTGCTGGGGCAAGGGTCACCCTAGCCGTGGGGCGGGCGTCCCGTCTCGCCGTACAATCCGTCTCGCCGCGGTTTTCCACCCCGTGCGTCCACCCCGCCACAGTCTCGCTGGGTCAGCCGCCGCGCCACCACAGCACGCCCATGATGACCAGGATGGCGACGAACTGGAGCACCACCCGCAGGCGCATCAGGCGCTGCGAGACGTTGGCGCTGCCGCCGCGCAGCATGTTGGCGAGGCCGAACAGCAGCACCACGGCGACCGCGAGGCAGGCGATGAGGACGATGGTGTTGCCGGACATTCCAGGGCTCTCGAGGTGGAACGGCCTGATAGGGCGGATCGGATCCCGGCGGGAGAGGCTCCCGCGCCGCAGGACGATACCGGGGCGAGGCGCGCGACCGCGCCCCGCCCGGAGGGCGGACGCCTCGCATCCGACGTTATCAGAGCCTGTTTGAGCGGTTGCGCCGATCGATCCGCACGCAGGCCGGCATCTCTCTGCGGCATCCCGGGGCTCGGCGCAGCCGAGAGCCCGGGATCCATAACCGCTGACGCAGCTTGAAAGGGCGGGCAGCGTCCCGCTTCATCCTGCACCGCCAGCGGTTATGGATCCCGGGTTCCGCTACGCGGCCCCGGGATGCCATCGAGGGTTTCAAGACGGTCAGCCCACCCGAACAGGCTCTCAGGATGAGGGTGTGGGCGGGATAGATAAAGCGTCCCGCGGTGCAGTCCGAGCAGGTCGAACAGGCCCTCAGTTCCGCCGCAGCAGGCGCTCGAAGTAGTCGAGTTCCTCCGCCGGGCGGCTCGGGTCGCCGAGCTTGCGCCGCAACTCCTCCAGGATGCGCCGGGCCCGCTCGACGCCGGATTCCTCGGCGGTGGGCACCCGCACGCGTCCGTCCGAGAAGTCGCGGCTGCGGGTCGGGCGGCCGAGCGGGTCGTTGTCGCGCGCACCCTGGCGGCCGGGCTGGTTGGGGTTGCCCTGGCCCTGCTGGCCGTCGGCCGCCTGCTGGCCGTCACCGTCCTGGCCCATCTGCTGCATCTGCTGGGCCATGCCCTGCGCGCCGCGCTGCAGGCCTTCGAGGGCGCGGCCCTGCGCGTCGACGGCGGAGCCGTCCTGGCCCTGGCCGAGCGCGTTCTCGGCCTCGCGCATCGCCTGCTCGGCGTCGGACAGGCCCTGCTCGCCCTGCATGCCGAGCTCCTTCATCCGCCGCTGCAGGTCCTCCAGGCGCTGGCGCAGGGCCTGCTGGCGGTCGCCGACGCCGCCCTGCTTGTCGCCCCCGGGCTGCTGGCCGCGCTGTCCCGGCTGCTGGCCGTCCTGGCCCTGCTGGGGCTCGCCGCCGCGCTGGCCCTGCTGGCCGCGCTGCGCCGGCTGGCGCTGACCCTGCTGGCCCGGCTGCTGCGGCTGGCCGCGGTTGCCGAAGCGGCGCTCCTGGCCCTGGCGAAAGGTCTCGTCGCGCAGGCCCTGCTGCTCGCGCGCCATCGCCTCCAGGTCCTGCATCTGGCGGTTCATCTCGCGGGCGGTGGGATCCGACATGCGCGAGTTGGGCTGCGCCGTCTGCAGGTTCTCCAGGATGCCGCGGAGCTGGTCGAGCAGGCGCTGGGCCTCCGCCACGTCGCCGCGCTTCATCGCCTCCTGCATCTGGTCGAGCATCTTCGAGAGGTCGTCCGGCGTCACCGTGCGGTCGGCCTGCTGGTTCTGTTGCCCGGGATTCTGCGGATTCTGCTGCTGGCGCTGGGCGAACTCTTTCAGGAAGCGGTCCATAGCCTGGCGCAGGTCCTCGGTGAGCTTGGCGATCTCCTGGTCGGAGGCGCCGCGGTCCATCGCGTCCTTGAGCCGGTCCTGGGCGGCGCGCAGCGCCTTCTCGGCGTCCGAGAGGTCGCCCTCCTCGATCTGCAACGCCATGGTCCAGAGGAGGTCGGCGACCTCGGTCAGGGCCTCGTCGGTCTTGGCCGCCCGCAGGCGACGCACCGCCTCCTTGAGGCCGAGGAAGACGCCCCATTGCGGCGTGAACCGCTCCGGCGCGATCAGGAGCGCGTCGAGCGAGGTCTCGACCCGGGCGCGGCTGCCGTCCGGATCGAGGACGAGGCGGCGGCGCTCCTCGGCGAGCGAGCGCGCCAGCGGCTTGGTGAAGAACCGGCCCGGCAGGGTGAAGGCGAGGGGGGCGGAGCGCCCCTCCTGGCCCGCCTCGTCCTTCGCCACCAGGGTCAGCAGCACCTTGGCGCCGGCCCAGGGGTTATCGGTAAGGTCGATCAGGGTGCGGGTGTCGCTGGTTCCTTGCGCGTCCGCCGGCAGGCTTAGGGTCAGGCGCGGCGGCGGCACCAGGCTGCGCCCCTTCACCTGCGGCTCGACGACGCCCTCCGCGGAGGCGAGGCCGTAATCGTCCTTCGCCCGATAGGCGAGGGTGAAGGTGCCGCGCCCGTTCGTTTCCGGCTGGCCCGCGATGGCGATCTCCGGCGGCCGGTCGGGGATGGTCTCGATCGTGAGCCGGTGGGTGCTGGCGAATCCGGTCTGCACCGCGACCTCGGCGGTGCCGCCGGTGAGCGTGAAGCGCTCCTCGCGCAGGTCGGGCCGGGCCGGCGCGGTGGCGGGCAGGGGTTTCAGCCCCGCGCCCGGCGTCACGGTCGCGTCGGAGGTGCCGGCGATGCGCACGACGAGCGTCGAGTTCACCGGCGCCCGGAGGCGCTGGCCCGCCTCCGCCAGGGTGACGATGAGGGGCGGCGTGCGCGTGTAGAGAGGCGGATCGATCCAGCCGTCGACCCGGAACGACGGCGCGGCCGCGGCCGGCCCGCGCCAGTCGAAGGCGGCGCGCAGGCGGTCGCCGGCCTCCGGCCCCGCCACGAAGGCGCCGGCCACCGCGGCGAGGATGGCGCCGGCACGCAACGCGTAGGGATCGCGCCGGGCCATTCCCGGCCGCGGGCCGGAGACCTTCAGGCGGGTGAGGGCCGCCGCGGCGCGCCGGCGGTGCAGCGCCCAGAGCGCCTGCGTGCCGGGATCGTCCCCTCCGAGGGCGAGCGTGTCCTCGAGCGTCCGTGCCGGGCGGTGGGACAGGCCGGCATCGCGGTCGATCCGCGCCAGCGCCTGGATGCGGGCGATCCGGCGCAGGCGCAGGAGCGGCAGCAGCACCCCGATGAGGGCGAGGCCGAAGACCGCCACCCCCGCCATGCGCAGGATCGGCCCGGCATCGAGCCACAGCCCCAGCCACGACGCGGCGAGGAAGACCAGCACCACCGCGAGGCCGCGCCACAGGATCGGCCAGGCCTGCTCCCACAGGGTCACCCGGCCGGCGCGGACCACCAGCCGGTCGAGCCCAGCGCGCACCGGATCCACCCGGCCGTCCGGGGCGGCTTTGCGCTGCGCGGTGTCCGGCTCGGCCTTGCTCATGCCCTGCTCCCGCTGGTCCCGTCCGGGGACGGGCGAAGAGGGCAGGCTAGCATGCCGGTCCCGGCGGGCCAGCGGGTCAAATCGGCTCAGGCCGACAGGTCTTTGCGGGGCTCCTGGCGCGGCCGTCCGGAATCGAGGGCGTACGGCACGCCCCCGCTCTGCCGCGCCGCCGCCTCGCGCAGGGGCTGCACGGCGTGGCGGGCCTGGGCCAGGGTCGCCTGGTGCTCGGCGGCGATGCGGAACGCGCGCTCGACCACGGCCTCGGCCCGGGCGAGGAGAGAGCCGTCTCGAAGGTTGCCTTGAGGATTGCCTTGGGGCGCCATCACGTCGGTTCCTCGCGGATCACATGCTGGGCACGTTAGACCGCGAGGATTGGCGGCTCCGTTCGGAAATCCCGTCGCATTTTATCGATCGACGCGGGATTGATCAGGCCACGAGCCACTCCGGCACCCGGTCGAGACCGATCAGCTCCTCGTAGGTCGGCCGCGGCCGGATCACCGCGTGGTCGGCTCCCCGCACCAGCACCTCCGGCACCAGGGGCCGGGTGTTGTAGGTGCAGGCCTGCACCGCGCCGTAGGCGCCGGCCGACATCACGGCGATCAGGTCGCCGGGCTTCACCTCCGGCATCTCGCGGGCGAGCGCGAGGTAGTCGCCGCTCTCGCAGACCGGGCCGACCACGTCGGCGGTGAGGCGGCCGGCCTCGGGCTTCGGCTCGGCCACCGGGCGTAGGGCGTGGTAGGCCTCGTAGAGCGTCGGGCGGATCAGGTCGTTCATCGCCGCATCGACGATCACGAAGGTGCGGCCCTCGCCGTGCTTGACGTAGAGCACCCGCGTGACGAGCACGCCGGCATTGCCGGCGATCATCCGGCCGATCTCGAAGACCGGCTTGAGGCCCAACGGCTTGAAGTGCGGCCGCAGCACCGAGGCGAAGGCGGCCGGGTCGGGCGGAGGCGCGTTGTCGTCGCGGTAGGGGATGCCGAGGCCGCCGCCGAAGTCGACGTGGTGGAGCCGGTGGCCGGCCGCCATCAGGTCCCGGGCGAGGCCGCAGAGCAGGGCGGCGGCGTTGTCGTAGGGCGCGAGGTCGGTGATCTGGCTGCCGATATGCATGTCGACGCCGACGAGCGACAGGCCCGGCAGCCGAGCCGCCCGGTCGTAGACCTCGCGGGCGCGGGAGATCGGGATGCCGAACTTGTTCTCGGACTTGCCGGTCGAGATCTTGGCGTGGGTGCGGGCATCGACGTCCGGGTTGACCCGGATCGAGACCGGCGCCGTCGCGCCCCGGGCGGCCGCGACCCGCGACAGCTGCTCCAGCTCGGGCTCGCTCTCGACGTTGAAGCACAGGATGCCGGCGTCGAGCGCCGCCGCCATCTCGCCCTCGGTCTTGCCGACGCCCGAGAACACGATCCGCTCGCCCGGCACGCCGGCGGCGAGCGCCCGGCGCAGCTCGCCCTCCGAGACGATGTCCATGCCGGCGCCCAGCCGCGCCAGGGTGGCGAGCACCGCCTGGTTCGAGTTCGCCTTCATGGCGTAGCAGACCAGCGCGTCGTCGCCGGAGAACGCTTCGGCGAAGACCCGGTAGTGCCGCTCCAGGGTGGCGGAGGCGTAGCAGTAGAACGGGGTGCCGACCGCGCCCGCGAGCCGTGCCAGGTCGACGTCCTCGGCGTGGAGCACGCCGTCGCGATAGGTGAAGTGGTGCATGGGAGTTGACCGGGGTCCGGACGCTGCCGCGAGCGCGTGAGACGCGCCCTCTACACGAAACCGGCCGGGCTTTGCACCCACACGCCCGCTCGGAAAATCGCCCGATCAGAGGATCGGGTCGAGGGGGAAGGGCTCCTTGGGGATCACGTAGCCCTTGCGGCGGCGGGACGACGACTCGGTCGGGGCCGGGATCCCGGTCGGCGCGGCGACCGCGGCGGAGGGCAGCTCGTCCTCGGGGTCGGGGGCGGAGGCGCCCGCCGAGAGCCCGACGCCGGCCGGCAGGGTGTTGACGGCCGCCGCCCCGGTCTTCGGCCGGGTGCCGCCCGGATTGCCGCCACCTTGGCCGCCGGCTTGCGGCTGGACGGCCGGCGCCGCCGCGGGCGGCGGCTCGAGCGGGCCGCGCCGGCCGCAGGCGGCGGCCGAGAGGGCGATCAGGCCGAGGAGGACGAGGGTACGGGTACGGAACACGGGCGGGATCCGGTAAACGCGAAGCGTGGCCGCGGCACCATAGCGGTCCGCACCCCGCGAGGCGAGCCCGGGACGCGCAGGCCTTTGCGGGTCAATGCACCGCATTCGAGCGTGGCCGTTAAGGCGGCGTTGGAGGCGGATCGCGAGAGTGCGGCAGCGGCTGACGGACGGCCGCGCCGATGCCCCGGCGACACACCGCCCCGGAAGGCGGCGGTTGGGCATCGGCGCGGCGATCGTTTCGCTCGCCAATCCGCTAACGAACAGTTAAGCTTTTGGCCGATCGCCGCGTCGGCTTCCGTCGCGTTTGTGAGAGTCCCGTGAGCCTTTCGACGGTGCGGCTGCACCAGCTCCTCGTCGCCGCGGCTTTCCTGGTGCCGTGCGTCGTCCTGGTGGGCGCGGCGTGGTGGAACCGGGCCGAGGTCCTGCGGGAAGAGGACAGCGCCGTGGTCCGCACCGCGGCGGTGATGCACGAGCACGCCTCGAAGGTGTTCGACACCGCCGAATTGGCGATGGACCGGGTCGACGATTACGTCTTCGACCGCAGCTGGACGCAGATCGCCGCGCCCGCCACCGGCGGCTTCCTGGCGAGCCTGAAGGCGCCGCTGGCCCAGGCCCGGGCGGTGTGGGTGGTCGATCCCCAGGGGAAGATCCAGGCCTCAAGCCGCGAGGCCGATCTCGGCCGCGACCTCGCGGCCCGGGACGTCTTCTCGGTCCACCGCCCGCGCGACATCGGCATCTATGTGAGCCCCGCCGTGCGCGAGGCCGACGGCACCACCGCCTTCATGGTCAGCCGCCGCCGCTCGACCGACGACGGGCGCTTCGACGGCGTGATCGTGATCGCGCTCGGCACCGAGTATTTCGCCCGCTTCTACGCCGAGATCGCCGCCCCCACCGATCACCGGGCGATGCTCCTGCGCGCCGACGGCGCCATCCTGGTGCGCGAGCCGCCGGGCCCCGACGTCGACGAGCGCCTCGCCCCGGCCGATCCGCTGCTGCGGGCGATCCGCGCCCGGCCGCAGGGGGGCGCCGCCACCGGCACCCCGCCGGGGGAGGCCGAGCGGCTCTACGCCTGGCGCCGCATCGGCGATTATCCGGTCGAGGTCGCCTTCTCGGTCGAGACCGTGATCGCCCTCGACCGCTGGTACGACAACCTGCGGGTCTACGGCCTCGTTGCCACCGTCTCGGCCCTGACCCTGGTGCTGATGGCCTGGCTGGCGCTGGCCCGGGCCCGGGCCGAGCAGCAGGCGCTGACCGACCTCAAGCGCGAGCACGTCCAGCGCCTCGCCGCCGAGAACCAGCTGCGCCAGTCGCAGAAGATGGAGGCGGTGGGCCAGCTCACCGGCGGCATCGCCCACGACTTCAACAATCTGCTCGCTGTCATCACCGGCTCGTTGGAACTGGTGCAGCGCCGCATCGCCCGGGGCGACACCGATGTCGGCCGCTTCATCGCCGGCGCCCTCGACGGGACCGACCGGGCGGCGAAGCTCACCCACCGGCTCCTCGCCTTCGCCCGCCAGCAGCCCCTGGAGCCACGCCCGACCGACCCGAACCGCCTCGTCGGCGGCATGATCGACCTCCTGCGTCGCACGCTGGGCGAGACCGTCCGGGTCGAGACCCGGCTGATGCCCGATCCGCCGGCGATCTTCGTCGACCAGAACCAGCTCGAGAATGCGATCCTCAACCTGGCGGTCAATGCCCGCGACGCGATGCCGGGCGGCGGGCGGCTTTCCCTGGAGACGGCGCACGGCGCCCTCGACGACGGCACCCGGGCCGTGTCCGTCACGGTGCGGGACACCGGGACCGGCATGCCGCCCGACGTGGTCGCCCGCGCCTTCGAGCCGTTCTTCACCACGAAGCCGCAAGGGAGGGGCACGGGCCTCGGCCTGAGCCAGGTCTACGGCTTCGTCACCCAGTCGGGCGGGCGCGTGCGCATCGACAGCCAGCCGGGCCAGGGCACCGCGATCGAATTGACCCTGCCGGTGAGCGCGGACGGGGTGCCGGCCGAGACCGCCGGCCGGTCGCTCCTCGCGGCGGCCGTGCCGGGCCGGGCCCGGCAGACGGTGCTGGTGGTGGAGGACGACGCCGCGGTGCGGCTCGCCAGCGCCGAGACCATCGGCGAGCTCGGCTACCGCACCGTGACGGCGCCGGACGGCGCGGCGGCGCTGGCCGCCCTCGACAGCGAGCGGGACGTGGCGGTGCTGTTCACCGACGTGGTGATGCCGGGCCTCGACGGGCCGACGCTCGCCGCCGAGGCGCGGCGGCGGCGGCCCGACCTGAAGGTGATCTTCGCCACCGGCCATCCGCGGGACGACGACCAGGACGGTCCGCGCCCGGGCCCCGGCGAGACGGTGTTGCGCAAGCCCTTCACCATCGAGGCCCTGGCCGAGGCCCTGGAGGCTGCGAGCCGGGCCGAGGCCTCGGCGTGAGCCGAGGCCACCCTGATGCTTACTTGTGGGTCTGCTCGTAGTAGTCGATCGCCTTCTTGCAGTTGACCGAAATCTTGTTCATGTTCTTCTCGAAGCAGCGATCGACCTGAGGGCTGTCCGGCGGCAGGTTGCCGCAATAGGTCATGTAGTCGCCGGTGCAGTACTTCTTCAGGTTGGGATCGTCCCGTTGGGCCAGGGCGGGCCCGGCGAGGACCATCAGGCTGCCGGCAGCCAGGAGAGCGAGCGACATCGGCCTGAGCATCATGTCTGTCGAAGCCTTGCAGAGCGTGGGAAGTGGCAGCGACATGGCCCGAAACCCGCATCCTGACAAGGGCTGCGGGACCGAGGCGATGCGGGGCGGTCGCCGGCATGGCCGGCGGCCCGGCAACAGGAAATATGAAAAAGTCTCGCCGGGGCAGAGGCTTGGATCGTGTTTCCAGTAACCGGGGCAAATTTGCGGGTTTTGGGTTTGCTCCGGCTGTCCCGATGTGATTCAGCATTGGCATGGCGCAGCCTGATCCCACTTCGGTCGAGACGCTCGGGTTGTCGGACCTGCGGGTCCTTGTGGGGACGCTGATTGAGCAGACGCAGCGCCTGACTGCCGAGAACCGGGCGTTGCGCGACGAGATCGCGCGGCTCAAGGGCTTGCCGCCCCGCCCGCCGACGCGTCAGACGCCCTCCGGGATGGAGAAGGCGACGGGCGCGGCCAAGATCCCGGGCG